>JBBSQZ010000332.1:0-1571 GCA_038243565.1 Rhodothermales bacterium | reverse complement strand
GTGGTGAGCCGGACTTTGTCGCAACTGGGCCTGGAGGCCGAGTCGGGCGTACTGTCGGCGGCGCTACGCCCGGTGCTGCTGCTGGGTAGCCTGCGGCGCACGCGGAGCCTCACGCTGCTCTAACCTGCACGGACCATTGTTAAGGATGGCACACGCTTCCCTTAAACCTTAAACCGCATTTGTTGTGGGGAAGGTTACGTCGGGCGCCGCGGCGAGTCTTGACGGGCTCACCGCTCTTCCTGCCATGCCCGCCGTCGCCCCGCGCCCCGTCTTCCTGCCCGGCATCACGCTCCACGAGCCCGAGCCGCCGCCGGCGTCGGACGACTACGTCTCGATCAAGAACCGGCCCGAGGACGAGCGGCCGCGCGAGAAGCTCCTCACGCACGGCCCGGCCGCGCTGACGGACGCCGAGCTCATCGGGCTCGTCTTCGGAAGCGGCGCGCGCTTCGGCGGGCGGAGCGTCTCAGCGGTCGAGCAGGGGCAGGTTCTGCTGCGGCAGTACGGCTCGATGGCCAAACTTGCGCGGTGCTCCGCGGCGCAGGTCGTCCACGCGATGGAGGGCAAGGGCGTCGGGCCGGCGAAGGCGGCGCAGCTCGCGGCCGTGTTCGAGGTCGGGCGCCGCGTCGAGGCGGCCCCGCCCGAGGCGCGCGTGCAGGTGAAGAGCCCGGCGGACGTCGCCGCGGCGTACGGCCCGCGCCTGCGCGACCTCCCGCGCGAGGTGTTCGTGGTGCTGCACCTCAACACGGCGAACGTCGTCACGGCCGAGTTCACGCTCACGACGGGCGGCCTCTCGGCGTCGATCGTCGAGCCGCGGCAGGTCTTCCAGCAGGCCATCGTGGCGAATGCCGCCGCCGTGCTGTGCCTGCACAACCACCCGTCCGGCAATCCCGAGCCGTCCCGCGAGGACGTGGCGGTGACGAAGCAGCTCGTCGAGGCGGGCCGCCTGCTGGGGATTCCGCTGCACGACCACCTCATCATCGCCGGGCGGACGTACACGAGCCTCGCCGAGCGCGGCCTGATGTAGGGCGGAAGGCGGAAGGGTTGAGCAGAGCGCCCCGCAAAGTTTCGGTTATACGCCGATCGCCACGTTTTCCGCGATGATTAAAACATGTCATCCCGATCCGAAGGACGGCGCAGCCCGCTTGATCCGGGATCTCCTCTATGTTGGCCGGCGCACGACGTAACCGGTCGAGCACGTCCCGCCGTCCAGGAGATCCCGGCTCGGGGGCCGGGATGACACGGTAGAAGAGGGCGGGGGTTGATTGCCGCCCGCCGCCCGCCGCTCGCCGCCCGCCGCCCGCCGCTTTCCCCCATTCTTTGCCGCGGCGCCGCGGCGCCGGGCGTAGCCTCGTCGGTTCCACTTCCGCTCCCGACCCCGATGGCGATCAAGACCCTCGACACGACCAAGCTCGCCGCCGAGACTGGCAACATCTACGAGACCGTCGCCGTGCTCTCGCGCCGCGCGCAGCAGCTCTCGGCCAAGACCAAGCAGGAGCTCGACGCCAAGCTCGTCTACTTCGAGGACCTCTCGATGGACCCCGCCGACGAGATCCGCTCCAACGAGGACCAGC
>JBBSQZ010000331.1:0-2198 GCA_038243565.1 Rhodothermales bacterium | reverse complement strand
CTCAACTTCTGGGCGACGTGGTGCGGGCCGTGCCGCGCCGAGTTCCCCGAGTTCGTCCGCTTCGACCGGGAGCACGCCGCCGACAACGTCGAGGTCCGCTTCGTGTCGCTGGACGACGCCACCGACCTGCCGCTCGTCCGCCGGTTCCTCGACGAGCACGGCGTGACGGACCCGTCGTTCCTCTACACCGGGCGGGAGGACGTCACGTCGCAGCTCGCGGCGGGCGTCGGCGGGGCCATCCCGATCACGATGATCACCGACGGCACCGGCGCCGTCAAGAGCGTCACCGTGGGCACGTCGAGCTACGACGACCTCGAGCGCCGCGTGGCGGCCGTCCGCCGCGGCGAAACACCCTCTTAATGACCGGTTTAAGGTTTGACGTTTAAGGTGCGTGTGCCAAACCTTAAACCTTAAACCTTAAACCTTAAACCGCATTTTCGAATGATCGATTCCCCCGCCGACCTCGACGCCCTCGTCGCCCGCTGCCTCGCCGCCGACGCGGTCGCCCTCGACACCGAGTTCGTCTGGGAGCGGACGTACGTGCCAGCGCTCGGCGTAGTCCAGGTCGGCCTCGGGCCGGACGACGTCCACCTCCTCGACGCCGCCGCGCTGGACCTCGCGCCGCTCGGCCGCGTCCTCGAGAGCACGACGACGCAGGTCATCCTGCACGATGCGGGACAGGACCTCCAGATCCTCGCCCGCGCGACCGGCGCGCGGCCGCGCAACGTGTTCGACACGCAGCGCGCAGCCGGCCTCGTCGGCCTCTCGGGCACGGCGTCCCTGCAGGACCTCGTAGAGTGGGCGACGGGCGTCCACCTCGAGAAGGGCGAGACGCGGACCGACTGGCTCCGCCGCCCGCTGAGCGACAACCAGGTCGACTACGCCCTCGACGACGTGCGCTACCTGCCGGCCGTCCGCGAGAAGCTCCTCGCCGAGGCGGCCCAGCGCGGGCGGCTGGACTGGATCGCCGAGGAGATGGCGCGCTACGAGGACCCGGTGCTGTTCGAGCCCGCGGACGCGCTCGACGCCGTGGACCGGCTGAAGGTGGCGGGCATCGGGCGCTTGTCGGGGCGCGCCCGCGCCGTCCTGCGGCAGCTCGCCGCGTGGCGCGAGCGCGAGGCGCGCGACCTGGACCGGACGCGCCGGATGGTCCTGCCGGACGAGGGCCTCCTCGACCTCGCCGTCCGCGCCCCGACCTCCGACGCCGACCTCGCGCGGACGCCTTTGACGGACAAGCAGCGCGCGCGCTTCGGCGCGGGCATCCTCGCGGCCGTCGCCGCGGGCCTGGACGCCGAGCCCGAGGCCGTCGAGCGCCGCGGGCGGCCCGGCGTCGAGGAGGAGCGCGACGCGGCGCGCCTGCTCGTCGCCCAGGCGTTCCTCGCCGGACGGTGCGCGGCGGAGGGCGTCGACGCGGCGCTCGTGGCGCCCAAATCTGTCTTGAAAGAGCTCGTCGACGGCGGCGCGGACTCGGTACCGGGCGCGCTGACGGGCTGGCGCGCAGCGTTCGTCGGCGACGACCTCGCGGCGCTCCTCCGCGGCGACCTCGCCGTGCGCCTCGACGGCCCGGACGGCTGGCCGGCGGCGTAATCTGAGACCTCTTTCCACCGAGCCGATGACCGACACGCTCCGACAGGCCGTCGCGAAGGCCGAGGCGCTCCCCGCGCCGGATCAGGACGCGCTCGCAGCGATTCTGCTCGACGAGATCGAGTCCGAGGCGCGCTGGGACAAGCTGTTTGCCCGGCCCGAGTCCGAGACGCTGCTCGCACGGATGGCGGCCGAGGCGATGCGCGAGTACGACGCCGGGCAGACGCGCCCGATGGGCGATGTGCTGGGCGAGGGCTGACCATGGAGTCGCGCGCTGCCTCGTCGTTCTGGAAGGCGTTCGCCATGCTCCCCGAGCCGACGCAATCGCGCGCACGGCAGTCGTAGCGGACGTTTGACGCGGACCCGTCACATCCGAGCCTGCGGTTTCGGTGCGTGCACCCGACGCTTCCGATCTGGTCTACCCGCGTCTCGCGGGACTACCGCGCCGTCGGGCAGCGCCGCGGCGGGCTCATTGTCTGGTGGGCTTCGCCGGCCTTCGGCGCTGGATCGGGACGCACGCCGAGTACGACCGGCTGCTCCGAGCGCTCTGAGCAACGCGTCCGACGACTGGCCCGCCATCCAGTTATCGCATCGAGGCTGCGGCGGCGTAGGTT
>JBBSQZ010000330.1:0-2218 GCA_038243565.1 Rhodothermales bacterium | reverse complement strand
GATCTCGATCTCGGGCTACCACATCCGCGAGGCCGGCTCGACCGCCGCCGAGGAGCTCGGCTTCACGCTGGCCGACGGCATCGCCTACGTCCAGGCCGCCGTCGACGCCGGGCTGGACGTGAACTCGTTCGGCCGCCGCCTGTCGTTCTTCTTCAACGCCCACAACGACTTCCTCGAGGAGGTCGCCAAGTTCCGCGCCGCCCGCCGGATGTGGGCGCACATCATGCGCGACCGCTTCGGCGCGCCCGACGAGCGCGCGATGATGCTCCTGATGCACGTCCAGACCGGCGGCTCCACGCTCCAGGCGCAGCAGCCGCTCGTCAACGTCGCCCGGGTGACGCTCCAGGCGCTCGCGGCCGTCCTGGGCGGCACGCAGTCGCTCCACACCAACGGCTACGACGAGGCACTCGCCCTGCCGACCGAGGCCGCCGCCACGCTCGCGCTGCGCACGCAGCAGGTCATCGGCTTCGAATCGGGCGTGACCGCCTACGCGGATCCGCTCGCGGGCTCGGCCGTCGTCGAGGCGCTCACGGACCGCGTCGAGGCGGAGGCGCAGCGCCTCATCGACGCCGTCGACGAGATGGGCGGGGCCGTCGCGGCCATCGAGGCGGGCTTCCTCCAGGACCGCATCGGCGCCTCGGCGTACGCCGCGCAGCTCGCCATCGAGTCCGGCGAGGACGTCATCGTCGGCACCAACCGCTTCACGACGGACGAGCGCTTCGAGATGGAGACGATGAAGGTGCCGGACTCCATCCGGATCACGCAGACGGAGCGCATCGCCGCGCTTCGAGCCGGCCGCGACGCCGCGGCGTGGAGCGCCGCGATGGACGCCGTCGAGGCGGCGGCGCGAGGCTCGGACAACCTGATGCCGCGCATCCTCGCCGCCGTCGAGGCGCGCGCGACGGTCGGCGAGATCGCGCACCGCCTGCGATCGGTCTGGGGCGAGTACGCGGCGTAGCTGTCGAGGGCGCCGGCGAGGCGCCTCGGTCAGGCTGCGGCGCCCGCCATGTCGAACGCCTCGGCGACGAGCCGGACGGAGCGCAGGCGCGCCGCCGGGTCGTGCGTCATCGTCGTCAGCATGAGCTCGCTCGCGCCGGCGTCGGCGGCCATCGCCTCGAGGCGCTCCCGCACCGCGTCCGGCGTGCCCACCACGACGAGACGCCGGCGGGCGTCGGCGACGGCGCGCTCGCGCGGTGTGTACGGATAATCGAGCGCCTCGTCGGGGCTCGGGAACGGGCCGAACTCGCCGCGCGCGAGGCGCACCCAGACGAGGTCCTGCGACGCCGCGAGGCGCTGCGCCTCGGCGTCCGTCTCCGCGCAGACGACGGCCGCGCCGAGGATCGCGTGCGGCTCTGGGAACGCTGGGGACGGCCGGAACGCGGCGCGGTAGGCCGCGAAGACGGGCGCGGCGGGCGTCGGGCTGAAGTGGCTCGCGAAGGCGTAGCCCAGCCCGTGTGCGCCGGCGAACGCCGCGCTCGATCCGCTCGAGCCCAGCAGCCAGACCGACGGCAGCGGCACGTCCGCCGGGACGGCCGTGATGCCGGAGAGCGGGTGGCCGGCCGGGAAGCCGCCCGAGACGTACGCGTTCATCTCCGCGAACTGCTCGGCGAAGGCGTCCGGCCCGAAGGACCGCAGCGCGGCGCTCGTCTTCGGGTTGGTGCCTGGCGCGCGGCCGATGCCGAGGTCGATGCGGCCCGGGTGGAGCGCCTCGAGCGTGCGGAACGTCTCGGCGAGCTTGAGGGGCACGTGGTTGGGCATCATCACCCCGCCCGAGCCGACGCGGATGCGCTCGGTCGCGGCGGCCGTGTGGGCGATGAGGATCTCAGGCGCCGCCGAGGCGATGCCCGGCATCCCGTGGTGCTCCGCGTACCACACCCGCGCGTAGCCGAGGGCTTCGGCGAGGCGCGCCATCTCCACCGAGGCGCGGAGCGCGTCGCCGGCCGTCGAGCCGGACGGGACGGGCGCGAAAGAAAAGATCTTTACTCTTACTGGCAACTACCAAACAGTACACAGACATGGTAATCTTGCTGGTAAAATTTGGTGCAGATGTCAATCAGCAAGAAGAAAACTTAGACAGTCCTTTTCTTTATGCAGGAGCGACGGGACAAACGGAACTTTTAAAACTCTTTTTAAAAAACGGAGCGCGGTTTGACCTTTTCAATCGGTATAATGGTTCGGCCTTAATTCCTGCGTGCGAACGTGGACATGTCGAAACCGT
>JBBSQZ010000329.1:0-2309 GCA_038243565.1 Rhodothermales bacterium | reverse complement strand
TCGAAGCCGCGCGCCTCTGCATCGAAGCCGCGGCCAGCGTCAACCGTCCGGAAGGCGGTGGCCGCGGCCGTGCGCGCCTCGTAGTCCGCGACGGCCTTGCGGCTCTCGGTGAACAGCGGAGACTCGGGGCGCCGTGGCTGGACCGGCGGCGGCTCGAGGGGCGGCGGCTGGACCGTCGTCGTCGTCCCGTTCGCTTCGTCGAGGCGCGCGAGCAGCTGCTCGAACGGCGTCGGCCCCGCCGTGCCGCGCCCGGCGGGGCGGACGGTCCGGCGCGGCGCCGTCGGCGCCTCGGGGCGCTGCGAGCGGCCGGCGAACTTGAGGAACAGGTAGCCCAGAACGACGGCTACCGGGATGAGGTCGGCGAAGGAATCCACGTCCACGGGCGGTCGGTGTGGCGCAGGATACGCCGGGGCGGCAGAAGAGTTTGAAGGGGCTGCAGTTTGAAGTTTGAAGAGATCAGACGTGGTATTCGGCAACATGCTCGGCCGACGTGCAGTGCTCGGTGTCTCCCAACTTCAAACTGCAAACTGGTTTTACGGCTCGTACGCGAACCGCACCACCACGCCCGCGCCATCCTTGCCCTCGCTCGCGACGAACGCGTCGCCGTTGGGCAGGAACGTGAGGCCCTCGGGCTGCGGCAGGCCCGCCGGCTTCAGGTCCCACGTGCCGACGACGGCGCCGCGGGCGTCGAGCGCCACGAGGGCGTCGCGCTTGGCCGAGATCACGACCGTGTTGCCCGTGATCGGGTGGACGGCGAGGGCGGACGGGCGCAGCTTCTTGTCGCTGCCGGGGATCGTCGCCGGGTCGAGCATCAGCACAGGATCGGCCGAGAGCGCGTTCGTGGCGAGGTCGAAGCCCCAGATCGGGTTGCGGTCGTCGTCGCCGTTCTTCTTGCACGCGATGAGCAGGCGGTTCTGCGCGGCGTCGTAGCCCAGGCCTTCGGCGTCACAGTCCTTTGCGCCGAGGCCGGTGTCGAAGGTCCGCGCGTCGGCCTGCTGGCCGGCCGCCCAGCCGGTGAGCTCGAGCAGCGCGCCGTCGGCGCGGAGCACGAAGAGGCGCTCGCCGGCGAGTTCGACGCCCTCGTAGTCGCCTGGCGGGCCGAACGGGATGACGGCCGAGACGCGGCCGGAGTCCATGTCGAGGATGTAGAAGTCGCCGTCCTCGTCCTGCACCGCGCCGAGGTGCGTCGCGTCGAGGACGGTCAGGGCCGAGATCTCGCGCAGCGCGTCGGGCATTTCGAAGCGGGCGACGGGGCTGCCGAAGCGGTACGGCCCGTCGGTCTGCGCCGCGGCGGGCGCGGCCGGCGGCGCGGCGAGGGCCGTGTCGGCGGGGAGGTCCGAGGTGCACGCGCCGAGGGCGAGGCACGACGCGAGCAGGGCGTGGAGTGGGAAGGGCATCGGAATCGGAGAAAGGGAGAGAGAAGGCGAGGCGCCGCAGCGATGCCGCCGCCCCGTAGAGACGCGCCGGCGGCGCGTCTCGGGTCGAGGCGCCGCGCAGTACGGCGCCTCGGTGGAGGTCGGCAGAACGGCCCCCGGCCGCTGGGGCGGCCTGCCCCCGGTGGGGCGGTTGGTCGGCGCTCTGGATCGACGGCGGAGGGTCTGTCGGGATGCGGAGCAGGGATGACCCGAGGCGAACGCTCTGCTCATGCCCCATGCCTCATCCCCCATGGCTCACTGTCAGTCGCGCTCGGCGCAGAGGATGGCGCCGGAGCCCGCGTCGATCTTCGTTTCGTGCTCGACACCGTCCAGCGTGAACTCGGCCTCGTAGATGAGAAAGCCGTCCTCCTCCTCGAGGTCGACGTCCGTGATCGTGGCTCCGGGGAAGGCGGCGAGCGTCACGGCGCGGGCGTCGGCCTCCGAGACGCGCGCCATATCCGGCGAAACGTGAGCGTCGTGAGCGACGGCGATGGTGCCGCTGAGCGGGCCGCAGTCGACCACGACGGACTGTGCAGAGGCGGCGGGGACGATGAGCAGGGCGGCGAGGGCGAGGAGCGTCTTCATGGCGGAGAGCGGTGGTTGTCCGTGTCCAACGCCGGCCACCTTGCCCGTTCCTTGCGGCCGGATTACAGATCCGACAGGTTCAGCGTGAACGTCGAGCCTTCTCCGGGCGCGCTCGTCGCGGTGAGCGTGCCGCCGTGCGCCTCGGCGATGGCGCGGGCGAGGCCCAGCCCAAGACCCAGCCCGCGCTCGTGGCGCGTGTCCTCGGCGCGGTAGAGGCGGTCCCAGACGCGCGGCAGCTCGTCCGCCGCGATCCCGACGCCCGTGTCCTCCACCGCGATGCGGCCGGGCGCCACGCGGACGACGACGCGC
>JBBSQZ010000328.1:0-2361 GCA_038243565.1 Rhodothermales bacterium | reverse complement strand
GCGCGGGCGGTAGGCGTCGAAGACGCTCGCCGTAATCGCGGAGTGGAGCGTGTCCACCGTCGCGCGACGAACGGCGAGCGGCTCAGCGTCCGGGAAGGGCCACGCCTGGAGACGTGTGTGGAGCCGGTCGGCCAGCGAGAGTTCGGTCGGCGCCTCGGCGGCGCCGGGCAGAATCGCGAAGAGGCGATCGAGAAAGTCGAGTTGGCGAGGCGCCGTGCGTGCCGAGGCGCGCGTGGAGAGAGTGTCCATCGGGAGATCCGGCCTGCTCCGCCCGTGCGGGGCATGGAGGTACAGGACCCGCTCGGGTCCTGGCCCGCCGCGTTGACGGGCTCGCCCCACGGCCCGTCATCGCGGCGGGACGCGCGCGGTCTTCCCTCGAGCACCTCCCGGTCAACCCAGACGAATCGGCGCGAGTACCTCTACTGCGTCGCCGAGTCGCTCCACGACGGCGACGACGGGTTTGAGGCGCTCACCAGTCTCTCCGGTTCGCGCTCGGTCGACGACGATCAGCCGAGTCCGCACCGACGTTCCGTTCGGCCGGTAGACGGACCCGTCCACCTCGACATCGGCGCGGAGCCGGAACGGCTCGGCGCTGATGGTCCCGAAAAACGCTTGGTGCATAGGCTTGGACGGCTGCACCGAGGCGCCGAGGATGGCGACGAGGCGCCCGCCGGCGTCCAAGCGCCGGAGCGCTTGGAGCACGTGGTTCGTACCGACAGTGGGAATCCGGCGACTGCCGAGCCGACCAGCGGTCGCCGAGAATGGGGGATTCATGATGACCACGTCCGCCCGGATACCCGGCGGCAGCACCGCGTCGAGATGATCCGCGTTCTCGCGCGTGAGTGTCAGTTTGGGGTCCTGCCCCGCCTCGCAAAGCAAGACGCTCAGCAGGTCTGCCCGCCGGTCCGAGAGCTCGTTGGCGTGGACCGAGGCGCCCATCGCGAGCGCGAACGCGCAGAGCGCTCCGGTGCCGGCCGACGGTTCGAGGATCCGGCTCCTCTCCCCTACCCCGCTGATCCACACGCAGAGCGCGGCGTACGGGGCCGGCGTTGAGAACTGCTGGAAGTCGTTCTGCTCGGTCGTCCTGCGCGTCTGGGTCGGTAGAAGCGCTGCGAGGCGCTCTACCTCGACGAGCGCGTCTCGAAAGTCGTCAGAGTCTTCGGGGAGCGCCCCCGAGCCCCGAAGCAGGTAGAGGTGGAGGCCGAGTTCGGCGGCATCGTAGGCGTCGCGAGGCGAGAACGCGCCCTCGGCGAGCGTGCCGCCGAGGCGTTTGGCGCCGAGGGCGAAGAGATCGTTCGAGGACAGAGCGCGTCCCTCTGCCACGATCTGCTCGACGTCGCGGGCGAGCGCGATGTGCCCGCGCGACCGGTGCTCGTTCCCGCCGCTCGTGACCGAGCCGTCCGAGGCTCTGATCTGGTCGGACTGTTTCATGTCTGGTGCGGTGTCGGTGACGCTCGCCTCCGCGCGTCATCGACACCGCACGTAGTGCACGGTGCAGGTCCAGCCCGCCGTGGCTGTCAGCCCGCCTACTCCAGACCGGCTATCTTGCTAGCATGGGATCATGCTAGCAAGCTATCAGTGACATCTCGAAGCGGGCAGCTTGCGAGCTTGCTAGCAAGGGATCATGATAGCTTGCGGTCTTGCTAGCATGTCGGCTTGGGATCATGCTATCTTGCTAGCTCACGCTCCACCGAGCCCCATGCAGGTAGTCGCAATCGCGAGTCAGAAGGGAGGGACCGGCAAGACCACGACGGCCGTCCACCTCGCATCTGGGCTCGCCCTCCAGGGTCAGCGCGTGCTGCTCGTCGACCTCGACGCGCAGGCCAACGCATCGACGTGGCTCGGCGTCGAGGGCGGCCGGTCCATGTACGAGTGGTTCGGCTCGGGCGGCGAGGCGCCTTTCAGCGACGTCGTGCAGCCTACGGAGTGGGGCGGGCTCTCGGTCGCGCCGTCGTCCGAGTGGCTCCACGGCATCGACCGGGTCATCAAGGACGAGGTCGTGCCGCAGACGATGATCCGCCGCGCGCTCGGGCAGCTCGAGCCCGGCGCGTACGACTGGGTCGTGCTCGACACGGCGCCGAGCCTCGGCGTGCTCACCGTCAACGCGCTCGCCGCGGCCGACACGGTCCTCGTCCCGGTCGCGGCCCACGTGATGAGCCTCGGCGGGCTCGCGCAGCTGCTCCGGACGGTCGACAAGGTGAAGGAGGGGCTCAACCCGTCGCTCGCCTCGCCGCGCGTGCTCGCATGCCGCGTCGATGCCCGCACGAACCACGCGAAGGACGTCCAGAAGTCGCTCCGGGAGCGGTTCGGGCGGGACTGCCTCAACACCTACGTGCGAGAGAACGTGGCCGTCGCCGAGTC
>JBBSQZ010000327.1:0-2410 GCA_038243565.1 Rhodothermales bacterium | reverse complement strand
TGCTCAAGACCACGCGCCTGCTGGACGTCTTCGATACGTTCGACTCGGTCGACGCCGCCGTCGCAGCCTTCCACAAGGTCAGCACCGGCGATTAGAGTTGAGCATGGGTCCTCCGTCTCCGACCTGACAGTTTGAAGTTTGAAGACGGGATAGATCAAGCACAGCGTCGATCAGCGTGCTACAGCCCGACCTCTCCTAACTTCAAACCCCAAACTGCATTTCTCTTATGCCCGTCACCATCATCATCGGCGCGCAGTGGGGCGACGAGGGCAAGGGCAAGGTCGTCGACCTGCTCGCGCCCGACATGGACGTCGTCGCGCGGTACCAGGGCGGCGCCAACGCCGGCCACACCATCCAGTGGACGACCGCGTCGGGCGAGGAGGAGACGTTCGTGCTCCACCTCATCCCGTCCGGCATCTTCCACGCCGGCACCGTCTGCGTCGTCGGCAACGGCGTCGTGATCGACCCGGTCGCGTTTCTGGACGAGGTGCGGGCCGTCGAGGCGCGCGGCTTCTCGGTCGAGGGCCGCCTCAAGGTGTCGCACACGGCGCACCTCATCATGCCGTACCACAAGGCGCTGGACCGCGCGCAGGAGCGCGCCGCCGAGCAGGACGCCATCGGCACGACCGGCCGCGGCATCGGCCCGGCCTACGTCGACAAGGTCGCCCGGACGGGCATCCGCGTCGTGGACCTCCTCGACCCCGAGACGCTCCGCGCCACGCTCACCGCCGCCATCGAGGACAAGAACGACGTCCTCGCCCGCATCTACGGCGACGCCCGCCTCGACGTCGACGCCATCGTCGACGAGTACGTCGCCTTCGACCGCCTCATCGACCCGTACGTCACCGACACCGCGGCGTACCTCCACGACGCGCTCGACCAGGGCAAGCGCATCCTCGCCGAGGGCGCGCAGGGCGTCCTGCTGGACGTGGACCACGGGACGTACCCGTTCGTCACGTCGTCCAGCCCGACGGCCGGCGGCGCCTGCACCGGCCTCGGCATCCCGCCGACGGCCGTCGACCGCGTCATCGGCATCGTCAAGGCGTACTCGACGCGCGTCGGCAACGGGCCCTTCCCGACCGAGCTCCTCGACGAAACCGGCGAGCGCCTGCGGACCGTCGGCCATGAGGTCGGCGCGACGACCGGCCGCCCGCGGCGCTGCGGCTGGCTGGACCTCGTCGCCCTGCGCTACGCGGCGCGCCTCAACGGCTTCACCGAGCTCGCCATCACCAAGCTCGACGTGATGACCGGCCTGGACGAGATCCGCATCTGCACGGCCTACGCCATCGACGGCAAGACGACGGACCGCTTCCCACCGGACGCGCGCCTCTTGGAGCGCGCGCAGCCCGTCTACGAGTCGCTCCCCGGCTTCACCGCCGACCTCTCGGGCGCTCGCTCGATGGACGACCTCCCGGCCGAGGCGCGCGCCTACCTCGACACCATCTCGGAGCGCCTCGGCGTGCCGATCTCGATCGTCGGGACCGGCCCGGGGCGGGAGCAGACGATCACGAATGCGGTTTAAGTTTAACGTTTAAGGTTCTGCTGTGCACCCATTAAACCTTAAGCCTTAAACCTCTTCATGCATCCCTACCGCACGAGCACCAAGATCAAGCTCGGCCTGATCGTGGCCGCGGTCGCGATCGCGGTCGCGTCGCTCGTGTTCACGAGCCGCCTCGCGGACCGGCTCGAGGCGCAGGACGAGGCGGCCGTCGAGCTGTGGGCGCGGGCCATCGAGTTCCAGAGCCGCGCGCAGATGCAGGCCGAGCTGGCGGGCGACGGGGCCGAGTGGGACGCGCTGGACTCGCTCGCCGGCGCCTCGGGCCTGCCCGCGGCTGAGCGCGAGCGCCTCGCCGCCGCCGTCGAGCGCGCCGCCAACCCGCCGCCCGACCCCGGGCTGGGCTTCGTGTTCGACGAGATCGTCGAGCCCGCGCGGTTCTCCGTCCCGGCCATCCTCGTGGACTCCGCCTCGGGCGCCGTCGCGGGCGCGCGCAACGTGCCCGCCGAGGTTGAGGGCGACCCCGAGGCGCTCGCGGCTCTCGTCGGCGAGATGGCGGCGGTCCACGACCCGATCCCGCTGCGGACCGGCCCAGGCACGGTCCAGCGCGTGTACTACGGCGAGAGCCCGCTCGCGCGCCTCATCCGGCTGTTCCCGTTCGTGCAGCTCGCCGTCGTCGGGCTGTTCGTGCTCGTCGGCTACCTCGGCTTCTCGTACGTCCGCCGCTCGGAGCAGTCCAGCCTGTGGGTCGGGATGGCGCGCGAGGCGGCGCATCAGCTCGGCACGCCGCTGTCGTCGATCATCGGCTGGGTCGAGCTGATGCGCCTGGGCGACGACGCCCCGCCGGCCGAGATGATCGCGGACGAGCTCGAGCGCGACGTGGACCGCCTCAAGCGCGTCGCCGACCGCTTCGAG
>JBBSQZ010000326.1:0-2737 GCA_038243565.1 Rhodothermales bacterium | reverse complement strand
CGAGGCCGTCGCGGAGCGCCTGCGCGGCTCGGCCGTCGCCCTCGGCGCGCAGAACGTGTACCCGGCCGAGGCGGGCGCCTTCACCGGCGAGGTGTCGCCGCAGATGCTCGCCGCCGTCGGCTGCCGCTACGTGCTGGTCGGCCACTCGGAGCGCCGCGCGATCTTCGGCGAGGACAGCGCGTTCGTCGCCCGCAAGGTCGCCGCCTGCCTCGAGGCGGGCCTCGCGCCCGTGCTCTGCGTCGGCGAGACGCTCGAGGAGCGCGACGCCGGCGACGCCGAGGCGCTCGTCGCGGATCAGCTCTCGGCGAGCCTCTCGGGCGTCGCCTCGGCGGGCGCGCTCGTCGTGGCGTACGAGCCCGTGTGGGCCATCGGGACCGGTCGGACGGCGAGCCCTGAGCAGGCGCAGGCGATGCACGCCGCCCTCCGGGCGCGCCTCGCGTCGCTCTTCGCCGGCGCCGACGTGCCGCTGCTCTACGGCGGTAGCGTCAAGCCGGACAACGCTGCCGAGCTGTTCGCGCAGCCGGACGTCGACGGGGCACTCGTCGGCGGGGCGAGCCTCGACGCGTCCGCCTTCGCCGCGATCGTCGCCGCGGCCGGCTGAGCCAACTACCGGACGATGAACCGGTTGCTGTAGACGGGGAAGTTGGTGCCGCCCGAGCCGACGCCGATGCCGTACCGGTACGTCTGGCCGGGCTGGGTCGCCCAGTCGGCAAGGCTCAGCGTGTCCACAAGAACCTCGTCTGGGTAAATCCGGGTCGGACTGTAGACGCAGGGCGGCCGGACGCGCCGGACCGCCTCCCACGTTGCATCCACGAGCGTCGACAGTTCCGCGTTGCACAGGCCATGCATCGCGTCGTGATACGTCTCGTTCTCGAGCGTCACGATGACCGGGTCGGCGGCTCCGTACGCGTCGCGGTCCGTCCGGAGCTTGAAGTTGTAGCTGGCGAACTCGGCCGAATCGCAGCCGGCGACGATCACCGCGAACGACAGGAACAGGAGTAACAGGCGCATCAGTGCAAGAGGGTGGACCCGCTGTATGCGTGGGTTTCCACGGCCGGGCCGCCACCTGGCCCGCGCGTGGATGCGGGACGGCTACTCCTTCGCCGGCGCCGCGGCAGGCGCCGCCGTCTTCGCCTCGGACGATGACGTCTTGGACGATGACGTCTTGGACGATGATGCCTCGGATGATGCCGCCTCGGCCTTGGCCGGCGTCGCGTCGGGCGTCGCGTCCGGCGTGCCGGACTTCTTGACGTAGTCCGTGCCGTAGAAGCCCGTCCCCTTGAACTGCAGGCCCGCACCGCCCATGATCACCCGGACGACCGGCTTCCCCGTCTCGGGGTCCTCGGTGAGCGTGGGGTCGGAGATGCGCTGGAAGACGTCGAAGGTCGTTCCGTCCTCGCGGCGGTAGACGTACGTGGGCATGAGTCGGGGGGAAGGGAGCCCGAGCCAACCCGCGGCGCGGCGGCGAGGTTTCGGCGGCTGCCTGCCGGGCGCTACTGCACGACGATCTCGCGAGAACCGGCGTAGAGCATGTGCCCCTGGGCGTCGCGTGCCTCGGCGCGGACGACAGCCGGGCCGGGCACTGTCCCCGTGATCATCACGATCCGCGAGTCGCCCTCGAGGCCGACCGTCGCCCGCCCCGTCCCGATCACCGACCACGAGTACGAGGTGATTTCCTGGAACCGCTGGGCTCGGAACTCGACCGGCTGGTCCACGCGCAGCGACGCGATGCCTTTGACGTACATCGTGGCGGGGAGCATAGAAGGCGCACTGGAGGTATCTCCAGGCAACTGGGCGGCATAGCGGTCGCAGCCGGCGAGGGCGAGCACGGCAGCGAGCGCGAGCGCGAGGCGCGAGGCGGAGCGGTTCATCGGGGCGTCGGTGAAGTGGAGACGAAGGATACGCCGAAATGCCCCGCCTGCGGTCACGGTCCGAGAACTGCGTCGATGACGTGGACGACCCCGTTGCCGGCGTCGAGGTCCGGCGTCGCGACGCGTGCCGTGGCGCCGCCTTCGCGGACCGTCAGCGGATCGCTCGGGACGAGCGTCATCTCCTGGCTGCCGACCGACTCGACGGTCTGCTCGTCGAGGATGTCGCCCGAGAAGACGCGGTAGGAGAGGACGTGGCCGGCGAGGCGCGTGCGAAGCGCCTCGGGGTTGGCCCGCAGCGCGGCGAGGGCGTCCGCCCCGAGCGCCTCGAAGGCGGCGTTGCTCGGCGCAAAGACCGTCAGCGTGCGCGCCGTGTCCTGCAGGACGGCATCGAAGCCTGAGGCGCGGGCGAGCGCCACGAACGTCGTGAGGTCGGCCGACGTCGAGGCGACGCCGAGGACGGTGTCGGTGTCGGGCAGCGCCGCGGCGGTCGAGTCGGCAGGCGCCGCGGGCGCAGGCGCGTCGGGGGCCTTGGCTCCGTCGCCGCAGCCGGCGAGGGAGACGAGCAGGGCGAGGGCGAGCGGTCGGGTCACGGGTCGAGGAGGTCGGGGAAGTGGGAGCGGAGCGCCTCGTAGAGCGCCTGCAGCGGGAGCCCGACGACGGTCGGGTAGTCGCCGGCGATGGCCTCGACGAAGAGGGCGCCGGCGTCGTCCTGGATGCCGTAGGCGCCGGCGCGGTCCATCGGCGAGCCCGAGGCGACGTAGGCATCGATCTCGGCGTCGGAGAGCGGGGCGAAGGTGACGCGCGTCGCTCTGTAGTCTGTTATTGCATTGAAATCAAACACGAGGGCGAAGCCCGTGTAGACGGTG
>JBBSQZ010000325.1:0-2744 GCA_038243565.1 Rhodothermales bacterium | reverse complement strand
GAAACCGGCGGCCGAGTGCCCGTCGTGAGCGTCGGCGGCATCGCCTCGGCGGACGAGGCGTACGCCCGCATCCGACTGGGCGCGAGTCTCGTCGGGCTCTACACGGCGCTCGTCTACGAAGGCCCGGGCGCCGTGCGGGCCATCACGCACGGCCTCGCTGAGCGCCTCGAACGCGACGGCTTCGCGACCATCGCCGAGGCGGTCGGGGAGGACGCGTGAATCGGAACCCACTGGAACGAGGGAACGTGAACGACACCCGCCGTCACCGATTCGCCATGCAGACGCCGCTCCGATTTGCCGCCATCGCCCTGTTCGTCGCCCTCGCGCCGGCTGTCCACGCCCAGATCGGCCTCAGCGAGATCAGCCGCTCGACGTGGATCCAGGACACCGGCGACTCTGTGAGGCAGACGTACACGTTCGGCGACAGCGGCTACACGTTCGGCTCCGGCCTGAACACCGGCTTCATGCAGCACTCCGGGACGTGGGCCCTCATCGACGGCGGCCGGCGGATCCGGCTCCGGGCGACCCGGCGCATCGAGTCGCGCAACGGCCGTCAGCGCGTGCGGAATGCGCGCCGCACGTTCGTCCTCAACATCGAGGACATCGGCGACGGTTTCATCGCGATTGACGGCGTGCGCTTCACGCGCAACTAGCGCGCCTTGGGCGAGAACGGGTTTGGAGATCGCCCGCGCCGTCTCCAAACTCGGGCGACCCACCCGCCCCGCCCGATGCGCCGCCCCGAGGACTTCCCCGACGCCCACCTGCGCGTCTTCGCCCGGCCCGAGCTGCCGCCGCCCGACGCCATCCGCGACGTCTACCTCGTCGGCATCTGCGGCAAGGGCATGGGCGCGCTCGCCGAGTTGTTTGCCGCCTCGGGCCGAAGCGTCCGCGGCTCCGACGCCGCGGCCTACCCGCCGATGTCGACGCGCCTCGTCGCGGCAGGCATCGAGATCCTCGACGGCTACGACGCGGCGCACCTCGTGCCGCCGCCGGGCCTCACGGTCGTCGGCAACGCCTCTGTCCCGACGCACGTCGAGGCCGCCGCCGCCCGCGAGCGCGGCCTCGTGCAGGCGTCGTTCCCCGAGGCGCTCGCCCACGTCTTCCTCTCGAGTCGCCGCCCGGTCGTCATCGCCGGCACGCATGGCAAGACGACGACGACGGGCCTGATGACGCACATCCTTCAGGAGGCCGGCCTCGACCCCGGCTTCCTCGTCGGCGGCGTGATGGTCGGCGACGAGGCAACCTCTGGCCTGGGCTCCGGCCCGCACTTCGTCGTCGAGGGCGACGAGTACGACGCGGCGTACTTCGACAAGCGGCCCAAGATGCTGCTGTACCGCCCACAGGCGGCTGTCGTGACGAGCCTCGAGTTCGACCACGCCGACATCTACGACGGCCCGGACGACTACCGGCAGGCCTTCGAGACGTTCGTCGGGCTGGTCCCGGAGCCTGCCCCCGCGCAGGCGGGGGGCGGCCACCTCGTGCTCTGGGGCGACGACCCGAACGTCCGCGCCCTCGCCGAGCACACGGCCGCCCGCGTCACCTTCTACGGCGACGGCGCGGCCAACGCGGTCCGCGCCACGAACGCAGTCGCCGAGGCGGGCGGGCAGCGCTTCCGGATCGTCACGGCGCAGGGCGAGGCGGACGCGTTTCTGCCGCTCGGCGGCGCCTTCAACCGCCACAACGCGCTCGCCGTCGTCGCCATCGCGCTGGGCGAGGGCGTCCCGCTCGAGACGGTGGCGCGCGCGCTCGGCACGTTCCGCGGCATGGCGCGCCGGCAGGAGCCGAAGGGCACGCCCGGCGGCGTCCTCGTCGTCGACGACTTCGCGCACCACCCGACGGCCGTCGCCGCGACGCTCGTCGCCGTCCGCGAGCGCTGGGTGGACCGCTTCGCGGCCGGCGGGCGCCTCGTCGCCGTCTTCGAGCCGCGCTCGAACTCGAGCCGCCGCAAGACCTTCGAGGCGGCGTACGGGGAGGCGTTCGACGCCGCGGACCGCGTCTTCCTCTCGGCCCCGCCGCTGCGCCACAACGACGACGTGGCGAACTTCCTCGACCCGGAGGCCGTCGCTCGGACGGTCGCGGCGCGCGGGACGCCGGCCGCGGCCTACGCGTCCGCCGAGGCGCTCCTGCCGGACCTCGTGGCCGCGCTCCAGCCCGGCGACGTGGCGCTCGTGATGTCCAACGGCTCCTTCGACGGCCTCGTCGGGCGCCTCGTCGCGGCGCTCGGCGCCTAATCGGAAGGACGGTCACACCAGCGGTGTGACCCTACGGTTTTCTGCCCTGTCCTGACCTCCTGCTCGACCCCGATTCTGATGCCCGATCCCGTTCTGCTCGGCCCTCCGCCGCCGTCGCGCCCCGCTCGCATCGTCTCGCTCGTGCCGAGCCTCACCGAGGCGCTCGCCGCGCTCGGCCTGGACGACGAGACCGTCGGACTCACCCGCTTCTGCGTCCATCCGGACGACTGGAAGGCGCGCAAGGCCATCGTCGGTGGGACCAAGAACGTCCGCGTGGACCGCGTGCTCGAGCTCCGGCCGGACCTCGTCGTCGCCAACCGCGAGGAGAACGAGCGCGCGCCCGTCGAGGCCCTCGCCGCGGCCGGCGTCTCGGTGTGGCTCTCGGACATCGCGACCGTCGCCGACACGCTCGACGCGCTCCGCGACCTCGGCCGTGTGACGGGCCGGGAGAAAGAAGGCGAGCGCCTCGCGGCTGAGGTCGCCGGCGCCTTCGACGCGCTCGATCGGCCTGCG
>JBBSQZ010000324.1:0-3059 GCA_038243565.1 Rhodothermales bacterium | reverse complement strand
GACTACGCGCAGAGCCGGCTCGAGCCGCGCGCGCTCGAGGGCAACCAGGACGAGGTGTTCCACCCCGAGATCCCCGGCGAGATGGCCGAGATGGGCCTGCTCGGCTCGACGATCCCCGAGGCCTACGGCGGCCTCGGCGCGAGCTACACCGCCTACGGCCTCATCGCGCGCGAGCTCGAGCGCGTGGACAGCGGCTACCGCTCGTTCGCGTCCGTGCAGTCGTCGCTCGTGATGTACCCGATCTACGACTTCGGGACGGACGAGCAGCGCGAACGCTTCCTCCCGAAGCTGGCGTCGGCCGAGATGATCGGCTGCTTCGGCCTCACGGAGCCGAACCACGGCTCGGACCCCGGCTCGATGGAGACGACGGCCCTGAAGGTCGACGGCGGCTGGCTCCTCAACGGCGCCAAGATGTGGATCACCAACTCGCCCGTCGCGGACGTCGGCGTGGTCTGGGCGAAGGCGAAAGCCCACCGCGGCGAGGAGGGCGTCATCCAGGGCTTCCTCGTCGAGAAGGGCATGGACGGCTACACGGCGCCGAAGACGCACAACAAGATGTCGCTGCGGGCCAGCATCACCGGCGAGATGGTCTTTGACGACGTGTTCGTCCCCGAGGCCAACGCCTTCCCCGAGGTCCGCGGCCTGAAGGGGCCGTTCTCGTGCCTCAACAACGCGCGCTACGGCATCGCGTGGGGCGCCGTCGGCGCGGCGGAGGACTGCTACCACCGCGCGCGGACGTACGTGATGGAGCGCACGCAGTTCGGCTACCCGCTCGGCGCGATGCAGCTCGTCCAGACCAAGCTCGCGGACATGCTGACGGACATCACGCAGATGCAGCTCGTCGCGTGGCGCCTCGGGCAGCTCAAGGACGAAGGCCGGGCCGCGCCGGCGATGGTGTCGCTCGCGAAGCGCAACAACGTCGGCAAGGCGCTCGCGATCGCGCGCGTGGCGCGGGACATGATGGGCGGCAACGGCATCACGGGCGAGTACCGCGTGATCCACCACATGGCCAACCTCGAGTCCGTCAACACCTACGAGGGGACGTACGACATCCACGGGCTGATCCTGGGCCGCGAGATTACGGGCATCCAGTCGTTCACGCCGCGCGGCAACGACGTGGCGCCGGCCGCGGCGCCGAAGACGCAGGGCGACCTCGTCGCGGCGAACTGAGCAGATAGACTGGGCTCGGAAGCGTGCTGCCGAGCCCAGACTCCGAGCGCCACCTGCGACGTTCGAGACGAAACCCGACCCTCGATCACATGAAACGCGCTGACATCTACCATTCGGACCCCGAGATCCTCGGCGGGACGCCGGTGTTCACAGGAACTCGCGTCCCCATCGACACGCTGCTGGTCTACCTCCGCAACGGCAAACGCATCGGGGACTTCCGGGACGACTTCCCGACCGTCACGCGCGCTCAGGCCGAGGCACTGCTCGCCATCGCGGAGCACGCCCTCGTTTCCGAGGCATGATCCGGGTCCTGCTGGACGAGAACCTCCCACGTAAGCTGAAGTGGGCGCTCGACGCGGACGCCCTCACGGTCCCGGAGCGCGGGTGGGTGGCATCAAGAACGGCCGTCTGCTGCGGCTGGCCGCCGCGGAGTTCGACGTCCTGCTCACGATGGACCGAGGGATGGAGTACCAGCAGAACCTGAGCGGGGTCGACCTCTGCCTCGTCGTCCTCTCGGCCGTGAGCAACGACATCGACGACCTCCTGCCGCTCGCGCCGGCCATCAATGAGGCGCTCCACGGTGCCGCCCCGGGCCTCGTGATCCGCGTGACCACCTGAGGTGGAGGCCGTCAGTCGCGGACGAGGCGGCGGAGCACGTCCACGAGCACCGTCGGGAGGTGCTCCGGGTGCGAGAGCGCCGCGTAGCCGCCCGCCCCGAAGATGCGCGGCATGTAGGCCGGCGCGTGGCGGTCCACGGTGACGCAGAACGGGTGCAGGCCCTGAAGCCGCGCCTCGGCGACGGCCTGGCGCACGTCCTCGATGCCGTAGCGGCCCTCGTAGCGGTCGACGTCGTTGGGCTTGCCGTCCGAGAGGACGAGCAGCAGGCGGTGCCGCGCGGGCCGGGTCATGAGGCGCGCCGTCGCGTGGCGCAGGGCCGCGCCCAAGCGCGTGTAGCGCTCGGGCTCCAGCCCGGCGATGCGCCGGTGGACGGTCGGCCCGGTCCGCTCGTCGAACCCTTTGATCGACCGCACGGAGACGGACTCCGGCCCCTCGCCCGAGAACGAGAGGACCGTGTACGGGTCGCCGAGCGCGTCGAGCGCGTCGCACACCACCAGGAGCGCCTCCTTCTCGACGTCGATCACGCGCAGCGCCTCGCTGACCCAGCTGTCGGTCGAGCCGCTCGCGTCGACGAGCAGCGCGATGGCGACGTCGCGGCGCGCGGGGCGGACGGCCTCGTATAGCCGGTCGTCGGCCGGGCAGCCGGCGCGGCGGTCGGCGTACGAGGCGACGACGGCCGTAAGGTCGAGCTCGGGACCGTCGAGCTGGCGGCCGAGGCGCTGGCGGCGCGGGCGGAGGCGCTCGAAGCGGCGGCGGACGGCGTGCATCAGGCCGGCGCGGCGCGCGAGCACGTCTTCCGCCCATGCGGTGTCGCCGAGCGGCGCAGGCGTCTCGCGGACGACCGCGCCGCGCGCGTGGTACGCGCCCGCGCGGAAGTCCCACTCGGGGTAGACGAGGCCGTCCTGCGCCGCGCCGCGCAGGGCCTCGGCGGCGCCTGTCGGCGGCGGGTCGTCGCCGGCGAACACCTCCTTGGGGCGGCCGGGGGCCGTGACGAGGCGTGCCTCGGGAAGCTCCGAGAGCGACTCGGCGAGGTTGTCGGCGTCGGCCGAGTCGTCGCGGTCGGTCGGGCGCTGCAAGCCCATCGGGTCCTCGACGTGCTCCTGCGGGTCGTCCATCTGGATCATCCACAGCCCGACACTGTCGTCGTCCTCGTCCTCCGCGGCCTCGCGCACGGACGGACGGCGGTCGAGACGCCCGACGCGCGGAGCCGGCGCCTCGGCGTCGGTGTCCGGGTCGACGAACCGCACGGGCAGCGTGGGCGGCGGCGGGGT
>JBBSQZ010000323.1:0-3108 GCA_038243565.1 Rhodothermales bacterium | reverse complement strand
CTCGACGTAGTCGACGGCGTCGCCGACGGTGCCGATCTTCTCGGCGTCCTCGTCGGGGATCGTGAGGTCGAACTCCTTCTCGAACTCCATGATCAGCTCGACGGTGTCGAGGGAGTCGGCGCCGAGGTCGTTCGTGAACGAGGCCTCGCGGGTGATGTCGGCTTCGTCCACGCCGAGCTTCTCGACGATGATCGCCCGGATGCGCTGTTCAGTGTCGGCCATTGGGGGGGCGCCGCTGCGGGCGCGGGAGAGTGAAAGCAGAGGAGTGAGCCCGGTGCGCACCAGGAGTGGCGGCGGGGCGCGGCCGTCCAAACTACGGCACGGTCTCCGGCGCGGCAACGCGCCCGCAGGGTGCGGGCGCCCGCATTCTCCATTTGGCATCTCGGCGAGGCGAGTTTGAAGAGAAGGCAGTTCGAAGAGGACGGACGGCCTGGCGATGAACGTCGCCCTCCCCAAACTTCAAACTGGAGCGCCTCGGTCTGGCCCTCTGGCCGTCCTCCGTTCGCTCTGCGCGCCCCCAGCGCGCCTCGGCGCAAGTTTGTCCGAAGACGCGCCCGCCGGCCGGGCGTGTCCGGGCGCCCCTCTATCTTGGGCGTCTCCTTATTCCCCGTTTCGCATGGCGCTGCTCTTCACGTCCGAGTCCGTCTCGGAAGGCCACCCCGACAAGGTCGCGGACCAGATCTCGGACGCGCTCCTCGACGCGTTCCTCACGCAGGACCCGCAGAGCCGCTGCGCCATCGAGACGCTCTGCACGACGGGCCTCGTCGTCGTCTCGGGCGAGGTGACCTCGAAGGCGTACGTGGACGTGCAGAAGGTCGTCCGCGAGACGATCCGGGAGATCGGCTACACGGACCCCGCGCTTCAGTTCGACGCGCAGTCCTGCGGCGTGCTGACGTCGATCCACGACCAGAGCGAGGACATCGCGGCGGGCGTCAACGAGGGCGAGGGCACGGACGTCGAGCAGGGCGCCGGCGACCAGGGCATGATGTTCGGCTACGCCACGACCGAGACCGAGGAGGGCATGCCGCTCGCGCTCGCGCTCTCGCACCGCCTCGTGAAGCGCCTCGCGGAGCTCCGCAAAGCGGGCGAGGTGATGACCTATCTCCGGCCCGACGCCAAGAGCCAGGTCACGGTCGAGTACGCCCCGGACGGCAAGACGGTCGAGCGCATCCACACCGTCGTGATCTCGACGCAGCACGGGCCGGACGTCTCGCTCGAGCAGATCAAGCAGGACGTCCAGGAGCACGTCCTCCCGGCCGTCCTGCCCGAGGCGCTCGTCGACGACGACCTCGTGCTGCACGTCAACCCGACGGGCGTCTTCGTCATCGGCGGCCCGCACGGCGACACCGGCCTCACGGGGCGCAAGATCATCGTGGACACGTACGGCGGCAAGGGCGCCCACGGCGGCGGCGCCTTCTCGGGCAAGGACCCGTCCAAGGTGGACCGCTCGGCGGCCTACGCCGCGCGGCACGTCGCCCGCAACCTCGTCGCGGCGGGCCTCGCGGACGAGGTGCTGGTGCAGGTCGCGTACGCCATCGGCATCGCGCAGCCCGTCTCGGTCGCGGTCAACTCGTACGGCACCGGCAGCGTCTCGGACGCGCGCCTCGCCGAGATCGTGCAGGAGACGTTCGACCTGCGCCCGGCGGCGATCATCGAGCGGTTCGGCCTCAAGGCGCCGATCTACCGCGAGACGGCGGCCTACGGCCACTTCGGCCGCGCGGGCTTCCCGTGGGAGCAGCTCACGCACGTCGAGGCGCTCAAGGAGGCCGCGCAGCAGGCGGCCTGATCGGGCTCTGTTGGCATGACGACGCCCCGGCGGACTGCGCGTCTGCCGGGGCGTCGCTTCGTTGTGCCTACGCCGCCTTCGCGAGCGCCGGGATCTGCGTGACGGTGAACGAGCCGAGGTCCGCCCGCTCGCTCGCGTGCTCGACGGTCAGCCCGATCACGCCGCCCGCGTCGTCATAGTCCAGCACGACGTCCGGGGCGACCTCGGCGGCGTCGGCGCTCGGGCCGGGGCGGAGCGCGATGTAGAGCGTGTCCGTCCCCGGGTAGTACTCGAACGTCATGGCGTCTCGGGGTGAGGCGCTACGATCTCGGCGCGGAGCTCCGGCGCGCTGCCCGGTGCGAGGCGCTCCGCACGAGCCTGGAACGCGACCATACCCATCAGAAACGTCACGTCGCCCGCCGTGAACAGGTCGTCCAGCGTCGGCGCAGGCTCGGTCGCGTAGGCGCGGCCGTTCCACAGCTCGTGGCCGCCGGCCAGGACCGCGTTGAGCATCCCCCACGAGCCGGCGTCCTTGAACGCCTGCCGAACGGCCTTGCCGACGGCGAACGCCGACGCGCCGGGCGGCCCCTCGACGACGAGGCGGGCGCCGGGCGGGAGGATCTCGAGCGCGAACCCGAACATCGCCTCGAGCTTCGGGTTCGGCTGCGCCCCGGTGATCGTCAGCCGGACGCCGCCGAGGCCGGGCGCGAGGCCCTCGTCGCCGCGGGCGGGGTAGCGGAGGGTCAGCCGCACGTCGCCGTGCGCGACGGTCGTCTTGATGCTCGTCACGGTCGCTGCGCGGCGCTTCGCAAGGATGTCCGGCAGGCCCGCCAGGAGCGCCGTCGTCCACGCGAGCGGCGGGTCGATGTGCGAGGCGCCGGCCGCCGAGAGGCGGAGCGGGAGGGCGAGCTGGTGCGCGCTCGTCGGGCGGATCCTGAGCGCCTCGAGGCGCTGCGCGTCCGCCGGGTTCAGGTCCGTCTCCGAGTAGAGCGTGACGCCCTGGAGGCCGGCCTCGCCGAGCGCAGCGAGGTCGGGCGCGCCGCGGCGGTCGTGGACCATCCGGCACACGTCGGGCCACGTCCGGAAGACGCTCAGGCCGGGCTGGTCGTCCATCTGGCCCATCACGCTGGCGTAGGTCCACGGTGCGCCCGGCCCGGCGTCGGCGTCCTGGACGGCGAGGAAGCGGTCGCCCGCGAGGCGCTCCCACGGGCGGGCGGCGTAGAAGCGCGCCGCGGCGTCGAAGTAGGCGCGCACGTCGTCGTCCGAGTCGTCGGCGAAGAGGGGCGGGAGGTCGAACCCGGCGCCGGCGCCGACCTCGTCCAGCATCTCGTCGAGGAGGGCGT
>JBBSQZ010000322.1:0-3117 GCA_038243565.1 Rhodothermales bacterium | reverse complement strand
CGAGCGCGTCCGCGACGGTGTCGGCCGTCGAGAGCGGGTCGATCGGGGCGAGGAGCGTGGCAATCGTCATGGCTCGGGGGGACGGCCGGGGAAGGGGCGCAAGCTAGCGGCGGCGTCGAGTGGGAAACGGGCAAACGCCGTTCCGCGGTTCACCGCCGGGATGCAGGTTTCGACCGTTCGGCCGCCCGCGCGGCCGTTCAGGAGATCGCGTCCGGCTCAGGCGGCGCTCTCGCCGTCACCGGTGGGCTCGGCCTCCATCCAGCGCAGCGGGTCGAAGCGGCCGAGCATGCGCTCCAGGTCGGGCGCGTTCTTGGCCGAGGCACGGTAGCGGATCCGGAAGACCGGCACGGGCGCGGCGTCGGCGTCGAAGGCGTCCGTGGCCATGCCCGCGTCCTCGTCGAGGATCTCGGCGACCGAGTGCAGGTACGCCCGCGACTTGGCCTCGGCCATCGGGAGGAGCGCCGTGTGGTCCGAGTAGTCCGCCTCGACGAGCTGAAGGGTCATTTCGCGGAGTCTGTCGAGCCCGATGCCGCGCTGCGCGGAGATGAAGACGGCGGGCTGCCCGGCGGCCTCGGCCTCGCTGGTGAGTGCGTCGATGAGGCCCGTGTCCTCGAGCGCGTCGACCTTGTTGTAGACCATCAGCGTCGGCTTGTCGCTGGCTCCGAGCTCGGCGAGGGTCTCGCGGACGACCGCGACGTGGTCCTCGAACGCCCGGTGCGTCACATCCACGACGTGCAGCAGCACGTCGGCCTCGCGGACCTCGTCGAGCGTGCTCTTGAAGCTCTCGACGAGCGCGTGCGGCAGCTTCCGGATGAAGCCGACCGTGTCGGCGAGCAAGACGGGCTTGTTGGGCGCGAGCGCGATCTGGCGCGTCGTCGCGTCGAGCGTCGCGAAGAGGCGGTCCTCGGCGAGGACGCCCGCGTCGGCGAGCGCGTTCATGAGCGTGCTCTTGCCGGCGTTGGTGTAGCCGACGAGCGCGACGCGCGTCTGGTCCGTGCGCGACTTGCGCTGCGTCATGCGCTGCTGGTCCACCTTCTGGAGGTGTTCCTTGAGGACCGAGATGCGCTTGCCGATCATGCGGCGGTCGGTCTCGATCTGCGTCTCGCCCGGCCCGCGCATGCCGATGCCGCCCTTCTGGCGCTCGAGGTGCGTCCACGCGCGCGTGAGGCGGCTCTTGAGGTACTCGAGCTGCGCGAGCTCGACCTGCGCGCGCGCCTGGCTGGAGCGCGCGCGGCGGGCGAAGATGTCCAGGATGAGGCCCGAGCGGTCGACGATCTTGAGGTTGATCTTCTCGACCTGGAGCTCCTTGTTGAGGTTGCGCGTCTGGACCGTCGTGAGGTCGTCGTTGACCACGATCAGGTCCGCGCCGTGCGCCTCGACGGCGGCGGCGATCTCCTTGACCTTCCCCGAGCCGACGTACGTCGAGGACTGGATGCGCGGCAGGTTCTGCGTCACGCGCGCGGCGACGTCGGCGCCGGCGGTGTCGGTGAGGAGCGCGAGCTCGTCGAGGGACTCGATGAAGTCCTGCTCGGGCGCGTCGGGCGTGTGGACGCCGACGAGGATGGCCACCTCGCGGCGGCCGGCGTTCGTTTCGTTCAAGCTGGTCGGTCGTGTTCGGTTGTCTCGTAGAACGCCCCGGCCGGGGCGCTGTTGCATCCGCGCCGCGCCGCGCCGCCCGCTGATTTTTCGGGACAGGCGCGTGTCTACGGCCCTCGAGGACGGAGTGAGCCAGTCTATTACTTCTAACCTAAATCAACGTCATCCCGAATGGAGCGAGCCCTCGGCGAGCGCAGTTGAGGGATCTCGACGCACCTCTGGGGCTGCTGCGCTCCAACCCACCGCGTCGAGATCCTTCGACAAGCTCGGGATGACGTTGATGTTGGGTCGAGGAATCCGGCAGACGCAGCGGTCCCGATCAAGCATCGGTCGAGGCGCTTCTGGCCGAGCCGCTGCCGTCCGAGGCGGTCACGGTTTGGCCGTCGGGCGGTGCCTCGGCGACGCGGGCGGCGATGGCGGACGCGATCTGGTTGGGCTCCGGGTTGCCGGACGTGCGCGCCGGCCAGCCCTCGCGCTGCGTCGCGCGGTCGCCGTCAGTCGTCTCGGTCTGGTCGTGGAAGAGGATCTGCTGCGTCGGGAACGGCAGGTCGATGCCGGCCGCGCTGAGCTTCTCCTTGGCGCCCTGGAGCACCTTGTCGCGGAGCACGACGACGTCCGAGCGCTTCGGGCGGCTCCACCAGCGCAGCCGCAGGTTGACGCTCGAGCCCGCGAGGTCCCACACGAGCACGTCCGGCGGCGGGCTGTCGAGGATGCCCTCCGTGCCCCGGGCGACCTCGAGCAGGATCTGCTTGGCGGTGTCGATGTCGTCGCCGTAGCCGATGCCGACGTCGTACTGGCTCCGGAGCATGTCGTAGGCCGAGATCACCGTCACGGACTCGGTGTAGATGATCGAGTTGGGGACGATGATGCGCCGGCCGTCGTAGGTCTTGATGTACGTCGCGCGCGTCTCGATGGCCTCGACCGTCCCGGTGAAGTCGCCCGCCGTGATCTCGTCGCCGACGCGGAACGGCTCGCGCAGCAGCAGCAGGATGCCGGCGAGGAGGTTCTGGAAGATGTCCTTGAAGGCGAAGCCGATGGCGACGCCGCCGATGCCGAGCGCCGAGACGAGGGTCCCGAAGGTGAACGTCGGGATGACGGCGGCCGCGGCGACGAACACGCCGAAGACGAGCAGGCCGTAGTAGGCGAGCCGGCTCAGCACGATGCCCACGTTCTGCTTCCTGCCGTGCGCCGTCGTGCGGCGGATGGCGGCGCGCACGCCGAGCGCGACGCCCCAGAAGACGAGGTACAGGATGAGGGCGACCGCGAGGCGCGGCAGCGCGGCGACGGTCTGGTCCAGCAGGTGGTTCAGCGTGGTCCACGCCGCGGCGGGCGAGGCGCCGATGTCAGTGAACGAGGCGGCCGAGTCGGGAGGCGTCTGCATCTAGGCAGTGTGGACAATGGTTGAGTCGCACCCGGTTCCGGACGATCCCTCGACGGTCACCATCGACCACCGACATGGAACGTTACGCCATCCCCGACCGCACCTGGGAAGCCCTCGCGCCGCTGCTGCCAGGACGCGCT
>JBBSQZ010000321.1:0-3137 GCA_038243565.1 Rhodothermales bacterium | reverse complement strand
GGGTAGAAGGCGAAGGCGCTCGTCGTCAGCCCGGCGTCGGTGAGGCGGCGGTAGAGGCGGCTGGACTTGCCCGCGGCGAGGGCCTGCACGAGCACGTCGAGCGCGTCGGCGTCGGCGTCCAGCCCCGCGGGAGCCTTCTGGGCAACGAGGACGGCGCCGAGTTCGCCGGCCTGCTTCAGCACGACGCGGCGCTCGCCGCGCTGCTCCGGCTCGCGCGTCACGGACGCCTCGATGGGCGCTGCGCCATCGCCCGAGTCGGGGCCGGACGGGATCGGGCCGAAGTGCTGGTCGATGAGGCCGAGCGCCTCCGTCCGGCCGAAGGCGCCGGCGACGGTCGCCGTGGCGTTGCGCGGCCAGTAGGCGGCGTCGTAGAACGACCGCAGGCCTTCGGCCGTCACCGTCTCCACGTCCGAGCGCCAGCCGATGACGGGGTGGCCGTACGGGTGCGCGTGGAAGGCCGTCGCGTAGACGGCGTGCAGGAGCGTCCGCAGCGGCTCGTTCTCGCCGCGGTCGAGCTCGTTCAGGACGACCGTCCGCTCTGAGGCGAGGTCTTCGTCGCGGACGCGCGCGCCGCGCATCCGGTCCGCCTCGATCTCGACGGCCAGCCCGAGGTGCTCGGCTGGCAGGAGGGCGTAGTAGTTCGTGCGGTCGTACCACGTCGTCGCGTTGATCTGGCCGCCGACGGACTGGAGCGTTTGGAACACGCTCGTGCCGAGGTCGCGGTTGAAGCGCTCGGAGCCCTTGAACATGAGGTGCTCGAGGAGGTGCGTCGCGCCGGTGAGGCCCGAGACCTCGTTTCGCGAGCCGACGCGGTACGTCACCTGGAACGCGGCGACGGGCGCCGCGGCGTCCGGCACGAGGAGCACGGTGAGGCCGTTGCGGTGGCGGAGCTCCTCGATGCCGCCGACGGTGCGGACGGAGTCGAAGGCGGGATGGGTGGCGTCGGACATTCGGCGGGAGCGTGGGGTCCGGCCGTACGCGAGGCGGCGGCTCGTGATCCGGCGGAGTAGCTTCTCGGCTCGCCCGCGCCCGTGCCATGGAAGAGCTCGTCATCGAGGTCCCGCTCGGCCTGGCTCTCGTCGCGTCGGTCGCCTTCCTCGTCCTCGAGAAGGACCCCCAGGCGCGGCGACGGTTCTGGAAGGTCGTGCTTGCGTGCGTAGCCTTTGCCGGTGGCGGGCTGCTGCTGCTCGGCATCCCCGGTGCGGTGCTGATGATCGCCACGCTGCCGCCAGTCGCGCTCATCCAGGAGATGGCCGGGACGGCGCCTGCCTCGATGGCCGACGCGGCCTGGGGCGCGGCGCTCGTGCTGACGGGGATCTGGCCCCTGTTCGTCCTCGTAGCCTACACGGTCGCCTTCGGCGCGATGAAGCGCGCGCCTCGGCGGATCCAGATCGCCACCCTCCTGGCGATCGCCTACGCCGCCGGGATCGCGCTGACCTACTACGGCATGACGGTCCAGTTCTGACGCCTCGGAGCGGAGCCGGGTCAGGCAGGACGGGCGGTTCCATGGGACGGCGGGGGCCAGAAATGTACGCGCCATGTGCCGACGTGTCGCGGCATCTGGCGCCTACGCCCCGTCGCCATCCGAGCGCGCGGCGGCAGCGGCCGAGGCGATGGTCGGCGGCGGGACGGTCGAGGGCGAGCCGTCGCGGTTGGCCTGGTAGACCGGCGAGAGGATCTCGACGTCCGCCTCGGCGAAGACGTCCTGGATGCGCGCGTGCAGGTCCGAGAGCACGCGGGGCAGCTTGCGCGCCTGCTGCGTGTAGACGTTGAGCTGGTACGCGACCGAGAAGTCGCCGAGGCCGGTCTGGAGCACGAACGGCGGCGGCTCCGTCACGACGCCGTTGTCCGGGTCGTCGGCGGCGCGGTGGGCCGCCTCGAGGAGCAGGCCCGTCGTCTTCTCCCACGGCACGTCGTAGCCGATGGTTACCTCGGTGTGGACGATCACGCCGCGGCCGTCGCGGATCATCTCCGAGTAGTTCGTGACCTGACCCGAGAGGACGGTCGCGTTGGGGATGGACACGACCTCGTTCTTGGGCGTGCACAGGCGCGTCACGAGGAACGTCTTCTCCACGACGTCGCCCGTCGTCTCGCCGACCTTGATCCGGTCGCCGAGCTGGAACGAGCGCGTGTACGTCAGCACGGTCCCGGCGACGACGTTGGCGATGGCCGTGCTCGAGCCGATCGAGGTGCGCGCGTAGAAGCCTGCCGCCTGGCTGCGCGAGAGCGTCTGCGCCTCGGCGTCGGCGTCCGTGACCGACATCACGATGAGGTCGCCGAACTGGATCGTCGTGAGGCGCTCACCGGCGACGATCCGCAGCGAGTCCGGGTCGAAGGCCGGGTTCCTGGTGAGCGTGTCGAGGCGCTCGCCGATGCGTCGCGCGCGCTCGGGCCCGGTGAGGGCGCCGAGGCCGCCGTAGACGGTGAAGATGTCCCTGCCGTAGAGCGTCACCGCGGTGCCGACGAGCGCGTCCTCGGGGAGGGCGTCGGTCGTGTCCGAGAGGGCGGCGACGGCGGCCGAGTCGAGGGCGCGGCCTGCCGAGTCCGAGAGGACGGTGACGCGCAGCGAGTCCGCCGCGGCGGCGGCCGAGTCGACGGCGGCGAGGGAGTCGGGCATCGCAGCGCTCGCCGAGTCCGCAGGGGTCGCCGCCGTCTGCGCCGCGGCGGGCAGCGCGAGGACGAGGAGGGCGGCGAGAAGCAGACGGCGCATTCGGGCGAGGACTCGGGGAATCCCGCAAGGTCGCACCGGGCGCGTCACCGCACGATGACGAGGCGCGCCGACGCCGTCTGCGACCCCACCGAGGCGCGGACGACGTACACGCCCGCCGGCCAGCCCGCTGTCTCGACGGGCACCGACCGCTCGCCCGCGGGCACCGCGCCGTCGAGCACGACCGCCACCCCGCGGCCCAGCGCATCGACCACGACCACCCGCGCCGTGCCCGCCTCGGCGACGTTCAGCACGACCTCGACGCGACCGCCCGCAGGGTTCGGACGCACCGAGACGCCGAACGAGGCCGGTGCCGCAGGTGCCGCCTCGCCCGCGACCGCCGGGCCCGTCGTCCGCCACACGCCGCGCTCCGTCGCCGCGTACAGACGGCCGTCCCGGCCCAGCAGGAGCTGGTTCACCCGGTAGCCCC
>JBBSQZ010000320.1:0-3154 GCA_038243565.1 Rhodothermales bacterium | reverse complement strand
TCTGCCGGGAGCCCGACCCGACGCATGTGCGTTGGCCGTGTGACGCCGCAGCGGCCGGGCGCGGCTCTCTGGAACACCGACCCGTGACACCCATGACCGCCCTGACACGCCTCGCGCTGCTCCTCGTCCTGCTCGTCGCCGGGGGCTGCCGCGCGCAGACGCCCGAGCGCGATGCGCTCGCTCCGCCGCCAGCGGCGCCAGCGGCGCCCGTGCTCCAGCAGGCGCCGGCCGGCAACATGCGCGCCGCCTCGGCCTACGCGGACGGCCCGGCCTCGGCCGACGGCACCGGCCGCCGCTACATGGGCCGCGAGATCGCGCGCGTGATGAGCCACCGCGGCGCCGCGTGGCTCGAGCGCGACGACCGCGCCCTCGAGGAGCGCCCGGACCTGCTCCTCGGCGCCCTCGCCATCGCGCCCGACGCCGCCGTCGCCGACATCGGGGCGGGCACGGGCTACTTCACGTTCCGCCTCGCCGCGCGCGTCCCGCAGGGCCGCGTCTACGCCGTCGACATCCAGCGCGAGATGCTCGCCATCGTCGAGGCGCGCGCCGACCGCGACGGCATCCGCAACGTCGAGCCGGTCCTCGGGACGGAGTCCAGTCCGAACCTGCCGGACCGCTCGGTCGACCTGAGCCTGCTCGTGGACGCGTACCACGAGTTCGCGCATCCGCGCGAGATGCTCGCGGCGCTCTTCCGCGCGACGCGCCCCGGCGGGCGCCTCGTGCTCGTGGAGTACCGCGCCGAGGACCCGGACGTGCCGATCCGCGAGCTCCACAAGATGACCGAGGCGCAGGCGCGCCGCGAGGTCGAGGCGGCCGGCTTCCGCTTCGTCTCGAACGCGACCGTGCTCCCGCCGCAGCACCTCCTCGTCTTCGAGCGCCCCGAGTGATACCAATTCTCCGAATTGGTTGGCCATGGGGCAAGAGGGATGGGGCATGGGGAAGACACTGGCTGTCCAGAATCGAGGCTTCCCATGCCTCATGCCCTTCCGTTTCTTCGAGACGATATGATACCAAGTCCGGTTGGACTGTTGCGGTACGAAAGGCCGATGGAGTCTGGAAGGCGAGCTTCTGGCCTCCTCAACCGAAACAGAGCTCCAGGATTTGGTATGACCCGGCTCGTGAGGTAGGTCCGCCAGACGCCGTGCATGGACGACGGCCGCTACTGGCCGAAGACGCCCCACTCCTTCGCCAGCGTCGCCGCGGCGGGCGTCACGATCTGGCCCGGCGTGAGCGTGATGGTGCGGCGGTGGAGGCGTGCCTGCCGCACGTCCGTCTCGGTGACGACGCGGCGCGGGATCGTCGTCGCGCGAGGCGCCGCATCGGCCGGCTCCTCGGCCGGAGTCTGCCAGTCGGTCTGAGGCAGCCAGCGAGCCGTCTCGGGGCGCCCCGCCGCGATCCACAGCGCCCGGTCCACGTCCACACCCGCATCCTGTCCCGCCTCGACGGCGAGGCGCACGGCGACAGGCCCGAGGGCGACGACAGCCATCTCGCCGAGGCCCCACGCGCGCCCGAGCGCCGCGGGCACGACGAGGCGTGGCCGTACGGGCTCGACGTCGACCAGCGGAACGGCGCCGACCGGCCCGGCGAGGCGCAGCGAACCTGCCGGCACGTCCAGCGACGCGTCGAGGACGAGGCGCAGCGCGGAGCCGCCGACGACGGGGACCGTGGCGACGACATGGCCGAGGCGGACGACGTGGGCGCGCTCGCTCCCACGCAGCGCGGCGCCAAAAAGGGCCTGCGCCGCTTCGGGCGGAACGACGGCGTGCGCCGCGACGGGGCGCACGCGGAGCGCGTCGGGGCGGGGCAGCGGCGGCCTCACGCCCGCCCGGCCGCGCCCGGCAGCCGTGTTCCCGGCAGCCGTGTTCCCGGCAGCCGTGTTCCCGGCAGGAAGCGCGCCTCGACGTCCAGGATCTTCTGGACGCGCGCCGCGTGGCGGCCGCCCTCGAACGCGACCGCGAGGAACTCCGAGAGCACGCGCTTGCACGTCTCGATGCCCATCGTGCGGCTGCCCAGCGTGAGCACGTTGGCGGCGTTGTGCGCGCGCGCGTTGAAGGCCGAGAAGACGTCCGGGCAGAGCGCGGCGCGGACGCCCGGCAGCTTGTTGGCCACCATCGCCGAGCCGACGCCGACGCCGTCGATCATGAGGCCGAAGCGGGCCTGCCCGAGGTGAACGGAGCGGGCGACGGCGAAGGCGAAGTCCGGGTAGTCGACGGCCGCCTCGGAGTCCGTGCCCAGGTCCGTCACGGCCCAGCCGAGGCGGCGCGCGTGGTCGGCGAGGGCGGCTTTGTAGGCGAAGCCGGCGTGGTCGCAGCCCAGCGCGAGCGACTTCGGCGCCGCGGCGGGCAGCGGGGCGGAAGGCGGAAGGCGGAGGGCGGACTCCGAGGCACCGGTCGGCGTCATTCCCGGCGTCAGCGCGATCCCCTTTGCCTTGGCCGTGTCGCGCGCCTGCGCCGTGACGAGCGCGCCCTCGGGGACGGGCACGGACGCCGCGCCGGCAGCGACGGCGGCGAGGACGGTCTGTTCGGAGACGAGGGGTCGCGAGGCCATGGCGGAATCTAGCCCCGGCTCAGCGCTCCCGAAGCGCGCCGCTCTCGCTGAGGTCCGACGCGAGGCGCTGGAGGCTCCGCGCGAGCGCGCTCCGCTCGCCGCCGCCCTCGTCGCCGCCGGCGAAGCTCTGCATCGTGCCGACCACGAGTGGCGCGTCCTGACGACGACGCCCGCCGCCGCGGCGGGCGATGTTACGGCAGCGGATGCGACGGGTCCAGCCAGCGCCGAACGGTCGGGTACACACCCGCGCCGAGCAGGCCGAGGTGGTGGACGCCCGTCGCGACGTGCCGCCGCGCCTCGGGGATGCCGAGCGCGCCGAGCGCGGACGCCGCCGGCACGAGGCCGTCACCGATGATGCGCCCCGCGAGGCCCCCGTCGCCGACGGTCGCGGCCATCGCGAAGGAGGCGACGCCGTCGGGCAACGGGACGATGCGCGGCATCTCGCGCGTCTCGAAGCGGTCGCGGCCCTGCCAGTCGGCGTCGAGGATCGCGCCGTGGCGGAGGTCCGTGATGCCCGCGCTGCGGATCTGCCCGACGCGCCCGAACGGCGCCGAGAAGCGCGACATCGGAAAGAGCCGGTCGAGACGGTTGCCGCCGCGCTCGAGCG
>JBBSQZ010000319.1:0-3155 GCA_038243565.1 Rhodothermales bacterium | reverse complement strand
GTCGTCGGTATACGGGCTCGGCGTGGTGGGGTCGGCCATAGACGTGTCGTCGCTGCCGGAGATCACGTGGGAGAACCGGACGGCGAACCTGGCCCTGACGGTGTCCTGAGCGCCTTGCCAGGCCTCCCGTTACATCACACCTTCAACCCTTCAACCCTGTCCACCTCCCGCCGGAACGCTGCCGCCGCCGCTGCCACGTCGTCGGCGCAGACGACGGCCGAGAGGACGGCGATGCCGTGTGCGCCTGCCGCTAGCACGCTTGCGACGCGCTCGGGCGTGATGCCGCCGATGGCGATGACGGGGATCCGGACGGCGGCGCAGACCGCCGCCAGCCCGTCGAGGCCGGTGTCGGCCGTCGGGTTGAGCTTCGAGTGCGTGCCGAAGACCGGGCCGACGCCGACGTAGCTCGCGCCGGCCGCCTCGGCGGCGCGGGCGAGCGCCGGCGTCGGCGTCGTCGCGCCCAGGACCGCGGCCGGGCTGAGCAGGCGCCGCGCGACGGCGACCGGCAGGTCGTCCTGCCCGACGTGGAGGCCGGCTGAGGCGGCCAGCGCGAGGTCCGCGTGGTCGTCCACGATAAGTGGCACGCCAGCGGCGCGGCAGGCCGCAGCCGTCGCCTCGAGGTCCGCCCAGCGGTCGTGCGTCGTCCCCGTCTTCTGCCGGAACTGCACCGTGTCGGCCCCGCCGAGCGTCGCGAGGCGCGCGAGGTCGGCGTGCGAGTGGCGGGTCTGGAGGCCCGTGTCGGTGACGACGTGGAGACGGCCGATGGATGGAGACGGTGACATTCGGATCGGGAAAAACCGGGGACGGGCAAAAATGTGAGGCGGGGGCCGTCGGACACTGCACGCGTCACACCTGTGGGGTATCGTACGCCCGAGATCACCGCTGAGCCATGCCGCCCACCTCCGACACCCAGCCTATCCGCGCCCTCGTCGTCGACGACGAGACGGACGTGCAGTTTCTGTTCACCCAGAAGTTCCGCCGCGAGGTTCGGCAGGGGCTCCTCGAGTTCGTCTTCGCCACGAGCGGCGCCGAGGCGCTCGACAAGCTCCGCCACGGCGCCGCGGCCGACGTCGTCGTCGTGCTGTCGGACATCAACATGCCGGGCATGAGCGGCCTCGAGCTGCTCTCGGCCGTCCGTGGCGAGTTCCCGGCCCTCGAGGTCTACATGGTCACGGCGTACGACGACGGCGAGCTCAAGACGACGGCGCTCGAGGGCGGCGCCCGCGGCTACCTCACCAAGCCCATCGACTTCTCGACGCTCAAGGAGGAGGTCTTCGGCCTCGACGCAGCCTGACGCACCACGCCTCACCGTTTCCGACGCCCGGATCTGCACTGCGCGGGTCCGGGCGTCGTGGCGTCGCGGAAACGCCGACCGCTGCTGCGGGTACCTCTCGCTCTCCAACCCTCTCCTCCCATGGCCTTCTCCCTCCCCGACCTCCCGTACGCCTACGACGCGCTCGAGCCGTCCATCGACGAAGAGACGATGCGCATCCACCACGACAAGCACTTCAAGGCGTACACGGACAAGCTCAACGCCGCCCTCGACGGCACCCAGTGGGCCGACCAGCCCATCGAGCAGACGCTCGGCAACCTCGACGCGCTCCCCGACGACATCCGCACGGCGGTCCGCAACAACGGCGGCGGCTTCCTCAACCACGGCATCTTCTTCTCGACGATGAAGCCGGGCGGCGGCGGCCAGCCCACGGGCGAGCTCGCGGACGCGATCGACGCCGCCTTCGGCTCGTTCGAGGCGTTCCAGAAAGACCTCGCGGCCAAGGCCGCCGGCCAGTTCGGCTCCGGCTGGGCCTGGCTCGCGATGGCCGCCGACGGGACCGTCCACACGCACGGCATGCCCAACCAGGACAACCCGGCCATGCACGGCCACTTCCCGATCCTCGGCGTCGACGTCTGGGAGCACGCGTACTACCTCAAGTACCAGAACAAGCGCCCGGACTACGTCTCGGCGTGGTGGGACGTGGTGAACTGGGACGAGGCGGATCGCCGCTACCGTTCCTACAAAGCGCAGGCGTAGCGCGACGCTCCAGGCGGAAACCCAGCTCGGTAGAGTTTGAAGTTTGAAGGTGAAAAAGGTCTATCGTAGTGAGCCAGATCTTCCTCTTCCCCAAACTTCGAACTCCAATGCCGCGAGCGCTACCCCGTTGCGGCGCTCCGGCAGAACGCCGAGGCGGGCGCGCACATCGCCGTGAGCGCATCCGCCGTCTGCTCCCGCGCGGGACCTGCTGCGCCGGACGCTCGCGCACGTCGCGGCCGCCATCGCGGCGCTGGATCTCGCCGTCGAGGCGTCGGCGTCGTAGACTCGGGGCATGGAGCCGCTCTTCCCGATCCCGGACGAGACGCACGTCGCCGAGGCCGTCCGCCGCCTCGTCGCGGCGGCGGACCCGTTGCAGATCGTCGTCTTCGGCTCGGTCGCGCGCGGCGAGGCTGGCCCCGACAGCGACAGCGACAGCGACAGAGACCTGCTCGTCGTCATGCCCGCCGGTACCGACCGCCGCGCGGCGGCCGTCGCGGCGCTGCGCGCGCTCTCAGATCTGGGCGTTCCGAAAGACGTCGTCGTCACGACTCCAGAACACTTGAGCCTCCGGCGCGACTCGTGCTGGCACATCGTTGCGACGGCTGTTCGGGAAGGCCGGACGGTCTACACCCATCCCCTTGATGAGCGCCTCCGACCAGAACGCCTGGATTCAGTTCGCTGACGCAGACCTCGTGGCTGCTCGCCTGCTTCTCGAGTCCAGCGTCCCGCCTCGGATTCCAGCATGGCACGCACAGCAGGCCGCCGAGAAGGCGCTGAAGGCGGTTCTCGTCTCGTGGAACGCGCCAGTCGTGAAGACGCACGACGTGGCTGATCTCGCGCGGATCACGGCGCTCGCTGGATTGCCGAGTCTGGCAGACCTCGCAGAGCTTACGGCGCCCGCGGTCCAGTACCGCTACCCGGACGATCTACCGGACGTGAGTGCGGAGGAAGCGCAGTGGGCCGTCGAGACGGCCGAGGCGGCGCTCGCGGCCGTCCGCGCGGCGCTGGCCGGCTGAACGAATCCGCGCCCGCGCAGCGTCGTTCAGACCGCTCTCCAACGCCCTCCCGATGCTTTCCGACACGACGCACGTCGCCCTCGAACCCGTCTCCCGCGCCGGCGACT
>JBBSQZ010000318.1:0-3219 GCA_038243565.1 Rhodothermales bacterium | reverse complement strand
CTCCTGCACCGCGACGAGGCGCTCCTCAAGTCCGTCAAGTGGCAGGCCCTCGTGCTCGACGAGGCGCAGAACGTCAAGAACGCGAACACGAAGCAGGCGCTCGCCGCGCGCGCGATCCCCGCCGAGCACCGCATCGCGCTCACGGGCACGCCGGTCGAGAACCACGTCGGCGACCTGTGGGCGCTGATGGACCTGCTCAACCCGGGCCTGCTCGGCACGAAGGCCGCCTTCACGCGCGACTTCTTCGCCCCGATCCAGAACGCAGCCGAGGGCAGCGAAGAGGCGGCCCGCGACGCCGCGCAGCGCCTCAAGCAGGTCACCGGCCCGTTCATCCTGCGCCGCCTCAAGACGGACAAGACGATCATCGACGACCTCCCGGACAAGCTCGAGATGGAGGTCTTCACGACGCTCACCAAGGAGCAGGCCTCGCTCTACCGCGCCGTCGTGAAGGAGGCCGAGGCGGCGCTCGACGGCGCCGAGGGCATCCAGCGAAAGGGGCTCGTCCTCCAGACGCTCACGCGCCTCAAGCAGGTCTGCAACCACCCCGCGCAGCTGCTCCACGACGGCTCGGCCGTGACCGGCGCCGGCGGGGCGGACCGCTCGGGCAAGCTCGCGCGCCTCACCGAGATGCTCGCCGAGGTCGTCGAGTCGGGCGAGCGCGCGCTCCTGTTCACGCAGTTCACCGAGATGGGCGAGATCGTGCGGCAGCACCTCCAGGCGGCGTTCGGCCGCGAGACGCTCTTCCTCCACGGCGGCGTCCCGCGGAAAACGCGGGACCAGATGGTCGAGCGCTTCCAGACGGACCCCGACGGGCCGCCGTTCTTCCTGCTCTCGCTCAAGGCCGGCGGCACCGGCCTCACGCTCACGCGCGCGAACCACGTCTTCCACATCGACCGCTGGTGGAACCCGGCCGTCGAGGACCAGGCCACGGACCGCGCCTTCCGCATCGGCCAGACGCGCCAGGTGCAGGTCCACAAGTTCGTCACCATCGGGACGGTCGAGGAGCGCATCCACGAGATGATCCAGCGCAAGAAGGCCGTCGCCGAGCAGGTCGTCGGGACGGGCGAGGACTGGCTCACCGAGCTCTCGACGAAGGACCTCAAGGCGCTCTTCCGCCTCCGCCCCGAGGCCGTTCGGGAGTAACGCGAGGGAAGACGACGCGCCATCTGGCATAGCGCCGCGACGAGTTTGAAGGACGGAAGTTCGGAGACGGCGAGACGCGGCGACAGAGCGGCCTTTCTCTTCAACCTTCTGGTCTTCAAACTCCCTTTCCCCCTTCCCATGAGCTGGACCGACTACTCCGACTACGGCTCCGCGCGCTCCGTCCGCGGCGGCATCAAGGCGCACTCGCGCCGCGGCGCCTTCGGCACGACGTGGTGGGGCCGCCGCTGGACCGAGACGCTCGAGGGCTTCGACGCCGACGGCCGCATCGCGCGCGGCCGGGCCTACGCCCGAAAAGGGCAGGTGCTCTCGATCGACGTCGAGCCGGGCCGCGTGCAGGCCCGCGTTCAGGGCTCGCGCCCGACACCCTATGCCGTCACGATCCGCCTCGGCGTCTACGACGCCGTCGACTGGGAGACGGTCGGTGCGGCGCTGCGACAGCGCCCGTTCTTCGCCGCCCGCCTCCTGGCGGACGCGCTCCCGCCCGAGCTCGAGGCGGCCCTCGCCGACGCCGGTCTTGCGCTGTTCCCGCGCCGCGAGACGGACCTCGTGACGGACTGCTCGTGCCCCGACTGGTCCAATCCCTGCAAGCACGTCGCGGCCGTGTTCTGCCTGCTCGCCGAGGAGTTCGACCGCGACCCGTTCCTGCTCTTTCGCCTTCGCGGCACCTCGCGTGAGGCGCTGCTGGCGCACGTCGTCGACGTGCCCCAGAAGGCCGCCGGCGAGGCGTCGGCCGCGCCCGCGGCGCCCGCCGTCCCGCTCACTGCAGACGGCTTCTGGCAGGCCGGCGCCCTGCCGGACGTCGGCGACGTGCGGACGCCGCCCGTCGCGGCGGCGCTGCCGCGGCGCCTGGGCGCGTTCCCGGTCTGGCGCGGCGCCGAGCCGCTGCTCGAGACGCTCGAAGCACTCTACCCGGCCGCGGCACGCCGCGGCCTCGAGGCGGCGGAGGGCGCCGAGACGCCGCGCTGACGGGCCCGGGGAAAACCGTTTCCCCTACCTGTGCCTACGAAAAACAAAACGCCCGCATCCGGTTGCGAGGCAACGAGATACGGGCGAATGCAAGTGCCCCGGACAGGACCCGGAACGAACCGTCGCGGCACGTCTGGCGGGGCTGTACGGGCTTCGAGCGCTCATCGGTGGTCGCTGAGGGCGTGTCTGGTAGGTCGCGGAAGGACTTATCCGGAAAGCCCAAGCTGTCATTGCGAGGGGCGAAGCGACGCGGCATCCGAAGGACGGCGCAGCGCATCTGGTCGGTCAGCGCGCCGGATCTCGAGAGCGCTGGGCTGCGCCGACCTTCGGTGCGCTGCGCTCGCAATGACAAGGCCCTTTTCGGATAGGCCATAAAGCCTCATGCAGCGGCTACCGGTCAAACGTTTAGAAATCCATGAGGAAAACCCCGGCATCCCTTCCCTATCCTGGCATCCGCAGGCTGTTCCACGCTTAGCAGCTACGAACCGGCATCGGACCGGGCGCTCGTCTTGCTCCACCTCGCGGCCTCGAAAGGGGAGCCGGCCTCAGAGGACGGTGCCGCCCTCGTGCGCGCGAGCCACGACACTCTCGTCTGGATGGCCGCCATGAGCCGCTCCCACGTGACGGTCACGATGGGCCGGTTCCGCGAGCGCGGCCTCGTGGACTGCGCGCGGCGCACGTCGCTGACCGTCCACGTGGCCGCGCTGCGAGAGCACCTCGCGGCCCTGCCGGACCGACGGCGCGACGGGCCATGAGGCCCTCGCTTTCTCCCTCGCCCCCACATCCTCAACGAATCATGAACGAGACTCTGGACACCATCACCCTCGGCGGCGGCTGCTTCTGGTGCGTCGAGGCCGTCCTCGTGCCCCTCCGCGGCGTCGAGAGCGTCGTCTCTGGCTACGCCGGAGGGACCACCGAGAATCCGACCTACCACGAGGTGTGCTCCGGGCGGACCGGCCACGCCGAGGTCGTCCGCGTGAGCTACGACGCCGGCGCGATCTCGACGCGCGACCTGCTCACGGTCTTCCTGACCACGCACGACCCGACGACGCGCAACCGGCAGGGAGGCGACGCGGGCACGCAGTACCG
>JBBSQZ010000317.1:0-3227 GCA_038243565.1 Rhodothermales bacterium | reverse complement strand
TCGGCGGTTGAACAGGGCGAAGGCTCCCCCGTAGCACGCGGCGCCGAAGAGGAGCGACGTGGCGAGCGGGACCGCCTCGGCTACGAGGCTCGGGTCGCCGGGTTGCGTGCCCGAGGCGAGGTGTGGGACGAGGTTCGCGCCGACCGTCGCGAAGCGCGGCAGAAGCCAGCCCGCGCCGACGACGAGCGGGCGGACGGTCGCGTTCACGGCCGGGGCAAGGCCGGGAATGGCGAGCACGAGCGTCACGAAGACGAGCCCGAGCGTCACCACGAGCGCGAGCGGGCCGGAGCCGCTCCACACGCTCACGAGCGTCACGGCGCCGTAGAGCACGGCGAACATCGCCCAGATGACGGGGATCGCGAGCAGGAAGCGCGGCGTCCAGATGCCGGACTTGACCGACATCACGAGCCACACGGCGCCGATGAGGTACGCGATCAGCGCGAGCGTGACGGCGCCGACGCCGCCGAGGCGCCCGGCGAGGATCTGCGCCCGCGACAGCGGCTTGGCCAGCAGCAGGTCTGCCTGCCCCGGCTCGACGAGCGTCGCGACGAGGCCGCCGGTCGCGAAGAGACACAGCAGGATGCCGACCCAGTACGCTGCGACGGCGACGAACGCCTGGGCGGTGAAGACGAGCGCCTCGAGGGGGTTGCGGCTCTTGAACGGCAGGTCGAGGTCGTCCGAGCCCGTCGAGTCGGCCGCGGTCGAGTCCGCCGCGGTCGAGTCGGTCGCGAGCGAGTCCGCCGGGAAGACGGCCGCCGTGTCGGCTGGTGCCTCGGGCGGACCGACGGTCGTCTCGGCGCCGAAGAAGCGGACGCCGGCGAGCGAGCCGTCCACGATGTCGAGTTGGAGGGCGAGGGCGAGGGCGATCCAGACGGCCGTCGCGACGACGAAGAGGCCGACGATGACCTTGCGGGCGCGCAGCTCGCGCAGCGTCAGGAGGAGCAGGCCGAGCATCAGCAGGCGGGGGCGGCGGGGTGCGAGACGACGTCCACGAACAGGTCCTCGAGCGACTGCCGCAGCGGCTCGACGGCGTCCACCTCGACGCCTTCCGCGCGGAGCGCGTCGAGCGCGGCGTTGAGCGCGGCGCGGTCCGGCACGGTGAGGACGGAGCCGACGAGCACGCCGTCGTCGGAGGCGGGCGGCGTCTCGGCGGGGTCGAGGCCGAGGCGCAAAGCGAGGGCCGGCGGGACGGGCGTCGAGCGCAGGCGCCACGCGCGGCCCTGCCGCGTCAGCGCCTCGACGGAGCCGTCGCGGACGACCGCGCCGCGGTCCAGGATGACGACGCGCGAGCAGATCCGCTCGACCTCGGACAAGAGGTGCGAGTTCAGGAAGACCGTCACGCCCTCGGCGCGCAGCTCGGCGATGAGGTCGCGGATCTCACGGCGCCCGACCGGGTCGACGCCGTCCGTCGGCTCGTCGAGGAAGACGACGCGCGGGCGGCTCATGAGCGCCTGCGCGAGCCCGAGGCGCTGCACCATGCCCTTCGAGTACGTCGCGATGCGGCGGTCGGCGGCGTCTGTGAGGGCGACGCGCTCGAGAAGCTCCGGCGCGCGCGCGGCGCGGTCGGCGGGGGAGACGCCGTGCATCTGCGCCATCAGGCCGAGCGCCTCGCGGCCGGTCAGGAACGGCGGGAAGCGGTGGCCCTCGGGCAGGAAGCCCGTCGGGATGCGCGCCGCGGGGTTTACGACGTCCACGCCGAGGATCTCGGCGCGGCCGGCCGTCGGGTGCGTCAGCCCGAGCAGCAGCTTGACGAGCGTCGTCTTGCCGGCGCCGTTGGGGCCGAGCAGGCCGAACGTCTCGCCGGCCTCGACGGCGAGCGTGAGCGGCTTCAGGGCGACGACCGGGGATTTGCCGGCGTAGGTCTTGGCGAGCGCCTCGGTGAGGACGGCTGTCGGCACGGGCGGGCGGAGGGTGAGCGCGGCGCTACGCGCCGCGTCTCGGATCGGTTGCGGCTGGACGCGACAGGTCTGGCTCCGTCCGGTCGGATCGAGTTGGACGGGCCGAGCGGATTCCTTACTGTTGGGGAAAGGTCCTCTGGACAGCCGTTCCACACCATCCGCTGATCGTCATGCGTGGTCAACTTCCCGTACTGGCCAGGTCGAGTGATGCGCTCTTTGCGGCCGCTATTCAACCCATCGTTCTGTTTGCCGGGGCGATCATGCACGCCACCGCGACGGTGTACGACGTGCTCGGGCGCCGCGGGGCGGTGCTGCACGACGGTCCGCTCGGCGCGGGCATGCACGTGCTCGCCTCCGACGCGGCGCAGGTGCCGCCGGGCGTGTACGTGGTGCGGGCCGTGGCGAACACCGCCGCCGGGCCCGTCGTACGAACGGCACGCCTGACGATTGCCCGATGACCACGCGCCCCTCTGCGACGACCGTCGCGCGGGCGAGCACCGCGCGGGCGGGGGGATGGCCCCTCGCCCGCACCGGCGCGCTCGTCCTTCTCGCGGCGGCCCTCGCTGCCACTCTCGCCTCACCTGCCCTTTCGCAGACCGTCACGTGGGAGGCGATGCCCGGCGTGCGGGAACTGCCGTCTGACCCCGACCCCATCACAGCCCTCGACTTCCTCTACGGCGAGGGCGCCCAGGCCAACGATCCCGCGGCCGACACCCTCGTGGCCTTCGCACGGGACTATGGCACGTTCCTCTACAACCCCAGCGGCGCGGCCGGTGCCGCCGGTGCCAACGGCGTCTGGGGCCCCTGGCACCGGTTCTGCAGCAGGGCCTCCTGCACGGGCATCGACGCCGGCCTCGTGACCGCCGCCGGTACCATCGTCCAGTCCTCCCTCGCCGGTGACGGCTACACCTGCCGCGCCACCAACCGCGGCCGCCGGTGGACGTGCGGCATCGAGAATCTTACGTTCTACCCGCTCTTCGAGTCGACGCTGCCGGCCCTCGCCGGGCCGGACGGCACGCCGGCGCTCCTCGCCGGCACCAGCGACGAGGGCGACACGCGCCGCTCGCAGGCCGACGGCGCCCCCGGCACGTGGCTGCCCGGTGGCCGCGTCCCGGGCTACCCGCAGGTCCTCGGCGAGGTCCCGCCGTCAGCGGCGCTGCCCAACGGCCGCATCCTGATCGGCGTCTGGAACGGCGCGCTCTACTCCGACGACGGCGGGCTGAGCTACCGCCCCTCCAACGCCTTCGGGCAGGCCCTCTACATCGGCCGCTCGTTCGCCTTCCTGCCCGTGGCCGGGCACCCCTACGGCGGCGTCGCCTTCGCCGGGCT
>JBBSQZ010000316.1:0-3249 GCA_038243565.1 Rhodothermales bacterium | reverse complement strand
GAAGATGTGGAAGAACTCCTCCTGCGTCTTCTCCTTGCCGCTGAAGAACTGGACGTCGTCGACGATCAGCAGGTCGATCTGGCGGTAGAACTGCGAGAACTCGGCGATGCGGTTGTTCTGGATCGACTGGACGAACTCGGCGGTGAACGTCTCGGACGAGACGTAGCGGACGGTCCGGGCGTGGCCGTTGGCGAGCGCGTAGTTGCCGATGGCCTGAATCAGATGGGTTTTCCCGAGCCCGACGCCGCCGTAGATCAGGAACGGGTTGAAGGCCGTCGCGCCCGGCCGCTGCGCGATGGCCCACGCGGCCGAGCGCGCGAGCTGGTTGCAGTCGCCCTCGATGAACCGCTCGAAGGTGTACGACGCGTTGAGGTGCGCGTCGACGTCGAGCTGGCGGATGCCAGGGATGGCGAACGGGCTGGCCGGGCGGGCCGTGGCGATGGACGCCGTGGCGCCGGCGCGGGACGCCTGCGGCGCCGCGCGGCGGAGGTCCGGCCGGGCCGAATCGGGGCGGGCGGGCTGCGGCCGCGGTGCCTCGGGGCGGGGCGCCTGCGGGTAGGCGGCGCGGGCGGCGGCCTGCGCGGGCGTCTCGGGCGGCGGCACGTAGGGCGGCGCGCCGGGCGCGGGTGGCACGTTGACCGGCTCGCGCGCGGGCAGCTCCATCGAGGCGCCCGGGCGGCCGCCGGCGGCCGGCTCGTCGCGCTCGATCACGATGTCGTAGTACAGCCGCCCGTTGGGGCCGAGGACCTTCGTGATCGTCTTGCGGAGCAGGGCGAAGTAGTGCTCTTCGAGCCACTCGTAGTAGAAGCGGCTCGGCAGCTGGACCGTCAGGCGCAGTGCGCCGTTCTCCTCCTCGAGCCCGACGGCGCGGAGCGGCTCGAACCAGGTTCGAAAGCTCTGCCGGCTGATGTTGTCCCGGATAATCCCGAGGCACTCGGCCCAGACGTCGTCGCGGGATTGGTCCATCTGGGAGAGTCGGGAGTCGGGAGTCGGGGTGAGCGGGGCCGGAATATCGAGACGCCGGAGGCAGAGATGCCGCCTTCCGGGGTGAAGCGACGGAGGTTATCCACACTGCCGGGCGGGGCTGAAGATCCCGCGAGGGCACGATCCGCCGGGGCACGCGGGAGTTGTCCACGCTAAAAAAAAGTAATCCCGCATTTCGGAATCTGCGTGCGCGGCAACGAGATCCGGCGGGCAGGTCCGGCGCGGCCGGATTTCGAAATCGAAAGCCAGGCGCGTTCTCGGCGCGGGCGGCCCGGACCGACGGCATGTTGTCCACAGATTGTGAACTTCGCCCTTCGACCGCTGCGCGAGACGCCTCAGGCAACGCCCCAACGGGCCGCTGCGCCGCCCCTGGCGCCCGCCTCAGGGCAGGGTACGCCCGCCGCCGCCCTGCGGTCAAGGCGCGTTCGGGGATTTCCAACATCGCGTGAGGCCCTTGCCCGAGCGGCGGGCGAGCGCCTATTTTCCCTGGCTCCGCGCGCCCGAGCCCCTCGGGCCGCAGGCACCGACCGTTCATTGACGACCGTCCCCATGCTCCGGGTCCGCATCGCCCCGCTCCCTGACGGCCTCCACACGGAGGCGCTCCGCCCGACGCCCGAGGACCTCGACCTCGACCCGGCGCTCTTCTCCGACCTCGCCGTCGAGATGACGCTCGCCGTGGCGACGCGCCAGATCGTGGCCTCGTTCGCCGTCTCGGCGACGGCGCACTTCGTGTGCGACCGCACGGGCGAGCCGTTCGACCAGGCCGTCCGCGGCGAGCACCAGGTGCTCATCGTGGCGCCCGACGCGCCGATGGCCTCGTCCGACGACGAGGACATCGTGGTGGCGTCGGACGACGCGTCGCACGCCGACCTCACCGGGCCCGTCCGCGACACGCTGATGCTCGCGATGCCGCTGCGGCGCATCAGCCCGGCCGCCGAGGCGCTCGAGCTCCCGACGGCCTTCGGCGCGCCCGACGACGACGCCCCGCGCGACGACCGCTGGGCCGCCCTCGCGGCCCTCCGCACCGGCGACGGCGCCGACGACCTCCCTGCCGACGGCCCCGCCGCCGACTGACTTCACCGGCCTCCCCAGGCTTTTCCTCGACCGATCCGATGGCTCACCCGAAGCGCAAGACCTCCAAGGCCCGCACGCGCGCCCGCCGCGCCCAGGCGTACAAGATCACCTGCCTGCCCGTGACGCAGGAGTGCCCGAACTGCGGCGCCGACAAGCTCATGCACCGCGCCTGCCCGACGTGCGGCCACTACCGCGGCCGCGCCGTCCGCGTCGTCGAGGAGTACGCATAGGCGAGGACGGCCGGCCGGCCGCTCCGCGCGTCTGCCCGCGCTGCGCCTCGGGCGCGGCGCGGGCGTCGTCGTGTTCGGGCGTGGCGGTAGGTTTGCCACCTCTCATCCGCCCCTTCGACCGTGGAGACGCCCCCGCCGCCCGGCCTCATCTGGACCGATGCCTTCCCCGAGACCTGCGCCCTCACCGGCGGGCCGGTCGAGGAGCGCGAGGCGCTCATCGAGTGCGTCGGGACGGGCGAGCCGCCCGAGGAGATCCTGCTCGGCTACAGCCCCGAGGCGGCGTGCTGGTACGCCCCGCTGAACCTGCTGATGGAGGTCTCCGAGGATGCCGGCGTTTCGCCGATCGATGCCGGCCCGTTCCGCATCGACGGCGCCGAGCAACAGACGGAAGTGATGCTGACCGACCCGGTTCGGCGGATGCCGTGGGACGCGTTCGCGGCCGCGATGCGCGCCATCCCCGGCCCGCACACGCCCGCGCCGACGTTCCGCGAGGTCCGCGCGCTGCCCGCCTGCGACGAGACGTGGGAGCTCGCCTTCGAGGAGGCCGAGGGGATGCGCATCGACGAGACGCCCGGCCCGGTCTACGTCGCCGTCGTGGCGGACGCCGATGGGAAGCCGCGCACCGCCGACGTCCGCGTCGGCCGGTTTACGGTCTCGGACCTCGCCGAGGTCGTCCGCAAGGCGACGCGTCACCCGCAGGGCCTCGGCGACGCGCGCCCGCGCGAGGTCCGCGTGGACGACCCGGCGCTTGTCTCGAAGCTCGAGAAGCTGCTCAAGCCGGCCGGCATCCGGGTCCGCCGTGGCGAAACGCTCGGCGCCTACGCCCTCCTCGACGAGATGCTGGACGAGGTCGGCGCCGGCGCCGGGTTCGACCTCCCGCCCCTCTTCGCCGACGACTCGGACGACGACGTGCGCGCCTACTTCGACGCCGCGGCGCGCTTCTACGCCGCCCGCCCGTGGG
>JBBSQZ010000315.1:0-3263 GCA_038243565.1 Rhodothermales bacterium | reverse complement strand
GTCGGGCCGCCGGGCACGGGCAAGACCCTGCTCGCGAAGGCCGTCGCTGGCGAGGCGGGCGTCCCATTCTTCTCGCTCTCGGGCTCCGACTTCGTCGAGATGTTCGTCGGCGTCGGCGCGGCGCGCGTCCGAGACCTGTTCAAGCAGGCCAAGGAGAAGGCGCCCTGCATCATCTTTATCGACGAGATCGACGCCGTTGGCCGCTCCCGTGGTCGAGGCGCTGTGATGGGCGGCAACGACGAGCGCGAGAACACGCTCAACCAGCTGCTCGTCGAGATGGACGGCTTCAACACCGAGAAGGGCGTCATCCTGATGGCGGCGACGAACCGCCCGGACGTGCTCGACTCGGCGCTGCTGCGCCCCGGCCGCTTCGACCGCCAGATCCTCATCGACCGGCCGGACCGCCGCGAGCGCGCCGCCATCTTCAAGGTCCACACCGCCAACCTGACGCTCGCGCCGAACATCGACATCGACCTCATCGCCGGCCAGACGCCGGGCTTCGCCGGGGCCGAGATCGCCAACGTCTGCAACGAGGCCGCACTGCTCGCCGCCCGAGAGGGCAAGGACGGCATCGAGATGATCGACTTCGAGCGCGCCATCGACCGTGTCATCGGCGGGCTCGAGAAGAAGAACAAACTCATCTCGCCCGAGGAGAAGAAGATTGTCGCCTACCACGAGTCGGGCCACGCCGTCGCCGGCTGGTTCCGCGAGTTCACCGACCCCGTCGTGAAGGTGTCGATCGTGCCGCGCGGCATGGCGGCGCTCGGCTACGCGCAGTCGCTGCCGGAGGAGCGCTACCTCTACACGCGCGAGGCGCTCACCGACCGCATGGTGATGACGATGGGCGGCCGCGTCGCCGAGGAGATCATCTTCGGCAAGATCACGACGGGCGCCCAGAACGACCTCGAGAAGATCACGGCCCTCGCCTACGCGATGGTCGTGGACTACGGCATGTCCGAGAAGATCGGCTACGTCTCGTTCAACATGTCGGGCAAGACCGACCAGCCGGTCTTCTCCAAGCCCTTCTCCGAGGACACTGCCCGCTCAATCGATGAGGAGGTTCGGTCCATCATTGCCGATGTCCGCGTACAGACGCGCGCGCTTCTCACGGAGCGGTCGGACAAGCTCGAGTCACTTGCGCAGGCGCTCCTCGACAAGGAGGTCCTGAACGAGAACGATCTGCGCCAGATCCTCGGCCCGCGCCCCTACAAGAAGCCCGAGCACATCCCCGGCGTCACAGCCGAGGGCGAGCCCGCGGGCCCGATCGACGGCGACTCGGTGTACGCAGATGACGAGGCGGCCGTCGAGGCGCAGACGCTCACGGGCGAGTCGCCGCGCGTCGGCGGCGACGGAGCAGCGAACCCGCTCGCAGACACGCCGCCGGGCGCGTAGCGAATGCACCTCCCGCCCGAGGCGCCATCGCGTCGGATGAGGCGGGCGCTCTGTGACGGTCATTGCGGCGCCGATCCGGGGCGCCGCGGGCCGTCCCCCCTTGGAAAAAGGGGACACCGTTGAGGTCGCGCTCGTCTCAAGCTGCTGGCCTTGTCCGAGGTTCTGCCGGCAAGAATCCGCAAACGCGCAGGATCAGGACGACGGGCAGGGTCCACACGATCGTCCGCCTTTTCCGACAGGTTGAACGCGCAACGTCGACCCTCCAGAATAGTGTTTCATGCGCGCGTTCGACCGGGGGTCTTTAGCCGCTGCGGTGATCGCTGCTACGGCAGATTGCCCATTCGGAGAACGTGGCGCACAGCATTGCAACCGTGACACCCATACAAGAGGGAGACGGTGATCTAAACCGGTAGAGCGTGTTCGCGAACGCTTCTTCGCCCCCGGTGCCCGTGGGCGGCACCGGGGGCGCTTTGTGAAGGGACGCGTGTGGCGGGCGCCTCGGGGAACGGCCTACCTTTCGTGCTGCACCGCCGCGGACGCGCCGCGGCGCGCCGCTCCCAGCTCACACTCGACCGCACCCCTGTGCCCACGATCAACCAGCTTGTCCGCAAAGGCCGGACGCCGAAGCGCAAGGCCTCCGGGTCCATCGCGCTCCAGGGCAACCCGCAGCGCCGCGGCGTCTGCACGCGCGTCTACACGACGACGCCGAAGAAGCCGAACTCCGCCCTCCGCAAGGTCGCCAAGGTGCGCCTGACGAACGGCTACGAGGTCATCGCCTACATCCCGGGCGAGGGGCACAACCTCCAGGAGCACTCGATCGTGCTCGTCCGCGGGGGCGGCGCCAAGGACCTCCCCGGGGTGAAGTACCACATCGTGCGCGGCGCGCTCGACACGGCCGGCGTCGCCGACCGTAAGAAGAGCCGCTCGAAGTACGGCGCCAAGCGCCCGAAGAAGGCCGCGAAGTAACCCGGCCTCCGCCGGCACGCCGGCTCCGTTCCTCCCCGGCCCACTCGGGCCTCTGACAACTCGCTCTGATGCGTAGGAAGCAAGCAGAAAAGCGGATCGCGGTCCCGGACCCGATCTACGCCGACGTCACCGTCGCCAAGTTCATCGCCGCCGTCATGCGCGACGGCAAGAAGTCGACGGCCCAGACGCTCGTCTACGGCGCCTTCGACCTGATCGAGGAGCGCACCGGCGAGCCCGGCATCGAGGTGTTCCGCGCCGCGCTCAACAACGCCGCCCCGCTCGCCGAGGTGAAGTCCCGCCGCGTCGGCGGCGCGACGTACCAGGTGCCGATCGAGGTCCGCCCCGAGCGCCGCACGAGCCTCGCGTTCCGGTGGCTGCTCCAGTACGCGCGCCAGCGCGGCGACAAGTCCATGTCCAACCGCCTTGCGGCGGAGCTCCTCGCGGCAAGCCGCGGCGAGGGCGGCGCCGTCAAGAAGAAGGACGACACGCACCGCATGGCCGAGGCCAACAAGGCCTTCTCCCACTTCCGCTTCTAAATGCGGCGCGTCTAAGCACCGCTTAGACGCGACCCGCGGCTCCGGCCGCCCACTACACCGACTGCAATGAGCACCGGAAAAACGTTCCCCCTCGACAAGACCCGCAACATCGGCATCTCGGCGCACATCGACGCCGGGAAGACGACGACGACCGAGCGGATCCTGTACTACACGGGCAAGACCCACCGCATCGGCGAAGTCCACGAGGGCGGCGCGACGATGGACTGGATGGAGCAGGAGAAGGAGCGCGGCATCACCATCACCTCGGCCGCGACGACGGCCGAGTGGGACGGCCACCGCATCAACATCATCGACACGCCTGGCCACGTCGACTTCACGGTCGAGGTCGAGCGGAGCTTGCGCGTCCTC
>JBBSQZ010000314.1:0-3344 GCA_038243565.1 Rhodothermales bacterium | reverse complement strand
GGCCGGTGTACGTCGTCTCGTAGGCGAAGCGCTCGGTGTCGCCGGCGGCGATGCCGTAGACGACCTCGCCCGGCTCGAGCTCGATCACCGAGGCGCGCAGCGGCGCCGTCGCGAGGACGGGCTGGCTGTGCCCGAACGGGAAGACCATCATCGTCGACTGGCGCAGCGTCCGCGCGCGGCCGGTCTCGCGGTACTCCGCGAGGAGGCCCGCGAGCGCGTCCTCCATCTGGGAGTTCGTGACGAGGACCGACCCCGAGTCGAACCCCCCGGTCGCATCGCCGGTCGGTGCGTCGTCTACGTGGTCGAGCGCGCCGATGGCGACGCGGGGGACCTGGGCAGCCACCGGGGCGGCGCAGGCGAGCGCGGCCGCGAGGACGGGCCGTGCGAGCGCGTATGATGTGAGGGAGCGTCGTGAGAGCGTGAGCATGGTGGGCGTGGAGCGTGTGAGAGGGGGTTCAGCGAGGCACGGCGACGTCTCGCGCGCCTCGCGCCGAGTCGGCGCGCTGGGCGGGCGGTGCGACCGCCGCCGCCGCTGTGGCGGCCACCGCGGAGTCGCCCGCGGCGCGCGCCTCGTCCGCTTCGGGCGAGCTGTCCGGCACAGGCGCGCTGCCAGCGATGGGCTCGCCCGCGAGGCTGGACCACGAGAGCGCCGTCACGAACACGCCGAGCGGGTTGCGCTGGACGGCCTCGGTCGTCGTGGGCGGCTGCACCTCGACGGTGAAGTAGCCTTCCCAGGCGCGTTCGCTCCGGCCGCCGCGCTCGGACGTCTCGGTCTCGTTCCAGCGGACCCGGTACGGCCGCGCGCCGCCTGCCGCGCCGGGCACGGGCACCGGGATGATGCTCACGATCTCGACCGAGCGGCGCATCTCGGCCGCGAGCAGGCGCGGGTCGTTCTCGGGCGCCGAGAAGTAGTCCTCGAGGAACGCCCGCGCGTCGCCCGCGACGTAGCCGTAGGCGCGGAAGACGGCGTCGCGCTGTGCGACGGGATCGGCGTAGACCGTCCGGATGTCGGCCACGAACCGCGCGAGCGACGCCACGACGACGCGGTCCGAGGCGGCCGGGACCGCCTCGGCAGACGTGATCGCCTCGGCGCGGCCGAGGCGGTCCACCTCGACGACGTACGGGACGGTCTTGCTCTGAAGCGACACGCCGACGAGGCCCACGAGCGCGAGCGCCAGAAGCGCGAGGCTCGCAAACGCGACGAGTTGCCAGTTGCGCTTCCCCTTCGCGAGGTCCGAGAACGAGCGCGTGAACTCGTAGCGGCCCTGGAGCACGGCCGGGGTCTCGCCCGGCTTGTAGGCCCAGCCTTCGGGCGGCGCGCCGTCGCCAGCCGCGCCTCGTGACGAGTCACCTCGCGACGAGTCACCTCGTGACGAGGCGCCAGGCGCAGGCTGAGGCGCGCGGGTCTTCTTGAACCGGGAGACGAGAGAGCGTGACGGCATGACGACGGAGCGCGCGGGCGGGGCGCGTGGGTTAGCCGACGGTCGGTTCTCCGACGGTCGGTCGGTTATCCGACCGAGAGCAGCGCCCGGACGAAGCCGGGGCTGAAGTCGGACGTGAGGTAGGACGACACCTTGAAGGGGATCACGATCACGATGAGCGCGAACGTGAACGACCCGCCGAGCACCTCCAGGAGGACGGCCTGGTTGGTCGGGTCGGCCAGGACGACGGCCTCCCACTGCACGGCGAGGTTCTGCCCGACACCGACGAGCAGGAATAGCAGGAAGAGCCGGATCCCGACGGCGAAGGCGTAGGCGACGAACCGGTCGACGAGAGACGCCGTCCCGCGGAAGGCCGCGAAGCCAAGCACGAGCGAGCCCGTCGTGAGCACGACGAACGCCTCGACGAAGGCGAGCACGATCATCGCCGCGATGGCGAGGTAGATGAACTCGATCGCCGTCGCGGTCACGAACACCGTCGCGAGCGAGTCCCAGTTGCGCGGGTTGAGCAGCTCGAGCCCCGAGATCGCGTCGAAGTAGCCCTCGCGGATGTTGGAGCTGATCCGCGCGCCGGCGGCGAAGACGTCGCCGGGGCTCATCGGCGGCCCGGCGGCCGTCCGCTGCCCGGCGGCCACGAACCCGTCGACGATGGGGACGAACCAGAATTCGAAGCTCGCGAGCAGCGCGAAGACGAAGCCGAGCCAGCCTAGTTTGACCACGAGCGCCGAGAGGACCTCGGCCGGCCCCCGCTCGCGAAGCGCCCACCAGATCCCGGCGAGCGCGATCTCGATGACGGCGAGGACGCCGAAGAGCCCGCGCGCGATGCCGAGCAGGGCGGGCCGCGCGGCCTCGGCCGCCGTCCGGTAGTCGTCGCGGATGAGGTCGAGCGACGAGACCTGCGCCGCCGCGGCCGGCGCGACGAGCACGACCGCGAGCGCGAGACCGCCTATGACGGCCACGCGCTGCGACGCACAGAGCGTCTGGGCGTGCGGCAGCGGGCGCGCGAGTCGTACCCAGTGGCTTGGTAGCATCGGAGTATGTGTCAGGGAGCAGCGTCCGAGAATGCCCCGCCCGAGGAGCCGACCCCGGCCGCAGAGCCGGCCGAGGTCCCGTCGTAGGCCTGTCCGCCCATCGCGTCCAGCGCGGCGCGGTCGCGCGCGGCGCGCGCCTGGGCGGCGACGAAGGCGGCCTCCGGCCCCGCCAGGTCGCCGGTTGCGGTGGCGACCCGGCCCGACTCGATGAGGTCGAGCACGAAGGCGTTGTAGACGTCGAGGCAGACGCCGTCGTCGAACTCGGCGCCATCGGGCAGCCGACCGGCGAGCTGTTCCCGAGCGAAGCGGCGGTGGGCTGCGCGGACACCTTCCACGGAGCCCACGGCGGCCCCCGAGGCGCCGGCCTGGCCGCACGCCACGACGGCCGCGTCGAAGGCGCCGCGGTCGTGACCTCGAAGCGCCTTCCAGTAGTCCATGCCCGCGACGACGGCCCCCGAGTCCGTCTGCACGGTCGGTCGGGGGCAGAGGTCGTCCGGCGCGCTGTCGATGCACGTGCGGAGCGCGGCGACGGCGGGATCGCTGGACGCCGCCGGCGCGGCCGGGCCGCCTCCGCAGGCGGAGACGACCCAGGCCACGGTCACGACGAGCGAAATGTGACGGGAGAAGCGCATGAGGGCTAGAAAATGGAGCCGCGGTAGCTCCGCCCGCCCATCCCGCCGACGTCGCGGCGGTTGCGCGCGGAGAGGGCACGCGCGTACTCGCGGGAGTACTGGAAGCGCGCGGCCTCCTCGGCCTGGTCGTTTGCGGTCTGGCCCGCCTGGAGCATGAGCATCTGCCGGATCATCTGCGTCTCCTGCGTCTGGTAGGCCTGCACCGAGCTCTGGACCTCGGCGATCTGCTGCGCCGTGTCCGC
>JBBSQZ010000313.1:0-3350 GCA_038243565.1 Rhodothermales bacterium | reverse complement strand
GACGCTCCTTCCGGGAAGGTGCTCCACGTCGATCACCACCACAAGACAGGCGCCGTTCGCGGGCTGCTGTGCAACAGGTGCAATCGGTGCCTCGGCCTGCTCAAAGACGACCCGACCGTCCTGCGTGCAGCGCTCGCCTACCTCGAGGCGCCGCGCGCCGCTACACGATGAGCATGCAGTCGCCGTAGGAGTAGAAGCGGTAGCGCGCCGCGACGGCGTGGCGGTAGGCCGCCATCGTCGCCTCGCGGCCGGCAAAGGCCGAGACGAGCACGAGCAGGCTGGACTTTGGCAGGTGGAAGTTGGTCAGCAGCGCATCGACCGCGCGGAAGCGGTAGCCGGGCGTGACCGTCAGGCCCGTCGGCCCGCGGAACGGCGCGACGGCGCCCGTCGCCTGCGCCGCCGTCTCGAGCGCCCGCGTCGTCGTGGTGCCGACGGCGAGGACGCGCCCGCCGGCCGCCTTCGCCTCGCGAATCGTATGGACTGCATCGTCCCCGACCTCGATCTCCTCCTCAGCGACCGAGTGCTCTCGGAGGTCTTCGGCGTGGACCGGCTCGAAGGTCCCGTAGCCGACGTGGAGCGTCACGCTCGCATGGTGTGCGCCGGCCGCGGCGAGACGCTCGAACGTCTCGGGCGTGAAGTGCAGGCCCGCCGTCGGCGCGGCGACGGCGCCGCGCTCACGGGCGAAGACGGTCTGGTAGCGCTCGCGGTCCGCCGCGTCCGGCCGCTCCCGGCCGACGTACGGCGGCAGCGGCATCTGGCCCGCCGCGTCGAGCGCCGCCGTCTCGGCGTCCGCGTCGAGCGGCGCGCCATCCAGCGAGAAGCGGACGAGGCGGTGGCCCGTCGCCTCGTCTACGGATTCGACCTCGGCCGTGAGGCCGCCGTCGAGCGCCACGACAGAGCCGGCGCGGAGCTTCCGGCCGGGGCGGGCGAGGCACGCCCACAGGCCCGGACCGAGGCGACGCACGAGGAACAGCTCGGCCTTGCCGCCGCCGCGGCGCGCGCCGACGAGGCGCGCCGGCACGACGCGCGTGTCGTTCGTGATCACGGCATCGCCCGGCCGGACAAGCGCGGGCAGGTCCGAGAACAGACGGTTCTCGACGCGGCCCGAGGCGCGGTCGAGGACGAGCATCCGGGCGCCGTCGCGGCGCTCGGGCGGGCGCTGCGCGATGAGGTCGGCGGGCAGCGAGAAGTCGTACGCGCCGAGGTCGAAGTCCGTCACGAGCGTCTAGCGGCCGAAGAGGGTGCCGAGGGCGGACTGGCCGGCGCGCGCCATGAGGTCGTCCGAGATGCTGCCGTCGCCGTCGGCGTCGAGGAAGCCGGTGAGCGCGCCGATCGCGCCCGAGGGCGCGGCCCTGCGCGAGACGGCGGCCTCCTGCTGGAGCGCCCCCGAGAGGTCCTGCGGGCTGGCGTTGCGGCCGCTCATGTACTTGCCGATGGCCGCCATCACGATCGGGGCGAGGATCGGAAGCAGGCGAGACACCTGCTGCATGTTGAGGCCCGACGCCTGGGCGACGCCCTGCTCGACCTGCGGCTGCTGCCCGCCGAGGATGTGGCCGAGGATGCCGCCGCCGTCGGTCGCCTTGGATCCCATGAGGCTGCCGAGGATGCCGCCGAGCGCGCCGCCTCCACCGGCGCCACCCATCAGCCCGCCGAGCATGTCGCCGAGGCCTCCGCCCGATGCGGCCGGCGCAGCCGTCCGCCCGCCGCCCGTCATCTGCGAGAGGAAGCCGCCGAGGTTGTCGAGGAGCGATCCGTCGTGGTCCTTCTGCACCGCGCCGGCGAGCGCCTGCGCGCCCTGCGGCGTGTTCGAGTTGCGGTCGAGCCCCGTGAAGAGCGCCGGCAGCGCCGCGCCGACGGCGCGGCGCGTCGTCGCCTCGTCGGCGCCGATGGCCTGCGCGATCTGGCCCATCGGGGCGCCGTTGAGGTTCTGAGCGAGCAGGTCGAGGATTCCGGACATCGGCATAGGGTATGGGAAAAGCCGCAACGCAGGCCGGGCGGGTTAGGGTCCGGGCGTGTCTCGAAGCGCTGTGGGCAGGCCGTGCTCGGTAGAGCTTGAAGTTTGGAGTTTGAAGTGGGTGAGCGTCGACGTCTGGCTTGGCACGTCGCACGAACGAGCACGATACCCGGCAACTCCAAACGTCAAACTCCAAACTCTCTTCCCTCTGCCGTTTCTACAAGCTGGACCTCGACCATCCCGCGCAGCGCGTTCGAGACGTAGAGCGCCTCCGCGCCGCGCAGGTCGGCCGGCGTGAGCAGCGCCTCGGTGGCACCGGGGAGCGTCTCGAGCAGGTGCGCGCGCATGACGCCGGGCAGGCCGCCCGACGAGAGCGGCGGCGTGAGAAGCCGCCCCTCGCGCTGCACCCAGACGCTCGTCCGGCTGCCCTCGACGACCTCGCCGCGGGCGTTGACGAGGAGCGCCTCGTCGGCGCCGAGCGCCTGCGCCTGCGCGAACGGGCGCTCGTAGTGCGCGCGGTCGGTCGTCTTGTAGATGCAGAGCGGGCCGCCGGCCTCGAGGAGCGGGTCCGGGGAGAGCCAGACGGTTCGGAATGGAGCGCCGGTGAGCGGAGACGCCTGCACGTCGAGCGCGGCGCCGAGCGTGAGGCGGACGCGGTGGACAGACGACGGGCCGGCGCGGCCGACCGCGTCACGAATGGCGCCTCGAACGGCGGGTTCGTCGAACGGGATGCCGAGCGCAGCGCTCGACGCGGCGAGGCGCGCGAGGTGGCGCTCCAGCAGAGCGACCTCTCCCCCATCGGCCCGCATCGTCTCGAGGAGCGTCATGCGAGGTCTATCAACACGCGCGCCTTGAGGAGGCACTCGTCGTACTCGGCGTCCGCGGCGCTGTCCCACACGATGCCCGAGCCGACGTCGTAGCGGCCGGCGCCGGCGCGGAGGGTGGCCGTTCGGATGGCGACGCTGAACGCAGCCGTCCCGAGCCCGCCGCCCGGCGCCGGCGCGGCGTAGCCGATGGCGCCGCAGTAGGCGCCGCGCGGCGCGTCCTCGAGCGGCCGAAGGACTTCCATCGCGCGGCGCTTGGGCGCGCCCGTGACCGAGCCGCACGGGAACGCCGCGCGGAGCACGTCGCCGAGCGTCGCGTCGTCGCGGAGACAGGCGGTGACGGTGGACGTCATCTGGGTGACGGTCGTGTAGCGCTCGGCGGCGAAGAGGGCGGGCACGCGGACCGAGCCGGTCCGTGCGACGCGGGCGAGGTCGTTGCGCAGCAGGTCCACGATCATGAGGTTCTCGGCGCGGTCCTTGTCGCGCGCGAGGAGCTCCTCCACGAGCCGGTCGTCCTCGGCCGGCGAGGCGCCGCGCGGCGCCGTCCCCTTCATCGGCCGCGCCGTGACCGT
>JBBSQZ010000312.1:0-3387 GCA_038243565.1 Rhodothermales bacterium | reverse complement strand
CCGTCGCGTCGACGCGGAAGAGCGGGCTCGTCTCGACGGTCGGCATGGCCGTCGGGCGCGGGTCGTCCGGGCCGTGCTCGTAGACGGCGCGGTCCGCGACGCGGAGCAGCGCACCCGTCTCGGCGTCCACGATCACCTCCCAGTCGCCGAGCGGCGCGTCGGTGAACATCCGGACCTGGTACGCGAGGCGCGCGCCGTCGAGGGCGGGCCACACGACGAGCGTCGTCTCGTCGAACTGGAGCGGGGCGGTGACGCCGAGGTGCTGGATGGCGGCCGCGCGGGCGGCCGAGGCGGCGACGGTCGGCGTGACGTCGGCCAGCGCCACGTCCTCGCGGACGGCGTTGACGACGAGCTGCGCGCGCTTCTGGAGGTCCAGGTTGACGAGCGTCTCGGGGCCCCACACGGGCACGCCCTGGACGGTCTGGCGGAAGCGGACGACGGTCCCGGCCTGGCCGGTGAACTCGTGCGTCATCTCGAGGTCCGAGACGGCGGAGCGGCGGAAGCCGAGCGTGCCGCTCGTCTGGGCGAGCGCCTCACGGGCCATCTCCTCGTAGGAGCCGGGCGAGACGTAGAGGTTGAGCCCGGCGAGCATCACCGGCTGGCCGCTCGCGAACGAGGCGGCGTCGGCGGAGAGCGCCGGGGTGGGGTCCGAGCCGAGCTCGAGCGGGCTCGAGGCGTGCGGCTTCTGGGCCAGCGCCGGGCCGGCGACGAGCGCAGCGGCGGCGAAGAGAATCAATCGGTTCATAGGGGGAGGCGGTGGCAGCGCCGGGCTGCGGAAACGGGGATCTGTGAAGGATAAACCCGTTTGCCGCCGCATCCCAATGAATCCCGACACATCGGTTGCACATTTGGCCTACTGCTCCGCCTCGGCGCAGCGCCCCGCCGCGCGCACGTCCGCGTTGTCGACGCGCCAGCACGTGCCGTAGACGTCCGAGTAGAGGGCGCGCGCGTGGTACGACGAGTCCGACGTGAGCGCGTCCATCCGGTCGGCGAGGGCGGCGTTTTGCGGCAGCGAGAGCATCTCGACGGAGTCGCCGGGGCGCAGGACCGAGCCGGCCACGACGGTCTGGAAGTACTTCGGCGTGGCAACCAGCGTGTCGCCGCCGATCTCGGCCTGCGCGAGCGCCCACGCGCTCTGGTAGCGGCGGCCGTGGACGGCGTAGGTGACCTCGCGGATGATCGCCGGCCCGACGCCCGCATTGGCCATCGTCACCGCGAACCCCTCGTCGACGTGGTTCGTGCCGACGGCGAGGCGCGGCCAGACGGTCGCGCCCTGCTGCTCGCGCAGGATGCGCGCCTGGAAGACGGAGACCACGAGCGCGCCGCAGCTCAGCAGGATCGCCGCGATGCCGACGAGGAGCTCGGGCCCCGCGCGGCGCCGAGGCGCGGATGCCACGCGGCGCCGTCTCTTTCGCGAAGCGGGCACCGGGCTAGACATCGGACGCGGCGCCCGGTGCCGAGGCGGCGCCGGCCGCGCGCTCGCGATCGATCTGCTGAGCCTGCTCGACAAGCACGTCGAGCGGCGGCAGATCGTCGAGCCACTGGTGGCGGTCGGCCGTGTAGTCTCCCGCTCCAGTGCGATACTGGCCCATGAAGCGGAGGGCGCGGACGATTCCGAGCTCGCGCACGAGCACCCGCATCGCCTCGTGGTTGATCTCGCTGAGCGGTTCAGTGGATACGGTCATGGCAGCTTGAGGATGAGGTCGAGCGGAGAGACGACGGCCAGGGCGCCTGTCTCGACCTGCTGCCCACGGCGGAGCAACCGGTCGTCCGTCGTACAGAAGAAATCGGCCTCGGATACAACGGCCGACGCGAGATGTAGTGCGTCAAGCCGCTTGATGCCGGCGCGCTCGAAGACAGCAGCCTGAACAGCGACGGCGGCTGTCGTTTCCACGTACACGTGGGCGACGGCAAGCACATCGAGGGCTTGATTCCGATGGAGCACCGAGTCGTTAGCTTCGCTCTCGATGACGTGGATGGCGGACCCGACTAGCTCGATGGCTCCGGACATGCAAAGCTCGATCAGCGTCACGGCCGCTTCCGCCTCGAGCCGAACCCGATGATGCGACGGATCGTCGAGCGGCCGCTGGATGACGCAGGTGTCGAGGTAGACGCGCATGGCGCCAATCTAGGCGCTGTTACTGCGACGTGTAGACCGCGAACTCGTCGCGGCGGGCGTGCAGGTTCAAGGCGATCGCCAGCATCGTCGTGTTGGCGAGCAGCGCGGAGCCGCCGTACGAGATGAACGGCAGCGGGATGCCGATGACCGGCATCAGCCCGATCGTCATGCCGATGTTGATCAGGATGTGGACGAGCAGGATGCCCGTCAGGCCCGCCACGAACAGGCGCGGCAGCGCGAAGCCGGCCTGCGCGCCGAGGCTCGCCAGCCGGATCAGCAGCACCCCGAAGAGCGTCAGCAGCGCGATCGTGCCGACGAAGCCGAACTCCTCGCCGATGACGCAGAAGATGAAGTCCGTCGAGTTCTCGGGGATGTACGCGAGCTGCGTCTGCGTGCCGTTGGTGAAGCCCTTGCCGAAGAGGCCGCCCGAGCCGATGGCCGCCTTCGCCTGGATGATGTGGAAGCCCGCGCCGTAGCGGAACGACTCGGGGTTGTTGAAGGCGACGATGCGCGAGATCTGGTGCGGCTGCAGGATCTTGAACAGCGCCGTGTGCGCGGCGACCGCCATGACGCCCGTCGCGGCGAACATCAGGGCCGCCATGCCCTTCGAGCGCGTCCAGACGAAGAAGCCGAGCGTCGCGGCGACGGCGAAGACGGCCGCCATAAACGGGCTGCCGATGACGAGGTAGACGGCCACGGCCGGCGCCGCCAGGAGCGCCATCGTCGGCAGCGGCACGGCGCCGGACCAGAACAGCATCACGGGCACGAGCGCGAGGTAGACGAGGCCCGTCCCGGTGTCGTTGGCGAGCAGCAGCAGCCCGACCGGGATCAGCAGCAGGATCGCCGCCCCGACGAGGTGCTTCAGGCTCCCCTGGCGCGCCTCCTTGGACGACAGCAGGGCCGTCACGGCGAGGACCGTCCCGACCTTGCCGATCTCGCCCGGCTGCAGGCCCCACACCCACGCCTTGGCGCCGTTGACCTCGCGCCCGAACACGATGGCCGCCGCGAGCAGGCCGATGCAGAACAGGTACGCCAGCGGCGCGAGGCGCACGATGAGCCGCGCCGGCAACAGCAGCACGACGATCATCACGACGGCCGAGACGCCGAACCACTCGAGCTGCCGCGTGAAGTTCTGCTGCACGGTGTCCTTCAAGAACTCCCGCGCCGGGCCGTGCGTCGCCGAGTAGATGGCCGTCAGGCCGACGCAGACGAGCGCGATCCAGATGAGGATCGTGAACCAGTCGAGGTTCTTGTACCAGGGGCGCATG
>JBBSQZ010000311.1:0-3438 GCA_038243565.1 Rhodothermales bacterium | reverse complement strand
GCGCCTCGTTGACCATCACGACCTGCCCGGCGTGCGCTGCGATCCACTCGGCCGCGTCGACGGCGCGGGCGCCGGCGGGGAGCGCCTCGGCCGGCGCGACGGACGCCGGCGGCGAGCCGCGGCGCGCGTCCCACCACCGCACCGCCTCGGCGTGGAGCCCGAGCGGCGCGGCCGCCTGCGCGCACATCTGGACGTACGCGTCCCACTGGTCCGTCCCGCGATACGTCGCCTCGGCGTCGCGGAGGCGGAGGTACGCCGCGGCCGCCCCGTCGGCGGGCTGCGTGCGGTAGAGGTCGAACGGCGAGTCTTGGGCGCTCGCCGCCGTGGCGGCGAGCAGGGCGAGAATAACGAGACGGCGCATCCGGACTAGACGCCGCCGCCGGCCGCGCCCGTCCCGCCGCCGATGGCGTCGCGCATCTTCGTGTCGGCCTCGGTGTTGCGGAGCTGGTAGTAGTCCATCACGCCGAGCGTGCCCGAGCGGAGGGCGTCGGCCATGGCCTTCGGGATCTCCGCCTCGGCGCGGACGAGGTTGGCGCGCTCCTCCTGCTCCGCGGCGACGGCCGCCGCACGGCGCTCCTCGGCGCGCGCGCGGGCCACGCGGAGGTCCGCCTCGGCCTGGTCCGTCTGGAGCTTCGCGCCGATGTTCTCGCCGACGTCGACGTCGGCGATGTCGATCGAGAGGATCTCGAAGGCCGTGCCCGAGTCGAGGCCCTTCGCGAGGACCGTCTTCGAGATCATGTCCGGGTTCTCGAGCACGACCGCGTGCGTCGCCGACGAGCCGATCGTCGACACGATGCCCTCGCCGACGCGGGCGATGATCGTCTCCTCGCCCGCGCCGCCGACGAGGCGCTCGATGTTGGCGCGCAGCGTCACGCGCGCGATCGCGCGGACCTGGATGCCGTTCTTGGCGATGGCCGAGATCGGCGGCGTCTCGATGACCTTGGGGTTGACCGACACCTGGACGGCCTCGAACACGTCGCGGCCGGCGAGGTCGATGGCCGTCGCGCGCTCGAACGTGAGCGGGATGTTGGCCTTGTCCGCCGAGATCAGCGCCTGCACGACCTTCTGGACGTGGCCGCCGGCGAGGTAGTGCGCCTCGAGCTGCGGCGCGGTCACCGGGATCCCGGCCTTGTGCGCCGTGATGAGCGGGTTCACGATGGCCGCCGGCGGCACCTTGCGCAGGCGCATCCCGACGAGGTCGCCGAAGAGGCTCAGGCGCACGCCCGACGAGAGCGCCGAGATGTAGAGCCCGACGGGGACGAAGTAGATGAGCAGGATCGCGACGAGCACGATCCCGAGGATGACGAAGAGGCCGAGGCCGCCGATGAGCGCGTCCATGTGAGCGTGGGGAATGTGCCGTACCTACGGCCCGCCGCCGCGAGCGTTTCGCGGCGCCGCCGAAGGTTACGCCCCGATGGGCCATGAGGGATGGGCCATGAGGGATGGGGGGAGTGCAGAAAGGCAGAGAGCAGGAAAGCGGATCGCTTTCATGCCCCATGCCTCATCCCCCATGCCCCTCCGTCCTCAGTTGCCGTGCGGCGCGACCGCGCGGAGGTCCGCGTCGGCGGGGCGGCGGTAGTCGCCGGAGGCGCCGCCGGACTTGGCGAGCAGGCGCACGTCGGTGATCGTCGCCGTCGGCGAGACGGACTTGCACATGTCGTAGACGGTCAGCGCGGCGACCGAGACGGCCGTCAGGGCCTCCATCTCGACGCCCGTCGGGCCGTCGGTCCGGGTCACAGCGCGGACCTCGACGGTGCCCTCGTCGTCGTCGAGCTCGAACTCGACGATCACGTTCTGGAGGAGCACGTCGTGGCAGAGCGGCAGCAGGCGGCTGGCCTGCTTCGCGCCGAGCACGCCCGCGACCTGCGCCACGACGAGCGCGTCGCCCTTCGAGAGCGCGTTCTCGCGGATGAGCCGCAGCGCCTCGGCGCCGACGCGGACGCGGCCCGCGGCGACGGCCGTCCGCCGGGTACGGTCGCTCGAGGCGACGTCGCCCATGCGGGCGTTTCCATTCTCGTCGACGTGGCGGAGGGTGGGGGCGTCAGTCATCGGCGTGCGGTGGGGGGATGGCGCCAAGATAGCGGGGCGCGCCCGCGCCGCAGGGCCAAACGGCGTCCGCCGGCGTCAGGCGTAGGGGTCGGCGTCGTCCGGCACGTCCACGAGTGCGTAGACGGCAGCGAGTGGCACGTCGAGGTTGAGCGTCTCGCAGCGGAGCACAGCGCCCTTTCCCGCGACGCGCCCGATGCGCCACGCGTCGCCGGCGCGGACGTATGTCGTCACCTCGGGCGTGTCGGCGGCGACGATCCAGTACTCGCGGACGCTCGCTAGGGCCGTGTAGGCTGTCAGCTTGCGCCCGCGGTCTGCGGATTCGGTCGAGCCCGAGGCGATCTCGACAAGCAGCGTCGGGTTTTCCAGCACGGCTGGGTTGTCGCCTGAGTAGTCTGGCGTTCCGCAGACGAGGACAACGTCTGGATATGTGTACGACGCCCCGAAGGAGCGCACACGTTGATCCGACGCTCCAGAGCGGCAGCCGCGTCGGCTCGCCTCGGCGTGGAGCGCCGCGGTGATGTTGGCCGCGATCTGGTTGTGGTCCGGGCTCGCGCCGGCCATCGCGACGCCGCGGTCGTCGTAGCCGTGGCGGGGGACGACGAGGCCGTCGAAGAACTCGTACTTCTCGCCCTCGGGCGCCGCAGCGTCGAAGGCGAGGTACTCCTCGGCCGTCATCCGGAGCGGGAACGAGTCGCGGGTCCGTTCGGCCATCACTCGTGGTAGACAGGTGCGCCGTCAACGTACGTCGCCACGACGCGCGTCGCGAGGATCTGCTCGGGCGGGACCGTCATCAGGTCCTGCGACAGCACGACGAAGTCGGCGCGCTTGCCGGGCTCGAGGCTGCCGACCTCGCCCTCCATGAACGCGGCGTAGGCGGCGTCGATCGTAAAGCCGCGGAGCGCCTCGTCGCGCGTCAGCGTCTGGTTGCCGTACCAGCCGCCGGCCGGCTGCCCGGCGGCGTCCTCGCGCGTGACGGCGGCGTAGAAGCCGAGCAGCGGCGAGACGCGCTCGACGGGGAAGTCGGACCCGAGCGCGAGGCGCGCGCCGGCGTCGACGAGGCGGCGCCACGCGTAGGCGCCGCGCACGCGGTCCGCCCCGAGGCGCTCCCCGGCCCACGGCATGTCGCTCGTCGCATGCGTCGGCTGGACGGATGCGATGACGCCGAGGCGCGCGAAGCGCTCGATGTCGTCCAGCGTGAGGACCTGGGCGTGCTCGATGCGGTCGCGGCCGGCCGTGGCGCCCGTCGCGGCGATGGCGGCCTCGTAGGCGTCGAGGACGGCGTGGTTGGCGGCGTCGCCGATGGCGTGCGTGTTGACCTGGAGGCCGCAGCGCATGGCGCGCTCGGCGATGGGCCGGAGCGAGTCGGCGGGCGTGACGAAGAGGCCGTGG
>JBBSQZ010000310.1:0-3498 GCA_038243565.1 Rhodothermales bacterium | reverse complement strand
GTGCCCGAGACTGGAATCGAACCAGCACTCCCGTAAAGGAACACGTCCCTGAAACGTGCGCGTCTACCAATTCCGCCACTCGGGCGAGTGGACCGCGAATCTAGCGCCGCCCCCCGCGCCCGCGCCATGCTCTGGGACTCTCCACGCCTTCTGCACCCGCGCCCTGGCGCCGGCGCGTGCTATTGTTCCGGACACCCCTTTTCTCGCGATGCCCCGCCCGATCCTCGCCCTCGCCGCCCTGCTCGTCGCCACGAGCGCCGCGGCGCAGCGGCCGCTCCCGTACCCCGTGTTCACGCCGCCCGACGTGCAGCGCGCCATCGCCGCTGGCACGCGCACGGCCGACGGCCGCCCCGGGCCGCGCTACTGGCAGAACACTGCGGCCTACCGCCTCGACGCGCGCCTCGACCCGGCGACGACCGTCCTCTCCGCGACCGGCACGATCTCGTACCGCAATGCCTCGCCGGACACGCTGCGCTTCCTCGTCCTCAAGCTCCGCCAGAATATCCACGCGCCGGGCGTGCCGCGCAACCGGCCCGTCACCGTCACTGGGGGCCTGACGCTCGCGCGCCTCGCCGTCGAGGGGCAGGCCGCGACCGAAGTTGGCGGGCGGCCGGAGCCCGGGCAGTACCGCATCGACGGCACGATCCTGACGCTCCAGCCTCGAACGCCCGTCCTCCCCGGCGCGACGGTCGAGCTGGACATGGCGTGGTCCTATCCGGTCCCACCGAGCAGCGGCGCCTTCCGGCAGGGGCAGGACGGCGAGGTCTACTTCCTCGGCTACTGGTACCCGCAGATGGCGGTCTACGACGACCTCGACGGCTGGAGCACGGACCCGTACCTCGGTAACGGCGAGCACTACATGGGCTACGCCAGCTACGACGTGTCGCTGGACGTGCCCGCGGGCTGGCTCGTCCGCGGCCCGGGCGTGCTCGTCAACGCGGACGAGGTGCTGACGGCTGAGACGCGGGCGCGCCTCGAGCGCGCGGCAGTCTCCGACGAAACGGTCCACGTCGTGACGGCCGGGGAGCGCGGGCGGGCAACGCTCGCCGGGGCGGACGGCCGCGCCGTGTGGCGCTGGCGCGCCGACGACGTCCGCGACTTCTCCCTCTCGGCGTCCCCGGCCTACGTCTGGGACGCGACGAGCGCCTCGGTCGACCAGACCAACGGCATTCTGCCCGACGCGCCGTCTCGCGTCGCGATCCACACGCTGTACCGGCCCGGAACGGCGGCGTGGGAGCGGTCGGCCGAGTTCGAGAAGGCGTCCATCGAGCACCTCTCCCGCCTCGTGATGCCGTACCCGTACCCCGCGATGACGGCCGTCGAGGGGCTCATCGGCGGCGGCATGGAGTACCCGATGATGACGCTCGTCGGCGGCGCACGCTCAGACCAGTCGCTGTTCTCGGTGATCTACCACGAGACGTCGCACATGTGGTTTCCGATGATCGTCGGCTCCAACGAGCCGGCGTACCAGTGGATGGACGAGGGGCTGACGAGCTACGACCAGAACTGGGGCATCACGGACTTCTTCGACGGCTCCGCCCCCAACCGCCCGTCCGTCGACGCGTGGGCGCGGGGCAGGCAGGCGCACTTCCGCCTCGCCGGGACGGGGCGGGCCGTCGAGCCGATGCGCCATAACGACCGCTTCCCGATCGGCAGCGGCTCGCCGCAGGTGGACCCCGTCGGCGGCTCGGCCCGCACCATCGCGTCCTACTCGACGCCGGCCGTGATGCTGCACGCGCTCGAGACGCTCGTCGGCCGCGATCGCTTCCTCGCCGCCTACCGCGACTACGGCCGCACGTGGGCCTTCAAGCACCCGGCGCCCTGGGACTTCTTCGGCCGCATGGAGGCCGGCCTCGGGCAGGACCTCGACTGGCTCTGGACGCCGACGCTCTTCGAGACGTGGACCGTAGACCACGCCGTCGGGCCGGTAACGACGGGCGTGGACGGCGTGCGGGTCGTCGTGCGCGACCTCGGGCTGGCTCCGTTCCCCGCCACCGTCGCCGTGACGTACGCCGACGGCCGCGTCGAGCGGCAGACGGTGCCCGTCGAGACGTGGCTCGCGGGCGCGACCGAGGCGACGCTCGCCTTCCCCGCCGGGACGCCTGTTCGCGCCGGGGCCGAGGGCGCCGCGCCGATTCTGGACGTCGACCTGTCGAACGACGTCTGGACGAGCGGCGGCTGAGCCGGCGCGCTTTGTCGAACGGCCGGTGAAATGGGCGGGCCGGCGGGCGCGGGCGTTTTCCTCGACGCCTCGCCGGCCGTATGTTCGCTGTCCCGATGCGCCTGGCGTCTCGGCGCTTGCCTCGGTAGCTCAGTGGTAGAGCATGCGGCTGTTAACCGCAGGGTCGTAGGTTCAAATCCTACCCGGGGCGCAAACTCTGCATGTGGTTGCAGGACAGCGACGACAGCGCGGCGATTTACGCGAGCCGGCTCGGGCCGGACGGGTCGAGGATGGTGAGCGAGCCGGGGGCGAGGAGCCGCCGGAAGCCGCGGTCGAACGTCGCGAGGTGCTCGTGGTGGTGGCGCACCGCCGCCGCGATCCACGCATCTGGGACCGCGTTGCCCGTGAGCGCGTGCATACGGCACAGGTCGGCAAACGCATCCCACTCGCCTCCGACCGTGGTCGTTTCCACACTCGGTGCCGTGCGGACCGTGTCGACGAACGCGAGCGCCTCGGCGGTTGGAGTGGGCTCTGGAAACACCTTTGGGTGCGTGACGAGGCGCACCATACCCGACGCGACCATCGGCAGGAGCGAGAACCGAGCCCCGACTGCACAGCCTGCGAGCGCCTCGTTGAGCCACGCGAGAGCGGGCGCGTGGTGCGGGTGGTCACGTCGCGACGCGGCGACGAGCACGTTTACGTCTGGCGTCATCGCGCGTCCGCGGCGTCGCGGAGCGCCTCGTTGCTCAGCGGGTCGATGCCCGGAGCGAGCCCGCCCTGTCCGTCGAAGACCGGCAAGCGTGGTGCAACGGATGTCGTGCGAGATGCGGCCGGGCGAAGCCGGAGCCGAAGGCCTTCCTCGATGAGCCGCGTGAGCGTCGTCCGCTCGCGAGCCGCGGCTTCTTTGGCGCGTTGGGCCAGGTCGTCGTTGAGGTTGAGCGTCGTTCGCATGGCAGGTCGTGCAGATGTCTGTATCCCGCAAGGTACTGTGGAGAGAGACCTCGGCTCTACACTCACCGCCAGACCGTTCCGATGACCCCTCGCAGCCCGTACAGACCCGCCAGACGTGCTGCGGTGGTTCGATCGATGTCCTGTCCGGGACGCACTTTGGCGGGGTCTGCCTGGAGGCGACCGGCCGAACCTAGATGGCCTGCCGGCCGCGGACATCGCGGGACTGTAAACGCCGCATGGCCTTAGCCTGTGATGTAACGGGAGGCCTGGCAAGACCCGTTGGCGGACCGGAACAGGGCGAGGCCCCGTTGCCGGGGTCATGCCCTACACCCTACCCGGTCCACCGACCGCGCGCGCTGCCAGGCGCCGCGGCGACCTCCAAGATC
>JBBSQZ010000309.1:0-3511 GCA_038243565.1 Rhodothermales bacterium | reverse complement strand
TAGAAGAAGCGGCCCGAGGAGTAGCCCTCGCGGGAGCGGCGGTCGGCCTCGTCGCCGACCTCGTAGTTGCGGCGGTAGCGCTCGGACTCGGGGCCGTCGTAGCCTCGGAAGCCGCCCCGGTCGCTGCGGCTGCGGTCGTCGTCGCGGTCCATCATGCGGTCGCGGTCGCGACGGCGCTCGGCGTCGTCGTCGCCGAACCAGGAGCGGACTTCGTCTTCGGCTCGGTCGATGAAGCCGCGGTCGTCGTCGCCGCGCATTCGGCCGGAATCTGTGGAGCGGTCCATGGGAAGAGAGAGGTTGTGAGAAGCGGGGCACCGGGCGCCTCGGGTGAACACCCGTGCAGATTTCGGGGATCCCGCTGCAGGGGCCGCTAAGGGACCTGCGGGAGGCCTGCTCAGGAATAGGAGCATGCCCGCATCGCAACATTGACGCACTGCGGCAGTACATGCTGCACCGCGTCAACACTCCCATTCCGATGACCCTCCGCCAGTCCCTCGCCGCCTCGGTAGTCGCCCTCGTGCTGCTTCCGGCCTCGGCCATCGCCTTCCTCTGGCGCAACGGCCTTCGCGCCGCGGACCTCGCCTTCGCCGTCGACCCGTTCGAGGTCGACCTCCAGTTGCACGACCGCAACGACGCGGACTGACGCGCGGCCGAGCGGCTCGGCGGGCTCCGGAGCAGCCGGACCCTGATGCAGCGACCGGGTGATCTCCGAGATCACGCCGCCCGCGGCGTGCAGCGAAGGCCGAAGCTCACCTGCTGAATTGGGAGAGGGCCGTGCCGGTGGAGCACTCTAACCCACGGCGCACCCTTCCCCTGCCGGCGGTCCCATAAGTCCGCCCCGGCCGCGCACCGCCGTCGGCGACGTCGTCCTCGACTGCCTCGTCACGTGGGGCGTCGACCCCCTTTTCGGCTTCCCCGGCGACCGCATCGGCTCCGTGGACGCGCTGTGCCAGGTGCACGGCGCGCCGTTCGACGCGACGGCGCTGGGCGTCGTGCTCGAGGGCGCGCTCGGGCGGCCTGCCGAGGTGGAGCTCGACGCCGCGCTCGAGGCGCTCGCCCGCGGATCGGACTCGGCCGAGCACCCCGGTTTTGAGGCTGGCCGCACGTACGACGGCAACGAGACGGCCGGCTGGACGCGCGGCGCCTGCGTCCCCAGCGCACTCGTCCACATGGCACGGACGCGGGCGTGACCCCCACGCGCCGCGGCCGTCCCCTCGTCTACCACGCCACTGCTGCCACTCCGTTCGATGCTCCCGGACCCTACTATGACTGTCCGCCCGTTCCGCCTTCGTCCCCGGCGCGCTGCTTCTGTTCCTCCTGTGATCCCGATTCTCCGGAGCGGCGGGGCATGAAGGCGGAGCGCCGTGGACCACGTCGCCGTTGCGCTCGCCACCGCTGGCGCGTACCGTGCTCTGCGATCGACGCCCCCGCAAATGCCCGCTGCACCCCTTCCCGACCCTCCCGCGCGCGACCCGGCGTGGCGCATCAGCGCGCAGGCGTGGTGGGCGCTGCTCGGGTTGGCCGTGAGCGTGATGGTGCTGGCCGCGTTCGGCGGCGTGCTGCTGCGCGCGTTCTGGATCGTCTTCGGGGGTCTGCTGCTCGGGCTGTCTGTGCGGCCGGCGTCCGAGTGGCTGGCGCGGTGGCACGTCCCGCGCGCCGTGACCGTCATCGCGGTCTACCTGCTCGTGCTCGGCGCCGCCGTCGCGGTCTCGCTGAACGTGGTGCCGGCCGCCGAGAGCGGGCTCACGCAGCTCCGCGCGAGCGTGCCCGCGATGCTCCACACTATCGACGCGTGGGCGTCGCGCACCCCCGGCCTGAGCAACGCCCTGCCGACGCTCGACGACGTCACGACGCGCGCCGCGGCGTGGGCCTCGACGGCGGCGTTCACGCTCGCCGGCCTGCTCCAGAGCGCCGGCGAGATGCTCATCGAGGTGCTCGTCGCCTTCATCCTGGGCTTCTTCGTCGCGACGGCGCCGCTCAAGAGCGCCGAGAACCTGCTGGCGTGGTTCCCGGCCCGGATGCGCCTGACGGCCCGCGCGCTCGCCGCGACGCTCGCCACCGACCTCGCGCGCGTCGTCTGGGCGCAGCTTGCCGTCGCGGCCTTCTTCGGGACCTTCATCGGCATCGGCTACGCCCTCGTCGGCGTCCCGTACGCGCTCACGATCGCGCTCGTCGGCGGCGTGCTCGAGGTCATCCCGTTCGTGGGCAGCATGACGGCGCTCGTGCTCGGCGTGCTGAGCGCGGCTACGCTCGGCGCCTGGCCCGTCGTGTGGACGGTCGTCGTGCACCAGGTCGTGGCGCAGACCGAGGCCGAGTTCGTCTCGCCGGCGCTCCTGGGCCGCGTCGCGGACCTGCACCCAGGCGTCGTCCTCGTCGGGGCGCTCCTCGGGATCTGGATGTTCGGGATCGTCGGCGGCTTCTTCGCCGTGCCGCTGCTCGTCGTGATCCGGACGCTGCTCGTGGCGTGGCACGAGCGGCAGGCTGGAGGAACGCCGGTCGAGGCGTGAGGATCGCCGCTGGCAGCGCGGGGCCTCACCCGCCCTCCCTTCTGCCCTCGCTACGACCTCCACGCACCGCTACCGCTGGTGGCAGGGCGCCGCCGCCGCGCTCCTCGCCAACGCGCCGACGGCGCTCGGCTTCACCGGGCAGCACTCGAAGCCGGTCTACAACAAGCTCGACCAGCGCGCTGCCGGGGCCGACGCCCGGGAGACGCTGCCTGCTCAGGGCGCCGGCGCCGCCTCGGCCGCGGGGAACTCGTAGGTGCAGGACGACGCCCCGTCGGGGATGTAGGTCACGCGGCTGATCCGGTCGTCGAAGATCTGCTCGTAGAAGCGCGCCTCGAGGCGGCACGGCAGCCGCGTCTGCTTCACGGCCTCCGGGAACGGGCAGTTGCACTCGCGGATGACGAGGCCGCCCTCGCCGCGCTGCATCTCCGGCATGAACCCCTGCTCGCGGAGGATGTCCGCGAGCACCCGGAGCCGCTCCTCCTCGTCGCCGGCGGGGACCCGGCGGAGCCCGTGCTCCACGTCGCGGAGCCGCTCCTCCCAGTAGTTCTCGAAGAACCCCCGGATCGTCTCCTCGTCGCCCTGCTGCTGGAGGTAGCCCAGCAGACGCCCGAGGAGCACGTCGTCGCGGGAGGGGAAGAGCGCCTCCGCGTGGGGCGTGAGGCCGTAGCGCAGGCTGGGCCGGCCGCGCCCCTGCTTTTGCGTCGTGCGGTGGACGAGCAGGTCGCGCTCGAGCTGGCCGAGGTGGTGGCGGAGCGTGGGGCGCGTCAGGCCGGTGGCCGCCTCGGCGTCCGCGAGCGACATCAGGCCCCGGCGCTTCATCAGGAGCAGGAGGTCACCTTTGGTGCCGGTGGGGAGGAGCGGGGAGGGCATGGCACAGGCGCTGAGCGCGTGGGGCGAGACCTGCCAAGGTAGGGGAGCCGAGCGGCTCGTCCTTTAAAAAGATAAAAATCTTGTTTAACCTTGAAAGCTGGGACCCACCCGCCTACCTTGCCGGCCCTCCACTT
>JBBSQZ010000308.1:0-3565 GCA_038243565.1 Rhodothermales bacterium | reverse complement strand
ACGCGACCGCGTGGGCGAAGAAGACGCTCCGCTACGCCCGCGTGGAATCGTACGCCGACCTCGACCCGGTCTACGAGCGGGCGGCCGAGGTCGAGGAAGAAGCCGGGACGGAGGGCAACCGGATCTACTACCTCGCCCTGCCGCCGTCCGCCTTCCCCGACACGATCCGGGCGCTCGGCCAGCACGAGGCCGGGCGCGACGGCAAAGGCTTCGGACGACTCGTCATCGAGAAGCCGTTCGGCGACGACCTCGAGAGCGCCAAGAAGCTCAACGCCATCGTCCACGCCCACTTCGCCGAGGGCGACGTCTACCGCATCGACCACTACCTCGGCAAGGAGACCGTCCAGAACCTCCTCGTCTTCCGATTCGCGAACGCCCTCTTCGAGTCGGCCTGGAATCGCCAGCAGGTCGAGCGCGTCGAGATCACCGTCTCGGAGACGAACGACGCCGCGGGCCGCGCGGGCTACTTCGACGACGTCGGCACGCTGCGCGACATGATCCAGAACCACCTCACGCAGCTGTTCACGCTCGCCGCGATGGAGCCGCCGGCGCGCCTCGACGCCGAGGGCATCCGGACCGAGAAGATCAAGGTGCTCCGGAGCACGCGGACGGCCCGCCGCGACGAGGTCGTGCTCGGCCAGTACGGCGCCGGCACGGTCGACGGCGTCGAGAAGGAGGCGTACCGCGACCACGAGGGCGTCGCCAGAAACTCGAACACCGAGACGTTCGCGGCCGTCCGCCTGCACGTCGACAACTGGCGCTGGCAGGGCGTCCCGTTCGTGCTGCGCACGGGCAAGCGGATGCCGGAGCGGCGGACCGAGATTGCGGTCGTCTTCCGGACGCCGCCGGTCGCGCTGTTCAAGCGCCAGGGCACCGCCCGGACGGCGCCGACGCCGAACGTGCTCACGATCCGCCTCCAGCCCGACGAGGGCTTCCACCTCGGCTTCGAGGTCAAAGCGCCGGGCGACGGCTTCGCCGTGACGACGCAGGACCTCGACTTCTGCTACGACGAGGTCTTCGGCCACCTCCCCGACGCCTACGAGACGCTCCTCCGCGACGTCGCCGAGGGCGACCCGACGCTGTTCGTCCACGCCGACGAGGCGGAGCAGGCGTGGCGCATCTACGAGCCGCTCCTGGACCACGACGGCATCGCGGTGCACCGCTACGCCTCGGGCACGCCCGGCCCCGAGGAGGCGGACCGCCTCGCGCGCTGACAGCGGGCGGCGGGCGGCGGGCGGCAATCAACCACCGCCCTCCCTACCCTGTCATCCCGAGCTTGTCGAGGGATCTCGACGCGGTGGGTCAGACCGCAGCGGCCCCAGATGTGCCCATTCGGCTTCGCTCAGGGCAGGCTGTCGAGATCCTTCAACTGCGCTCGCCGAGGGCTCGCTCCATTCGGGATGACATGTTTGGAGGGACATGGAAGGCGTGACGGACGACACACGTTTGAGAATCTTGCAAGGCGTTGTCCAAGCTTTCCGCTTTCCGCCTTACCGCCCGAGGGAGAAGAGCGTCTCGTAGAGGCCGACCGAGCCGCGGTCCACGATGAGCTTCTGGTGCTCCGGGCGCGTGTCCCGCGCGACGATCAGCTCGCGGCCGGTGCCGCGGACGTCCTGGTCGAAGCGGGTGTGTAGGTATTGCGAGAGCTCGAGCGCGGTGACCGCGCCGTTGGCGTCCTCGTCGGCCTGCGCCGTCTCGGCGGCGTCAGCGAAGAAGCGCGAGAGGTAGCCGCCGGCCTGGAACTTGACGGCGACCGCGCTCACGACGTCCTCCTCGGAGGAGAACAGGCCCATGCGGCCGGGGCTCGAGATGACGTCCTTGGCGAAGCCGCCCGAGTAGCACGCGTCGAGCACGATCAGCATGCGCGACGACGGCAGGGCCGCGAGCATCCGGTCGAAGTCGTCGTCGAGGACCTCGGCGTCGTAGAGCTCGATCGACTCGTCGAGGTTGTCCGGGTCGGCGCGCTGGGGCGTGGTGCGCGGGTACTGGCCGCCGTGGCCGGAGTAGAAGAAGACGAACAGCGTGCGGTCGTCGGCCGTCCGCGCGATCTGGTCGAAGGCGCGCTGCAAGCCCGCGACGGTCGCGTCGGCGTCCTGGAGCAGGATGCCGTCCTCGGGGCGCATGCCCTGCGCGATCATCGCGTCGCGGACCGTCGCGGCGTCCTCGGCCGTGTAGTCGAGGGTGTTGATGCGGCCGCCGTAGTCCGAGATGCCCGCGAAGATGCCGACGATGCGGTCGAAGGCCGGCGGGTCCGGGCGCATGGCGTCGGTCTGCGAGAGGCGCAGCGCGTAGCGCCCCGTCTCGCCGGGGCGGTAGCTCGTGACCGTCACGCGGTAGCGGCCGGACTCCCGCATCGTGAACTCGACGACGGACTCGTTCTGCGAGCCGTTGAAGTCGTCGTTGTCGACGCGCTCGCCCGACGGCGCGGTGACGATGAGGTACGTGTCGAAGTCCTGGCTCGTGAGGTCGACGCGGATCGGCTCGCCGGCGTCGCCGTCGAAGGTGTGGACCTCGGTGAACTCGCCCGAGGCGAGGCGCTGGTCTGTGGCGTCGAGGGTACCGTCGAAGGTCTCGGCGAGCGTCCAGTCCGCCACCTGCCGCGTCGTCGGCTGAGTGGCGCGCGTCGTGGTCCGGCCGGGCGCGGAGGCGGTGCGGAGCGGGCCGTCCGTGGAGGCGCTGCGCGTGGACTCGGCGGGCTGGCCGAAGCGCTCGGTCCCGTCGATGGCGAGGCGGTAGGCGCCGGTCTCGGCGGCGGCGTAGCTCGTGACGTAGACGGTGTAGGTGCCGGGCTCGGTGAGGTCCATCTCGAGGCGCGAGTGGCTCGTCGAGCCGCCGCCGTCGTCGTCCTGGAGGGCCGCGCCGCGCGGCGGCTCGACGACGAGGTACGTGTCGAAGTCGTCCGACGTGAGGTCGATGGCGACGCGCTGCCCGGGCGTCCCGTCGAAGGTGTAGGTGTCGACGAACTCGCCCGAGCGGAGCGTCTCGTCCGTCCGCTCGAGGCGCCCGGTTTCGGTGCGGACGCCCGTCGCCGAGGCGGTCGCTGCGCCGCCGTCCGCGCCCTGGATCGTGAGGTCGTAGTCGCCCGTCTCGCCCGGCGCGTAGCTCGTGACCGTCGCCGTGTACGTCTGCCCGCGCTCCGTCTGCACGACGAGGAGCGACCGGTCGAGGGCGCCCCCGTAGTCGTCGTTGTCCGACTGCTCGCCGTCGGACCCGCGGACCATGAGGTACGAGTCGAAGCCGCGGCTGCGCAGGTCGACGGTGACCCGCCCGCCGGTGCCGTCGAACGTAAACGTGTCCATGAACTCGCCCGCTCGGAGCGTGCGGTCGCCGCGGGCGAGGGCGCCAGACTCGTAGCGGGCGGCACCGCTGCGGAGGGCGACGGGCGTCGTATTGCCGTTCGACTGACCGCGTGACGCCTGCGCGTCGCCGAGCGTCGCGGTGAGCGTGTAGGCGCCCGTCTCGCCGGGCCGGTAGCTCGTCACGCCGACGCGCCACTGGCCCGAGACGTCGGCGACGAGGTCGAGGCAGGAGCGGCCGGTGTCGCCACTCTCGCAGTCGTCGTTGT
>JBBSQZ010000307.1:0-3603 GCA_038243565.1 Rhodothermales bacterium | reverse complement strand
CACGCACCGCGCCTCGGGCGGCATCGTCGCCGACCGGCCGGGCCGGGTGACGAGCTACACGATCGTCAACCTCCAGGAGCGCGGCCAGCTCTTCGTCGGGCCGGGCGACGAGGTCTACAACGGCATGGTCGTCGGCGAGAACTCCCGCGACGAGGACATGGAGGCCAACATCACGAAGGAGAAGAAGCTCTCGAACATGCGCTCGTCCGGCGCGGACAACTTCGAGAAGCTCAACCCGCCGCGGCGCATGTCGCTCGAGGAGGCCATCGAGTTCATCCGCGAGGACGAGCTCATCGAGATCACGCCGACGTCGGCGCGCATCCGGAAGCGCCACCTCGACCCGCACGAGCGCCGCCGCGCCGTCGCGAGCCGCAAGGCGGAGATCGCGGGGTAGGGGAGAGGTGCGGCGGGAGAGACCCCCTGTCTCCGCTCGGGTCGCTCCGCTCCCTCTTCGCTGCGCCTGTCCCCCTTGAAGCGGGGACAGCTGTGCGCGGCGCTCTGGTCGGGCGCCTTGCCTTGTCTGAGTGTCTCGTCGACGTCGTACCTGAATACAGATCGGGGCGAGATCCGAGCTGTCCCCGCTTCAAGGGGGACAGACGAGCCGCGCAACTGAAACGCCTCGGATTACTGCGGGACACGCGCGGCGAGACAGGGGGTCTCAGCCAGCCGAGCGAAACCCCCCGATCTGCTCGCGCACCGCCGCCAGGATCGCCGCGAGCACGACCTCGAGTTGCTCGAACACGGCCAGGTTCTCGAACCGGATCACCCGAACGCCAACCTTCCCGAGATTCCGAGTCCGCGCGTCGTCATAGTCCCGCTGCGCCGCGTGGACGGCGCCGTCGAGCTCGACGGCGAGGCGCGCCTCGGGGCAGAAGAAGTCCACGATGTAGGGGCCGACGCCGAACTGCCGGCGGAACTTAAGGCCGCCGAGCCGCCGGCGCTGGAGCGCGCGCCAGAGCGCCGCCTCGGCCGGCGTGCCAGCGGAGCGCAGGCGCTGCCGGAGCGGCGACTGCCCGGACCGGTTGTTCGGCCTGTCGTCCGTCACGGCGCCTCGCCCGGCGCGTCGTCGTCGTTCCAGTAGCCCCAGCTCGAGGTGCGGACGCGGTCGCTGCCGAGCCCCGTCATCAGCATCAGCGGGCGGACCCAGCCGTGGAGCGTCTTCCTGGCGCGGCCCTGCTCGAGGCGCCGGTGGTCGCGCTCGTAGACCTTCAGCCCGCCGGCGAAGGGCACACGCCAGCCCGCCTTGCGGATCGTCCACAGCGCGTAGATGTCCTCGTTGGCCGTCAGCGCGGCGTCGAAGCCGCCCGACGCGAGGAGCGCGCTCCGGCGGACGATCATGTTGGAGCCCGAGCCCGCCGGCAGCGTGATCCACGCCGCGGCGCGGATGCCGAACGAGAAGAGCCGGTAGTACGTCCGGAACTGGTCGTCGGCGGAGAGCTTCGCGCCTTGCACGGCGCCGACGCGGTCGCCCAGAACGAGGTCCTGCCACGCGGCCCAGTAGCTCGGGCCGACCGACATGTCGATGTCCGTGCACAGCACCCACTCGGTCTCCGCCGCCTCGAGCGCGTGCTGCCGCGCGACCGGGATCGTGCCGGCGTCGCGGAGGATGCGTGTGTTCTCGGGCCGCGCCGCGAGAATGCGCTCCGGCGTGTCGTCCGTGCTCGCGTCCGCCACGATGAGCCGGACGCGCGGGTCCAGGCTCGCCAGGAACGGGCCGACGTTGTCCGTCTCGTTCCGCGTCGGCACGGTGACGGTGAGGTCGTCGAGGCGCATCGGGAAATGCGGTTTAAGGTTTAAGGTTTAACGTTTTGGGCAGCCAGCCTTAAACGTTAAACCTTAAACCGCATTTGAGTTACTCGAGCCCCAGCACGTCCGCGCCCTGCTCGAAGACGATGTCGATCGGGATGCCGGCGGCGTTGATCCGCGCGAGCGTCGCCTCGAGCTCGGGTGTCGAGTGGCCGTACTGCGTCACGAAGGCGTCGACGGCGGCGTAGTCGCCGTCGCCCTGGAGCGTGAGCAGGCGCGCGGCGAGGGCCCGCACCGCGACCGGCATCCGGTCGGCGTCGACGCGCCAGAGGCCGTCCGGGCCGACCGAGACGGCGCCCTGCTCGACGAAGAAGTTGAGGCGGACGAGGTTGGCGCGCGCGTGCGCGTCGGCCGTGCCGAAGCGGACCGAGCGGAAGATGGACGCGATGAAGGTCGCGTAGTGCTGCGGCAGCGTCGCCTCGGTCCACTGCCCGCCCTCGACGAGCCGCTCGACCATGTACAGCCCGAGGACGTCGGCCTTGCCCTCCTCGAGGGCCGAGGCATGGTCCAGAAGCGCCTCGCGGACGGTCCCGTGGCCGGTGATCGTGTTCTTGATGCCGAGGCCGTGCGCGACCTCGTGGAACATGGTGTTGCCGAAGAAGGCGTCGAACGAGACGAGGCGCGCCTGGTCTGGCGCGAAGACGACGCTGGCGAGCGGGACGAGGATGCGGTCGAACTTGGCGCGCATCGCGTTCTTGAGCTGGATGCGGCGGCTGCCCTTCTCGAGCTGGACCGTCTCGTCGTTGGGCAGGTTGATGGCGATCGTCTTGGCGCCGGCGTTGGCGTCGCCGGCGTAGTAGACGGCGTCGTAGGCGCCGAGGTCGGCGTCGGAGCCGGGCGTCTCGGCGCGGTAGGCGGCGGGCACCGGCAGGCCGCGCTGCAGCTCCGGCAGCGTCGCGGCATACTGCTGGAGGCGCGCGGACCACGCGGCGTCGCGGACGAGCACGTAGGCCTCGTGGGTCGCCTTGAAGCCCGCGAGCGCGTCCTCGTACGTCTCGATCGGCCCGACGACGATGTCGAGCGGGTTCGTCCGCATGTCCATCCACGCGAGGTCGGACGGGCGGTAGTCGTCGGTCTCGAGTGCCTGGGCGCGGAGCGTGAGGTACGTCTTCAGGCCAGCGTCGTCGGCGAGGGCGGCCGCGGCGCGGAGGGCGGCCGCGGCGCGGGCGACGGGCTCGGCGAAGGCGACGTGGTACGGAATCGAAACGAGCTGGCCGGCGGCATTGCGTCGGACGAGCGTGTAGAGGCCCGTGAGGCTCGGGTCCGACGTGGCGGCGGCGAGGAGCTCGTCGCGCGTCATGTCGGTCGGGTAGAAGCCCGAGCCGAGCGGCTTCTCGCCGACGCCCGGCACGAAGGGCGCGTTGCCCGCGAGCCGGTCCCACGGCCCGTAGTTCACGCCGACGAAGCGCCGCACGGCGTCCGAGGCGAGCGTATTCCGGGCGTCCTTCCAGCCGCTGCCGGCCTCGATCCAGTAGATGTCGTCCATCGCGCGCGCGGCGTCGATGAGGTGCGGGATCATGGCGCGCGTCCGGTCCGAGAGGCCCGAGAGGTCGGTCGTGAGGCGGACGGTCGTGTACTGGCCGAGGCGCTCGGCGACCGAGTCGGCCGGCGCGGCGGCCGGCGCCTGGGCGCGGGCGGGGAGGGCGAGCGCGGCGAGCGCGACGAGGACGAGAGGCTTCACAGGCGTTTGGCGTGAGTCGGAGGTCCAAGATAGCGGGCGAGGCGGCGGAGGTCGGAACGGACGTGGTCGGGCCGGCGTGAGCGCGGTGCGGGTCTTCGGTCGGGCCGGAAGCGCTT
>JBBSQZ010000306.1:0-3630 GCA_038243565.1 Rhodothermales bacterium | reverse complement strand
TACCTCCGCGGCCGCGCGCCGGGCGAGATCACCGAACTTCTCGTCCGCGCCTCGGTCGGCGCCGGCGCGGACCCGGGGTCCATCGAGACGTTCGCGGACCCGGCACAGGCCGCCCGCGCCGCCCTCGCCTGGGCCCAGCCCGGCGACGTGCTGCTCCTCATCGTGCTCAGCCACCGCGCCGACGTCGCGGCGCTGGTGCAAGAGGCCATGGGGGATGGGCCATGAAGCATGGGGAGGAGCGGAAAAGAAGCTTAACCCAAGCTGCCTTTCCCCGTGCCCCATCCCTCATGCCCCATGCCTCACAGGTCATCCTCCGCGCGCTGCGCCTGGATGCGCGTCCACAGCGCCTCCTTGAGCGGGCCGAGGCCGCGCTGGGCGACCGACGAGATCGGGAAGACGTCGACCGGCTCTGAGAGCGTGCGGCGGACGTTCTCCGTCCACTCGTCCGCGAGGTCCGCGCCGACGATGTCCATCTTCGTCAGCGCGACGAGGCGCGGCTTGGAGAGCAGGTGCGGGCTGAAGGCGCGGAGCTCGGCGAGGAGCGTGTCGTACTGCGCCGCCGGGTCCTCGGCGTCCGCCGCGAGGCAGAACAGCAGGACGGCGTTGCGCTCGATGTGCTTGAGGAAGCGCGTGCCCAGGCCCTTCCCGTCCGAAGCGCCCTCGATGAGGCCGGGGATGTCCGCGATGACGAACGACCGGTAGTCGCCGACCTGCACCAGGCCGAGCTGCGGCTCGAGAGTCGTGAAGGGGTAGTCCGCGATCTTGGGCTTGGCCGCCGAGACGGCCGAGACGAGCGTGCTCTTGCCGGCGTTCGGGAAGCCGACGAGGCCGACGTCCGCCAGAAGCTTGAGCTCGATCGTGACCTCGCGCTCCTCGCCCGGCAGGCCCGGCTGCGCGTACTGCGGCGACTGCCGTGTGGCCGATTTGAAGTGGACGTTGCCGAGCCCGCCCTTGCCGCCCTGCGCGAGCACGAGGCGCTGCCCTGCGTCGGTGATCTCGCCGATGAGCGCGCCCGTCTCGCCGTCGCGCGCCACCGTCCCGAGCGGGACCCGCAGCACGACGTCGTCGGCCATCTTGCCGGACTTCATCGCACCCATGCCGGCCTCGCCGGGCTTCGCGAAGTGGTGGCGGTTGTAGCGCAGGTCCAGGAGCGTGTAGAGGCTCTTGTCGCCCTCGAGCAGGACCGAGCCGCCGGGCCCGCCGTCGCCGCCGTTCGGCCCGCCGAAGGCCGCAAACTTCTCGTGGCGGAACGTCGCCGCCCCGGGCCCGCCCTTGCCGCTGCGGACGCTGATGGTGACGTAGTCGACGAACTTCACGAGGGGGCGGGGGAATGGGAAATGGGGACTGGCAGAGCGACCCACTGCCGCTCTGCGCGCCTCGATAAGTTACCGGGCCGGGGCGCCTCGCCCCTTCATCCCACCTCTGCCCGACCGACGTGCCCCCAGTCCCCAGTCCCCAGCCGCTGGCCCCATCCGTCGTCATCTACACCGACGGCGCGTGCTCGGGCAACCCCGGCCCCGGCGGCTGGGCCGCCGTCCTCGTCGCCAGCGGGCGCGAGAAGGAGCTCTCGGGCGCCGAGGCGCACACGACGAACAACCGCATGGAGCTCCTCGCCGCCGCCGAGGCGCTCGAGGCGCTCACCGCGCCGTGCGCGGTCTCGCTCCACTCGGATTCCGCCTACCTCGTCAACGCCTTCAACGACCGCTGGATCGCGGGCTGGCAGACGCGCGGCTGGAAGAAGGCGGACAAGTCGCCGGTCCTCAACCGCGACCTCTGGGAGCGTCTCGTCGCGCAGAACGAGCGGCACGACGTGCGCTGGGTGAAGGTGAAGGGCCACGCCGGCGTCCCGATGAACGAGCGCGTGGACGGCCTCGCCGTCGCGGCCATCCGGCGGCTTCGCGAAGAGGGGTGAACCAGGCGCGCCCCGTGCGGGCCGGACTCCATTCCAGGGCGATGACTTTCGCCTCGCACGCAGGGGTTTAACCCGGTACATTTTCCCGTGGCCTCTCCCACTGTCCTGCCTGCCATGCGCCCGCTGTTGCTTCTGCTCGCCTGCATGATCGGATCTGCTGGCTGCGACTCGGCCGGACCGACGCAGGCGGCGCCGCCGGAGACACCGCCCATTCCGGCACCGCCGCCAGTCACCACGGGCCCACCCAACTTCACTGTCACCGGGCTCCCCGACCGGCTGGACTACCAGGCCGGCGAGACCGACCAGTTCTCGCTGACGGCGTTTTTCGAGCCCATGCTGCCGGCGGACATCGTGGTCACGGCGTCGAGCCCGAGCACGCTCGTCGATCTCCAGGCACCGCCCACTCGCATCCTCACCATCAAGGCGCTGGAGAGCGGCTCGACCGTGCTCACCCTGCATGCGACAGCAACGGGCTACCGCGATACGACGCTCACGATCCCGCTCACGGTTACCGGGAGCATCTGCCCGCCGCGTAGTGACCGAGACCTTATACCGGCCCGAGCTGGCGACGTGTGGCGGTTCTCGTATCTGGACGAGGACGCGCGGCGAGGCGCCGTCACTGAGGGCACCGTCACGTTCAGGGTTCTGAGAATGACGTGTGCGACCCAGTACCGCAACTGGATTGCCCACATGGCGCTCGATGCCGTCGAAACGAGCGCGAGCGGCAGCCGACCCGTCGTGGTGGGCACGAGCGTATCGCTGTCCGAGGACGCTACGAACAAGGTGTCTTTGCTATTTGGCTCCTTCCAGAACCTTTACAACAGTGCCAATTTTCAGCGGTTTTGGACCGGCCCTGGAGACACCGCGGTTCTGACGACCAGCACATCGTGCGTGGGACTCGAAACGCCGCCCGCAGCAGCCACGATGACCTTCGAGGTCGGCGTCGGGCTCGTCGCCGAGACGACGTCGTGCGGGAGTGGGCCGACGCTTCACCGGCGGCAGTTGGTCCGGCTGCCGTAGACGCGGATGCCGGTCGCCTCGGCGGGTCCCTCTCATCCGAGCGGCTTCTATCTTGCAGGCACCTTCACCCGCCCTGCCGAGATGTCGCTCATCGCCTCCGTCCACGCCCGCCAGATCCTCGACAGCCGCGGCAACCCGACCATCGAGGTCGACGTCATCACCGAGACAGGCGACATCGGCCGCGCCGCCGTCCCCTCGGGCGCCTCGACCGGCGAGTACGAGGCCGCCGAGCTGCGCGACGAGGATCCCGACGTCTATGGCGGCAAGGGCGTGCTGAAGGCCGTCGAGAACGTCAACGACGAGATCGCGGACGAGGTGGAGGGCTTCTCCGTCTTCGACCAGGCGCACGTGGACCGCGCCCTCATCGAGCTCGACGGGACGCCGAACAAGTCGCGCCTCGGCGCCAACGCGACGCTCGGCGTCTCGCTCGCCGTCGCCCGCGCGGCGGCCGTCGCGGCGGGCCTGCCCCTGTTCGCGTACCTCGGCGGCGCCAACGCGCGCCGCCTGCCGGTGCCGATGATGAACATCCTCAACGGTGGCCGCCACGCTGACAACTCGGTCGACATGCAGGAGTTCATGGTGATGCCCGTCGGCGCCACCTCGTTCTCCGAGGGCCTGCGGATGGGCGTCGAGACGTTCCACGCGCTGAAGGGCCTGCTCAAGAAGAAGGGCTACTCGACGTCCGTGGGCGACGAGGG
>JBBSQZ010000305.1:0-3694 GCA_038243565.1 Rhodothermales bacterium | reverse complement strand
GGTCTCGCCGTGCACAAAAAAGCGGGGCCTCGCGGCGATGCGAGGGCCCGGCGTACGTTGTCTGTCACACCTGCACCGATCGTGATGGAACTGCCCGACCGCATCGTCCGCTCGCCCGAGCTCATGGGCGGAAAGCCGTGCGTCCGTGGAACGCGGGTGACGGTCGGCACGGTCGTCGGCCTGTTCGCATCCGGTCACAGCGCCGAGGCGATCCTCGAGGCCTATCCGTACCTCGAACGCGCCGACCTCGACGCGGCGCTGGCCTACGCCGCGTGGCGCGTCGAGGAGGTCGAGGTGCCGCTGCGCACCTCGTGACGCTGCTCATCGACATGAACCTGTCGCCGCTGTGGGTGCCGGTCCTCGAGGCCGCAGGACACGCCGCGGTCCACTGGTCGACGGTCGGAGCGCCTGACGCGCCGGACCCGGTCCTGATGGCGTGGGCGCGCGAGCGCGTGGCGATCGTGCTGACGAACGACCTGGATTTCTCGGCCATCCTCGCCGCCTCTGGAGACGCGGTGCCGAGCGTGCTCCAGCTTCGGATGCAGAACCTGCTGCCTGCCGCTGCCGCGCCACTCGTCCTGGCGGCACTCGCCCAGTTCGAGGCGGATCTCGCCGCCGGCGCGCTCGTCACGCTGGACCCGCAGCGGAGCCGAGCCCGCAAGCTGCCGCTCTGATTCGCACAAAAAAGCGGGGCCCCGCATCGCCGCGAGGCCCCGCCAGTCCAGTCGTTGGCCCTCACACAGGCCGCGTCAGGAGGTCGCACCGGCACACCACCGGACGGGCACGCCTTCGTGTTCAGGAATGCCAAAGTTGCGCCGCGTCAGCGGACGACCGTGAGGCGGCTCGCCGTGCGCGCGCCACCCGTCTCGAGCACGACGAGGTACGTCCCCGGCGCGCGGCCGCGGACCGTCGCATCGTGCATGCCCGCCTCGGCCGTGCCGTCGGCGAGGACGGCGACCTCGCGGCCGAGCACGTCTACGACCGAGACGCGCGCGGCGCCCGCCTCGGCGAGCGAGAAGGCGACCGTCGCCTCACCGCGCGACGGGTTCGGGCGGACCGGCAGCAGCGCCGTCTCGGGCTTGGCCGTCTGCGCGCCGCCGGCGATGCCTGCGATCGCGTCGCTCGGGGCCGCCGTCGGGGCGACGCCCATCGGCGTGCCGCCGGCGAGGAGCGGCGCAGGCGCGAAGTACGCGACCTGCGTAACGCGGTAGCCGTAGGCCGCCACCGAGTAGTCCGAGACAAGGTTGGCCCGGATCGTCGCGCCGTCCACGATGGCCCAGAAGGCGGCCTTGTTGCCCGTGTAGGCGGCCGTCTGCGCGCCCGCGGCGTCGCGGATGTAGACGAAGTCGTAGTTCGCCTCGGTCGTGAACTGCTCGAAGTACATCGCCACGCGCTGCGCGCCGGCCTTGGTGTAGGTCGTCGAGGCGTTGTAGTTGTTCGGGTAGTTGTGCGGCGACTGGAGCGTCTGCGCCTCGTAGTACCACTGCGCTGCCGGCGGCGGCGGCGGCGTCGTGCCACCGCCTGCGCCGACGCCGACGGCGGCCCACGCGTTCGTGACCGACGCCTTCTGCGCGGAGCTGGCGCCGAAGAGGTCCGCCGCGGCCTGGATCGTCCCGGCGCGCGCGCCGGCGAAGTCGGTCGTGGACGTGAAGTAGGTCGTCACGGCGCGGTACCAGATGCGCTCCGTGTCGCCGCGGCCGATGCCCGCGACCGTCACGCCGCCCTTCGTGCCGCCCTGCGCCATGAGGTAGGCCGCGTGGTTCGGGATGCCCGAGTTGGTGTGGACGCCGCAGTAGTCGTTGTTCTCGGCCGGCGAGCACGAGCCCGCGTAGGCGCGGTTGGCGTACGTGTCCGGCTGGTTGCCGCGCGTCGGCGCGTCCATGTAGCGGAGCGCGTCGCCGGCCGTGCCGGGCGTGTAGGACTTGTCGCCGATCAGCCAGTCGTCGCGGTCGACCATGACCGCGAAGATGTCCGAGAGCGCCTCGTTGAGCGCGCCGGGCTCGCGGTTGTAGACCAGCCCAGCCGTGCGCTCCGTCACGGCGTGGGTGAGCTCGTGGGCGCAGATGTCGAGCTCGACGAGCGGCGTGAACTGCGAGCCGTCGCCCTCGCCGTAGACCATCTGCGCCCCGTTCCAGAAGGCGTTGTTGTAGCTCCGCGAGTAGCGGACGGACGAGTTGATGGCGGCGCCGGCGCCGTCGAACGAGTTGCGGCCGTGCGTGCCGAGGTAGTAGTCGTAGACCTGCTCCGCGCCCCAGTGCGCGTCGATGGCCGAGCGCGTGGTGGTCGAGGTGAAGGCGTTGTCGGCGTCGGTGACGTCCGAGCCGGGCAGCGTCGTCCGCGTCGCGGCGTCGCGCGTGCGGATGCCGTTGCCGCGCGACGTGTCGTAGAGGCGGTAGCTGGACGACGAGACGCGGTCGGTCCCGATCGAGACGGTGCCGTTGTAGCGGCTGATGCCGGTCCCGGTCGCGGGCGTCATCCAGGCGCTCGCCACGTCGGCCGTCGGGAACGCAGCGTCGGTGCGGCGGGCGACGGGCGCGAGGCCTGGCGCGGCCGTGTCGATCGCGTTCCAGCGCTCCACGACGCGGCCCGTCGCGGCGTCCACGACGACGACCCAGTTGGCCGGGAACGGCGCGTCCTGGTAGATCCGGACGACGTACGCCAGCACCATGCCGGCCTCGGCCGGGTACACCATCAGGCGCGCCTCGGGCGTCCACGCCGCGAGGTCGTCGGCCGGGCGCTCGGCCTCGGGGCGGACGGCCGCGCGGGCCGCGGCGAGCGCCGCGTCGGGCGAGAGCGCCGGCACCGTCTGCGCCTCGGACGCCTCGGCGCGGAGCCCGCCCGAGTATGCCACGACCGACCCTGCGCGGTCGATGTGGACGATGGCGTCGCCGCCAAAGACGGGCACGCCGCCGACGGTCTGCTGCACGCGCACGTGCGTCATCCCGAGGTCGTCGCGCGTCGTCTCGCGGACGGCCACGGCGTCGCGAGACCCGAGCCCGAACACGGCTGCGTTGGCGCGGACGAACGCCGTCGCCACATCCGCGGGCGCGGCCGAAGATGGAGCGCTGAGGCGGCCGGCGAGGAACGTCGGGACGCCCGTCGCGGCGTCGGTCTGGACCTGCGTGAGCGCGTCGGCGGGGAAGGCGGCGCGGCCGATTCGTGATGCCGGCGCCTGCGCCGAGGCGGGCGACGCGAGGAAGGCGGCGACGGCGGCGACGGCCGCAGCGCGGCGCGCCAGAGAGTCAAGGGCCATAGGAGGGGAGAGGAGGAAGGAACTCGCCCGACGACCCGCGCCGGGCGAAGGCCGCGACGTTACCCTTCTCCGATCCTGAACGCCTTCTTTATTGGCCGATCACAAAACAAAATGGCGAGATCGGCTCTGCGCGCCTCCGAAGCGCGTGCCGAACGGCTCCGAGGCACGGACGGCACGCGATCGTCACGCGCCCGGGATGCCCGGCTCGGTCATCGAGCGCACGTCGAGGAGCGCGTCGAGGTCGGCGCCCTCGGGCAGCACGCCCATCTCGCGGACGACGTCGCGGACGGACCGGCCCTCGGCGGCCGCCTTCTTCGCCACCTTCGAGGCCACGTCGTAGCCGATCGTCCGGTTGAGGGCCGTCGCGATGGCCGGGTTCTTCTCGAGCAGCTCGCGGCAGCGCTCGCGGTCCGCCGTGATGCCGTCGAGGCACGTCTCGCG
>JBBSQZ010000304.1:0-3747 GCA_038243565.1 Rhodothermales bacterium | reverse complement strand
CGCGTCATCTGCGCCACGAGGGTGGCCTCGCGCTCGACGTAGCCCGCATACCGCAGTTCGACGCCTGCCGCCTCGACGACGGGCTCGAGGCCCGGCACCTCGGCGGCGAGATCGCGCACGCCGGCGTGCGCGAGGAGATCCGACAGGACGACTTCGGGACGCAGCGCGAGCGTCGCCAGCCGGACGGGATTCGCGATCGCCGGCGTCCCGACGGCCTCGAGGTAGCCGTTGACGGCGTCGGGCGCGACGGCCGTCTCGCGGAGCGCGGCGAGCGTCGCGGCGAGGGCCGCCTCCTTGTGGTCGAGGCGCGCGACGCGCTCGGAAGAGACGAGGCCGAGGTCCGCGCCCACGCGCGTCAGGCGGCGGTCCGCCGTGTCGTGGCGCAGCAGCAGCCGGTGCTCGGCGCGGCTGGTGAACATGCGGTACGGCTCGTCCGTGCCCTTGCCGACGAGGTCGTCGACGAGGACGCCGATGTAGGCCTGGTCGCGGCCGAGCGTCACGCCGTCCTGCCCGGCGACGTGGCGCGCTGCGTTGAGGCCGGCCATGAGGCCCTGCGCCGCGGCCTCCTCGTAGCCCGTCGTGCCGTTGATCTGGCCCGCGAGGTACAGCCCCGCGACGGCGTGCGTCTCGAGTGTCGTCCGGACCTGGTGCGGCGGCACGTAGTCGTACTCGATCGCGTAGCCGGGGCGCAGCACATGCGCGTTTTCCAGCCCGGGGATGAGGCGCAGCGCGGCCGTCTGCACTGCCTCGGGCAGGCTCGTCGAGAAGCCGTTGACGTAGACCTCGGTCGTGCGCCAGCCTTCGGGCTCGAGGAAGATCGGGTGCGACGCCTTGTCCGCGAAGCGGTCGATCTTGTCCTCGACGGACGGGCAGTAGCGCGGCCCCCTGCCTTCGATGCGGCCCGCGAACATCGGCGACTCGGCGAAGCCGGTCCGCAGCACGTCGTGGACGGCGGGTGTCGTGGCCGTGAGCCAGCAGGATCGCTGCTCGGCGGGGAGCGCGTCCGTGAGGAACGAGAACGGGCGCGGGCGCGCGTCGCCCGGCTGCTCGGTGCAGGCGGAATGGTCGATCGTCCGGCCGTCGAGACGTGGCGGCGTGCCCGTCTTGAGGCGCCCGGTTTCGAAGCCGAGGCGGTGCAGCGCCGCCGTGATGCCGACGGCCGCCGCCTCGCCGGCCCGCCCGCCCGCGGAGCTCTGCCGGCCGACGTGCATCTGGCCGTTCAGGAACGTCCCGTTGGTGAGCACGACGGCGCGGGCGCGGACCTCAAGGCCGGTCTGCGTGACGACGCCCGCGACGCGCGTTCCGCCGTCTTCCGTGAGCAGGTCCACGGCCGAGTCCTGGCGGAAGAAGAGGCCCGGCGTCTGCTCGAGCGCCTCGCGGACGAACGCCGCGTACTGGAGGCGGTCGGACTGGCAGCGGGGGCTGTGGACGGCCGGCCCGCGGCTCGTGTTGAGCATCCGGAACTGGATGCCCGTCGCGTCGGCCGCGCGCCCCATGAGCCCGCCGAGCGCATCCACCTCGCGCACGAGTTGTCCCTTGCCGATACCGCCGATGGCGGGGTTGCACGACATCGCGCCGAGCGTGTCGAGGCGCGTCGTGACGAGCAGCGTCCGCGCGCCGACGCGGGCCGCGGCGTGCGCGGCCTCCGCCCCGGCGTGCCCGCCGCCGACGACGACGACGTCGTAGGTGTCGCTCATCTCCTGGTCCGGATGGTCTCGCCTCCAAGAACGCGCCGCGCGCCGCCGCGCGCCGGGAAGAATGGGTGGGCGCCAGCGTGCCGTTCAGGGCGCCCCGATGGAATGGACGCGTTCCATTTCGCTGCATGGGGTCGCACGTCTGGACATAGGGCTGATTCCACTCTACCCCGCGACCTGCGCCGTGATTTCGACACAAGCCCTTCGCCGGCACCTGCTCAAGCGCATCGAGTTCTACGTGCTCGGCATGGCGGTCGCGTTCCTGTGCGTCGCGGGCTGGCTGATGTGGCTGGACGTCTCGGCGGCCGTCGCGATGCTCGCCGCGGTCGTCGGGATGGGCGCGATCCAGGCGGCCGTGCAGTGGGCGGACCGCGCCCGCGAGCAGTCGCTGCGCGAGCGGGCCATCTTCGAGATCCGCGAGATGCTGCGCGACCAGGTCCTGAACCAGCTCGCGGCGATGAAGATGTGCGTCTCGGAGAACCCGGACCCCGGCATGATCGAGATCCTCTTCTCGGAGGTCGACGGCGCGATCGACGAGATCGCCGGGCTCGTCGACCGGCTCACCGAGGAGCAGCTCAACACGTGGAAGCTGACCTACGCCAACGCCGCGGACCACGTCGCGTACGTCCGCACGGCCACGGCCTGATGCCGTAGGTTGCGGGTATGAACGATGCCACGCGTTTCCCCGACGCCTCGCCCTTGGACGACGAGCGCGAACAGGCCCTTACCCGCGCCGAGTCTTTCGGCGTAGACCTGTCGCTCATTCGCGAGACCCTACGCCTGACGCCGGCCGAACGCCTCGCGCGCCATCAGCACGCGCTCGACCTGGTCCTCGCACTGAGGAGTGCTCGGACGACGGCGCAGCCGTGAATCCGTCCTCGATTCTCGGTCGCCTCGCTGCAGAAGGGGCCGAGGTTGTTCTCGTCGGGGGGCTCGCGGCTGTCCTGCACGGGTCGAACCACGCGACCGTCGACATCGACCTGTGCTACCGGCCGACGGCAACGAACGCGGAGCGGATCGTTCGGGCTCTTGCGCCCCTGTCCCCCTACCTGCGAGGCGTCGAGCCTGGCCTGCCGTTCTTCTGGGAGCCCGCTACGTTAGCTCGCACGCCGCTCCTCACACTTACGACGACGGCAGGCCCCGTCGATCTGTTGCCCGACCTGGCCGGCGTGGGGGACTTTGATGTCGTGTTGGCCCGAAGCCAGCTGGCGGAGCTTTCCAGCCTGACCGTCGCAGTGCTCACACTTGATGCGCTCATCGATGCCAAGCGGGCCGCGGGTCGACCGAAGGACCTGCTGATGCTGCCGGAGCTCGAAGCACTCCGGGCGCTCGGCGCGTAGCATCCCAAGACGCGGCGCTACTTGCCGATGCAGAAGCGCGAGAAGACGGCCGCCAGCACGTCGTCCGCCGTGACGGCGCCGGTGACGAGGCCGAGCGCGTGGAGCGCGTCGCGGAGGTCCAGCGCGAGCAGGTCCGCATCTCCATGCAGTGCGGACTGAGCGCGGTGGACGGCCGCCTGTGCCTCGGCGAGGTGCCCGCGGTGGCGCTCGTTGACGGCGGCAGCGTCCGCCTCCGGGCTCGCCGCGTCGCCGCCGAGGGCGGCGAGGAGCGCGTCGCGGAGCGGGCCGAGGAGGTGGGGCGCGTGCGCCGCGTCGCGGGCCGAGACGGCGAGCGCCCGGGCGAGCGTCGCGTGCGGCGCCGCGCCGCCGAGCAGGTCCGCCTTGTTCGCGACGCGCAAGACGGGTAGATCGGGGCGCTCGCGCTCGAGGCGCTCCAGGTCCGCCACTTCGTCCGGATCCAGCCCGCGCGCGGCGTCGGCGACGTAGAGCAGCGCGTCGGCCGTGCCGACCGCGGCGCGGGCGCGGCGCGTGCCCTCGGCCTCGACGGTGTCCGTGGTCTCGCGCAGGCCCGCCGTGTCCACCAGGCGCACGCGCAGGCCGCCGATGGCGACGTCCGTCTCGACGGCGTCGCGCGTCGTGCCGGGGACGTCCGAGACGATGGACCGCTCGCGCCCGGCGAGGGCGTTGGCGAGCGTGGACTTGCCCGCGTTCGG
>JBBSQZ010000303.1:0-3747 GCA_038243565.1 Rhodothermales bacterium | reverse complement strand
TGCGTGGCCGCGTTGAAGGCCTTGCAGAACTCCATGATGTTGACGCCCTTCTGGCCGAGGGCCGGGCCGATCGGCGGCGCGGGGGTCGCCTGGCCGGCCTTGATCTGCAGCTTGATGTAGCCGTCGATTTTCTTCGCCATGTGTCGGGTGCGGTTCGTGCGCCGGTGCCCCGTGGCCGAGGCGCGCGGCTCCCGCGCTGGTGTGAGTGTGGCCGCCGGACGGGGCGCCCACAGCCCCATAAAATAGAGCCACCCTCACCGCATGTGGAGCGGTGAGGGCGGCTTCGCCTGTGTTTCACCCCACGGCGCCTCGGGGATGCTACAACCTACCGAAACGGCGACGAGCCGGCCCACTCCCGCAAGTCTTAGCCAGCACTGAAAGCACACCAGTCAGGAATATGTCCGGCTTCGCCAGCAGATCCTGCTCGTTGTTCTTAGTCTAGCGAGGCTCCACCTCGCTCGCCTGATGGCCTCACACTTGCCCCGCCTCGCGCTCGTCGTTCTCGCCGCGCTGGCCTGCCGACCGGCAACCGCACAGGCCCCGAGCCTCCTCATCCCAGAGCTCGACGGCCCGATCAACGGCATGGCCATCGTCGGCGACACGCTGTACTTCGCCGGCGCGTTCCAGACCGTCGGCGCGCGCGTCGGCCCGGCGACGGCGCTCGACCTCGCCACGGGAGCCGTCGTGCCCGGCGTCGTGCCGGCCATCGACCTCTACTACGGGAACGGCGATGCCATCCGCGCGGTCGTGCCCGACGGCCAGGGCGGCGTCTACCTCGCCGGCGACATCCGGCAGGTCGCCGGGGCACCGCTCCGCGACCTCATCCACGTTCTCCCCGACGGGACAGTCGACACGGCGTTCGCGCCGGGGCCGATCCAGGGGCCGAACGGCGACCCCGCCGGGGTGCGGACGCTGTCGCTGTCGGACGGCGTCCTTTTCCTCGAAGGCTACGTCGCATCCGTCGGCGGCGCTGCGCGCGATGGCTTCGCCGCGATCGACGCCGCGACGGGGGCCGTCCTCCCGTTCAACCCGTCCGTCTCGGACGCGAGCGGGTACGGCGGAGTCCAGAGCGCGCATCTCCACGACGGTGTCGTCCTCGTGGCGGGCTACTTCGACGCCGCCGAGGGCCAGCCGCGCCACAACATGGCCGCGTTCGACTTTGCGACGGGCGCCCTGCTTGCGTGGCAGGCAGGGATGGACGCCGCCGGTTCGGTGACGCACCTCGTGCCGACCGACCAGACGCTCTACGTCGTCGGCCGTTTCTCGCAGTTTGGCGGTGCGCCGCGGCGCGGACTCGCCGAGATCTCGTACCCGACAGCGGACGTGGCCGGACCCACTCTTACGCCGTGGGCGCCCAAACTGGCGTCACCTGCCGGCGACCCGGCGACGGCGACCGTCCGCGGCGTCACTCTTACGCCAACGCACCTCTGGTTCGCCGGAGGCTTCGCGGGTGCGAACAGCTATCCGTACGGGCGCAGCGCTCCGCTGCTTCGCGTCTCGCGGACCACCGGGACGCTCGCCGGCGAGGCTGTTCTGGAGCAGTCCTACAACCCGAGTTCGCTCCTCGTCGTCGACGCCGGGCCGATCGCGACGGACGGCGAGACGGTGTGGGCGTCGGTCGGCGAGACCCAGAACCGCCAGAGCACGAACGGCTATGTGATCGGCCTCGACGCTGAGACGCTCCTACCGACGAGCTTCCGGGTCAACACAGGGCCGCTGCGGTCGTCGGGCGGATCGGCCGAAGGCCTCACGCCCCACGTCAAGGCGATGGCGGTCGTAGACGGGCGCCTCGTCGTGGCTGGACGGCGGCTCGAGTTAGGCGGCGTACGGGCGCCCTACTTCGGAGGCATCGACCTGACGACGGGCGTGCTGCTGCCATCGCCGTCGGCGTTCCCGAAGCCCGTCTCAGACCTGATCCCCTCGCCCGACGGCCGTCGGCTCTACATGCGCGAGGAGGAGCCGCTCCAAGGCGCGCCCAAGCGCTACGTCGAGCTCGACCTGGTGACGGGCGCGCAGACGCGGTTCTCGATTCCGTTCGAGGGCAGGGGCGCCGTCCGCGACTCGAGCGCTGCGCCAGCGCGCGGTCCGGTCCGCTACACGGCGCATCCTAGCGTGCCGATGATCGCGACGGCCGAGCGGCTGTACCTGCTCAGCGGTCCCGGACGCTACTCCAACTCGCACCTGTTTGCCGTCGACCCGTTCACGCTGCGCACGCTTCCGGGGTTCGACGCTCGGACCGAACCCACGATGCGGGACGCACAGCTCCAGGACGGATGGATTTACGTCAGCGGCTCCTTCGAGACCGTCAACGGGCCGCAGCACCTGTTCTATGCCCGCTTCTCTCCTCAGACAGGCGAGGAAGACCTGACGTGGAATCCCGTCGCGACCTACTACGGCGGCACGTCGGGTGGGCCGATGGCGTTTGCCGAAGGACTGATGGTGACTGGCGGGCGTGGCCTCAAGCGCATCAACACCGTCAACACCGTCGGCGGGTTTGCGGCGTTCTCGCGGCCCTCGGGCGAGTGGCGACCGTGGAACGGGTGGATTCCTGAAGGCGTGACGGTAGACACCCGCGCGTTCCAGTATGGGGACGGCGTGTTCTACACGTCCGGGTACCTGGGTCAGCGAAACGGCGAGAACCAGTACCTCACGGCCTTCGACCGCGATGGAAACCGTCTGAACTGGCCGGCAAGCCAGCCGAGACACCTCTCACGCAACCTGCTCGTCTCCGCGCGCCACCACCGCGTTTTCGTCACGACGAACGAGGACCAAGGCCGCTACTCGCTCTACAGTCTGCCGATGCTCGGTGGGTATACACCGCCTACGGAGGCCGCCGAGGCGCCCGCACCGTCCGCCGCGACGCTATCGGTCTTTCCGAACCCTGCTCGCGGTGCGGCACGCCTCACCGTTGCCCTGCCCGAGCCGAGCGCCTCGGTGCGCATCGAGTTGATCGATGCGCTCGGCCGCCGCGTGGCGACTCTCCACGACGGTCCGCTGCCGGCGGGCCGGACCGAGATCAGCGTCGATGCCGCGGCGCTCCCCCCCGGCATCTACGTCGCGCGGGCCGTTGGCGCGTCTGCCACCGCGAGCGTCCGGATGATCGTCGTCCGCTGAGGTCAGCCACGCCCGTACCCGAGACCGCCCCGGCTGCACGCATGCAACCGGGGCGGTTCTGGAGTCGGCGAGGCGGCTCAGCCCTCGTGCTCGACCTGGAGGTAGTCCAGCTCGAGCGGCGTCTTGCGGCCGAAGATGGAGACGAGCACGCGGACCTTCATCTTGTCCGGGTAGACCTCCTCGACGAAGCCCTCGAACGTGTTGAACGGCCCGTCGACGACCTTCACCGCGTCGCCCGTCTTGAACGGGATCTCCGGCATCTCGCCCTTGTCCTCGTCCATCATGCCGAGGATGCGGCCGACCTCGTCGGGCCGCAGCGGCGTCGGCTCGTTGCCCGCGCCGAGGAAGCCGATCGTGGACGGCGCGGCCGAGATGACCTCCTTGAGGTACGGGTCGATGATCGCCTCGAGCAGGATGTAGCCCGGGAACGACGTCTTCTCGCGCGTCTTCTTCTTGCCGCCGCGCATCTCGAAGACGGTCTCGCTCGGGATTACGATCTGCGTCAGGTTCTCCTCCATCCCGAGGCGGCCGATCTCGCGCTCGATGTGCTCCTTCACCTTCTTCTCGTGGCCCGAGAAGGTGCGGAGGACGTACCACTTGCGGACGGGCGTGCGGGTCAGAGACATGGGGGTC
>JBBSQZ010000302.1:0-3760 GCA_038243565.1 Rhodothermales bacterium | reverse complement strand
GACTGCTCGAGGGCCGCGTTGCGCTCGCGGACGAGGCGCGCGTTCTCGGCGTTGTCCGTCGTGGCGTTGGCCTGCGTGTTGAGGCGGGCGCCCTTGTTCTGGATCGCCGCGCCGAGGTTGTACTGCGTCGTGGCGTCGTTGGGCGAGAGCTCGGCGGCGCGCGTGAGCTCGCTGATCGCGTCGTCGACGCGGCCGGCCTGGAGCAGAGCGACGCCATACTGGAGGCGCATCGCGGGCTCCGTCTGGGGCGTGGCCCGGCTGAGCTCGGTCTGGTAGCGGGCGAGGGCCTGCTCGCCGCGGCCGGTCGCCTCGTAGGCGGCGAAGAGGTCGGCGCGGATGGCGGCGTCGTTCGGGAACTGCGTCGAGGCGGCCTCGAGGACCGAGACGGCCTCGGTGCCCTGGCTCGACTCGATCAGCGCGCGGCCGAGGCGGCGGTGCGTCGCGGCGTCCGAGGGGTCGAGGCGGAGCGCGGCGCGGTACGCCGGGATGGCCTTGTCGGGGTGGCCCGAGGCGTACTCCGCGAGGCCGTAGTTGAGCTGGCTCGCGGCCGAATCGGGCTTGGCGAGCGACGCGGCGCGGAAGAGGACGCGCGCCGAGGCGAAGTCCGGCGGGACCTCGCCGTAGGCCCGGCCGCCGCGGTTCATGGCCGTGATCCAGAAGTTGGAGAGCACGTTGCGCGCGTTGGCGTTGTCCGGCGCGAGCGTCGCGGCGCGCTGCGCGTCCGCGAGGGCCATGAAGACGACGGACGAGTCGACGCCCGACAGCGTGTCGGAGCCGATCATGCGGCGGCGGGCGTCGGCGCGCAGGATGTAGCCTTCGACGTCGGCGGGGTTCTGGGCGATGGCCGTGTCGGCGAGGGTGATGGCGGCGGCGTAGTTGCCGGCATCGAGGGCGGCGCGCCCGTTGGCGGAGCCGCCGCCGGCCGGCGGGGCGCACGCGCTGAGCGCGGCGAGCAGGGCGGCGGCGAAGAGGGGCAGCGAGCGCCCTGCGGAGGGACGTTGGAGCATCGGGTCTGAGAGGGTGGTGGCACGTCCGGCGCCGGACGCCGGAAAGGTACGGGCTACCTTTCACGCCACAACCGACCGCCTTGGTCCGATGATGCCCCCTGCTATGTCCGCCTTTCTCACCGGCCTCATCGACTACGCCGGCCTCTTCCCGCCGGCCGAGCTCGCGCTCGAGCCTGCGCTGGACCTCTACGGCCGCTACCGCACCGGCCCAGACGCGTGGATGCTGGGCCGCTTCCTGATCCCCACCTCGCGCCTCGCCGAGGCGGATCCGCTCGTCGAGACGGTCGCAGGCGCGGCGCCCGTCGCGCTGTCGGTCCTCGGCGGCGCCTCGCGGGTCGCCGCCGGCCCGCAGCCCGCCGGTCCGGCGCCGGACCCTGGCATAGCGTGGCTCGCCGACGCCGAGTCCGTCGTCTCCGCGGCCCGCGTCTTCGAGGCGCAGCACCGCGGCCGCGTCACGTGCGACGCGTTCGAGCTCCGCACGCCGCCCGCCCTCGCTCGCGACACCGAGGCGCTCGCCGATGCGCTCTCCGCGTTCGCCCCGCGCCTCGGCCCGGCGGGCCGCGCGGCCATCGAGGTCCCGTTTCTCTCCGGCCCGGACACGCCGGAGCCTGCGGCGGCCGCCATCGCTGCGGCAAACGGCCGCCTCGGCCGGCCCACCTTCGCGGCCAAGCTCCGCTGCGGCGGCGAGGGCGTCCCCACGGTCGAGGCCCTCGCCGGTGCGCTGACCGCCGCGCGCCGCGCCGGCGTCGCGTTCAAGGCGACGGCCGGCCTGCACCACCCGCTCCGCCACGACACGCCCGACGGGCCGGCCCACGGCTTCGTCAACGTCTTCGGCGGCGCCGTCCTCGCCGCCGCCCACAACTTGGACGCGGACGACCTCGCTGAACTCCTCGACAGCCGCGACGCGGCGGACTGGACGCTGGGCAAGACGCTCCGCTGGCGCCGCCTCGAGGCGCGGCCCGATCAGATCGCCGAGGCGCGCGCGACGGTCGCCCTCGCCTACGGCTCCTGCTCCTTCGACGAGCCCCGCGACGACCTCCGCGCCCTCGGCTGGCTGGGCGAGGCGGAGCCCGCGTAGAAATGGCAGAGCCCGCAGAACCCCCCGTCGCCCGGCAGGTCGCGCCGCTCCCGGCTCGGACGACTGTCCCCCTCAATGAGGCAGGGCCGTTAAGTTCTTTGCATTCCTAAAATCCAACAACAACGTCATCCCGAACAGCGAGCCGCCAGGCGAGCGTCGTTGAGGGATCTCGACGCGATGAGTCAGACCTCGGCGCCCTCAGACGCGCGTCGAGATCCCTCGACAAGCTCGGGATGACGTTGACATTTTTATCGAGGTAAACCAAAGCGCCCAGAACTTAACAGCCCTGCCCCGCGGGGAGGCTGTAAACGCACACGCAGCGCGGCGCCTCGGGAGGCACCGCGCCGCGCGCGTCGTCACAGAGAGCCGTGGATCAGGGCCAGATGCCGCGCTGGAGCGCCACGTCCGCCACGCGGCGGACGGCGAGGGCATAGGCCGCCGTGCGGAGGTCCATCGGCTGGAGCTTGCCGCCGTCGAGGCCGCGCTCCGTGCGGGTGGCGTCGATCGCGTCGAGGCTACCCGTGAGGCGCGCCTGCGTGTCGATGACGGCGTCGGTCGCGCGGTTCATCTTGCGCAGCAGGCGGTCGTTGACGACCTCCTCCTCCCACTGCTCGTTCTCCTGGTTCTGGACCCACTCATAGTAGGAGACGGTGACGCCGCCGGCGTTGGCGAGGATGTCCGGCAGGACCGGGATGCCACGCTTGAACAGGGCGCGGTCTGCCGCCGGCGTCGTCGGGCCGTTGGCGCCCTCGACGACGAGGCGCGCGTTGATGCGGTCCACGTTGTCGGCGCGGATCTGGTTCTCGAGGGCGGCCGGGACGAGGATGTCGCACTCGAGCGCGAGCAGGTCGTCGTTCGAGAGGGCCTTCGTGCCGGCGAGGCCCTTGATGAAGCCCGTCTCGTCGCGCAGGCGGAAGGCGGCCTGGATGTCGATGCCGTCGGGGTTGTGGACGCCGCCCGAGACGTCCGAGATGGCGATGATGCGCGCGCCGGCCTCGGCGAAGAGGTGCGCGGTCGTCGAGCCGACGTTGCCGAAGCCCTGCACGACGACGCGGGCGCCGTCGACCGAGTCGAGGCCCGGCACGATGCCGCGGCGCAGCGCCTGCTGGGTCACGAAGAGCACGCCGCGGCCGGTCGCCTCGGACCGCCCGAGCGAGCCGCCCATGTCGATCGGCTTGCCCGTGACGACGGGCAGGTTGTTCTCGCCGGGGTGCATCGCGTCGTACGTGTCGTAGATCCACGCCATCGTGCGGGCGTTGGTGTTGACGTCCGGCGCGGGGATGTCGATGAACGGCCCGATGGCGTCGCCGAGCTGGGCGATGAAGCGGCGCGTGATGCGCCGGAGGTCGCCCTCGGTGAGCGTCGTCGGGTCGCACTCGACGCCGCCCTTGGCGCCGCCGAAGGGGACGTCGACGACGGCGCACTTCCACGTCATCCACGCCGAGAGCGCGCGGACCTCGTCCACGGTGACGGCCGGGTGGAAGCGGATGCCGCCCTTGCCCGGGCCGCGGACGTGGTTGTGGAGCACGCGGTGGCCGACGAAGTTCTGGACGGTCCCGTCGTCCTTCTGGATCGGGAACTCGACGGTGAGCGTGCGCTCGGGGCGGATGAGGAACTCGACGAGGCCGGCGTCGAGGTCCGGCAGGTAGCGCACGGCGGTGCCGAACTGCTCCTG
>JBBSQZ010000301.1:0-3784 GCA_038243565.1 Rhodothermales bacterium | reverse complement strand
TCTACGAGACCGTCGCCGTGCTCTCGCGCCGCGCGCAGCAGCTCTCGGCCAAGACCAAGCAGGAGCTCGACGCCAAGCTCGTCTACTTCGAGGACCTCTCGATGGACCCCGCCGACGAGATCCGCTCCAACGAGGACCAGCTCCGGATCTCGCTCGAGTACGAGCGCCGCCCGAAGGCGCCGGCCGCCGCCATCGAGGAGATGGAGACCGGCCAGCTCTACTTCCGCAACCCGGCGCCGGCGGACCCGTCGGCCGAGCCGGAGGCCTAGGTGGCGCTCGCCGGCACGCGCCTCGTCCTCGGCGTCTCGGGCAGCATCGCGGCGTACAAGGCGGCCGAGCTCGCGCGCGCGCTCGGCCGCGCCGGCGCGGACGTGCAGCCGGTGATGACGCCCGCCGCGACGCGCTTCCTCCCGGCCCTCACGCTCTCTGTGTTGTCGGGCCGCGAGACGCTCGTCGAGCTGTTCCCCGACGCCGAACGGTCCGGCTCCGGCGCGGCGTCCGCGTGGACGAAGCACGTCGAGCTCGGCCTCTGGGCGGATGCCATCGTCATCGCCCCGGCGACGGCGCAGACGCTCGCGACTCTTGCCCACGGCTTCTGCGACTCGATGCTCGCCGCCGTCGTGCTCTCGGCGCGGTGCCCGGTGCTGGCCGCGCCGGCGATGGACCACGACATGTGGCTCCACCCCGCCACGCAGCGCAACGTCGCCACCCTGCGCGCCGAGGGCGTCCACGTCGTCGAGCCTGACTCGGGGGCGCTCGCGTCCGGGCTGATCGGGCAGGGCCGGCTGCCGGAGCCGGACGACCTGGTCGAGGAGATCGACCGCTGGCTGACTGAAAAGCGCTCGGGCGGCTCGATGGCGGGCAAGACCGTCCTCGTCACGGCCGGGCCGACACGCGAGGCGGTCGACCCGGTCCGCTTCCTCTCGAACGGCTCGACGGGCACGATGGGCTTCGAGATCGCCGCGGCTGCCGCGCGTCGCGGCGCGGCCGTGACGCTCCTCGCCGGCCCAGTCGCTCTGGAGACGCCGCCGAACGTGGCGCGCGTCGACATCGTCACGGCCGACGACCTTCTCGCAGTCGCCCTGGCTCATGTTGACGCGGACGTGGTGATCGCCGCGGCGGCCGTCTCGGACTACGCGCCGGCCGACGTCTCCGACCAGAAGATGGCCAAGACGGAGGGCGACCTGTCTATCCGCCTGCGCCGCACGCCGGACGTCCTCGCGGCCCTCGGCGAGCGGAAGCGGCCCGGCCAGACGCTCGTCGGCTTCGCCCTCGAGACGCACGACGGCGAGGCGAACGCCCGCGCCAAGCTCGCCCGCAAGCACCTCGACTGGATCGCGCTCAACAGCGCCGCCACCCCGGGCGAGGGCTTCGGGACGGGCACGAACCGCCTCACGCTCCTCGCAGCGGACGGCCGCCGCGTGGACGTCCCGACGGCCTCCAAACGGGCCGTCGCCGAGGCGCTCCTCGACGCTGTCGCGCCATGACGCAGCGAACGGTCACATCGAGCGGTGTGCTGAGACGCCCCGGCGCTGTGCCGAGACACCCCGGCGGGGCGTCTCTACTGGTCGCGTTCCTTCTTGCCGCTGGCTGCATGTCTGCTCCGCCGCCGCCCGCGCCCGCTGCGCCGGGCACGCTCCGCTATCTCGCCCTCGGCGACTCGTACACGATCGGCGAGGGTCTCGCACCAGCCGAGCGCTGGCCGGTCGTCCTCGCCGCGGCGCTCCGAGAAGACGGACTCGGCGTGGCCGACCCCGAGATCATCGCGACGACAGGCTGGACCGTCGCCGAACTGGACGCGGGCATCGACGCCGCCGACCCCCGGGGACCGTTCACGCTCGTGACACTCCTCATCGGCGTCAACGACCAGTACCGCGGCGGGACGGTCGAGGCGTACCGGCCGGCGTTCCGCGCGATGCTGACGCGCGCCGTCGGGTTCGCCGGCGGCGACGCGCGCCGCGTCGTCGTGCTGGCGATCCCGGACTGGGGCGTGACGCCCTTCGCCGAGGGCCGCGACCGCGCCGCCATCGGCGAGACGCTGGACGCGTTCAACGCAGCGGCGAGAGACGAAGCCGCGGCGGCCGGCGCGCGCTGGGTGGACGTCGCGCCCGTCTCGCGGCAGTTCGGCGCCACCGAGACGGCGCCGGACGGGCTGCACCCGTCGGGCGCGCTCTACGCGCGGTGGGCGCGCCTCGCGCTGCCCGAGGCGCGCGCGGCGCTCCACGAATAGCGCGCCGGCCGGTCGTTTTCACCGGGCTTCACGTTGGCGGTCCGGGGCGACCCGGCTACATTGGCCGGTCCCCCGGACCGCCTGCCTGTGACCGACGAGATGCCCTCCGCTGCCGAGACGCTCCGCGCGGCGCGCGCCGTCGTCGCGCTGCAGGCGCGCATCGTGGGCCGCGTGCGTCACCTCGCCGGCGCGGACGCTGCGGCGCCTGGCGCCTTGGTTTCTGACGGTGCGGGGCCGGTCGCTCCGGGCGCCGCGCCATCCGACGAGGGTACGGCGGGCCGTGCCCCTACGGTGCCCGACCCGGTCGCCGCGTTCGATTCGGCCGCCGCGCCTGACCCGCCGCCGACGGCCGATCCGACACCGCCCGACCCGCCGTCCGCCGACCCGCTGCCCTCCGATCTCCCCCCTCCGCCCTCCGACTCCGTGCCCGACCTCTTCGGCGCCCTGCCCGATCCGAGCCTCGACCCGAGCCTCTCGCCGTACGAGCGCATCGAGGCGCTCATCCCCGAGGGCTCGCCGCTGCACGCGATGACGTCGCTGGACGAGATCCGCGACTACCTCGCCGCGAACGCCCTCGTCCCGATCGACGAGGGCCGGATCAACCCCGTCCTCGGCGGCGGCGACCCGCACGCGGGCCTCATGATCATCGGCGAGGCGCCGGGCGCCGACGAGGACCGCCTCGGCGTCCCGTTCGTCGGCCGCTCGGGGCAGCTGCTCGACAAGATCCTCGAGGCCGTCCTGTTCACGCGCGACGACGTCTACGTCACGAACATCCTGAAGAGCCGCCCGCCGGGCAACCGCGACCCGCTGCCGGACGAGGTCGCGGCGCACATCCCGATCCTCTACAAGCAGATCGCGCTCGTGCGGCCCAGGATCCTGCTCGCCGTCGGCAAGAGCGCCGGCAACGCGCTGCTCGGCAAGACGTCGTCGCTGGCCAACCTCCGCGGCTCTATTCAGGACTTCTACGGCCTGCCGATGATCGTGACGTACCACCCGGCCGCGCTGCTCCGCAACCCGCAGTGGAAGCGCCCGGTGTGGGAGGACGTGAAGCTCCTCCGGACGCGCTACGACCAGCTCGTGGGTGAGGCGGACGGACGGAAGGAGTAACTGAATTCCCCTCCTTCCTCTTTCCTCCCCCCTTCCGCCTCTCCCTCCCCGATGGACGACGACTTCCAGCAGCGGCCGCTCCGCATCGACGAATCCGGGCCCGAGATCCCGTTCGCCCGCATGACGGGCGGGCGCCGGCCGGCCAACGTCGTGTCGCTGCGCGAGGGCGCCGGGCGCATGCCGCCGCAGGCCGTCGACGTCGAGCAGGCCGTGCTCGGGGCCGTGCTCATCGAGCGCGACGCCATCCCGAAGGCCATCGAGATCCTGCCGGCGGACGCGTTCTATGACGGCCGTCATCAGAAGATCTACGAGGCCGTCGAGGCGCTCTTCGAGCGCGGCCACCCCGTGGACCTCATCACGCTCTCGGAGGAGCTCAAGCGCCGCGGCGAGTACGACGCCATCGGCGGCTACGACCTCGCCGAGCTCACGACGCGCGTCGCCTCGGCG
>JBBSQZ010000300.1:0-3792 GCA_038243565.1 Rhodothermales bacterium | reverse complement strand
TCGCTCCGCGAGAACAGCGGCAACCAGCCCGGAGACCCGCGCCGCGCCGTCGAGGCCATCGTCCGGGCCGTCGAGGCCGAGACGCCGCCGCTGCGCCTGCTCCTCGGCAAGGGTGCGATGAAGGGCGCTCGAGCCAAGATCAAGATGCTGGAGCGGGACTTCGACGCATGGGAGGAGACGACGATCGGCGCAGACGCACCGAAAGGCTGAATACGGTTTAAGGTTTAATGTTTAAGGCTCTCATTGACAGGCATTAAACCTTAAACCTTAAACCGCATTTGCATGACCATCCTCGGCCTCACCGGCGGCATCGGGAGCGGCAAGACGGCCGTCGCCGCGCGCCTCGCCGGGCGCCCCGGCGTGCGCGTCGTGTTCGCCGATGACCTGGCGAAGCGGATCATGACGGACGATCCGGAGCTTCGCGCCGGCCTCGTCGGCCGGTTCGGACCTGAGACGTTCGACGCCCACGGCGCGCTGGACCGGGCGCGCCTCGCCGCCCGCGTCTTCGGCGACCCGGCCGAGCTCGAGGCGCTCAACGCGCTCGTCCACCCGACCCTGCGGCGCGCGATGCAGGCCGAGGTCGCCGCGGCGCGGCAGGCGGGCGTCCGCCTGTTCGTCTACGAGGCGGCTCTCCTGCTCGAGGCGGGCGCGGACGCGCTCGTGGACCACGTCGCGCTCGTCGTCGCGCCCGAGGCGGCGCGCGTCGCCCGGGCGATGGCGCGCGACGGGGCGACCGAGGCCGACGTCCGCGCCCGACTGGCGCGGCAGATCGACCCGGCCGACGCTGAGCGCCGCACGCGCGACGCCGGCGGGACGGTGATTCGCAACGATGCCGACCTCGCCGCGCTCCACGGGCACGCGGACGCCCTCGCCGAGGCACTCGTGCCGCGCTGATTCCCTCAGACCGGGGGGGCACCTCGAGGCGCGCGGGCGCTACCGTGGAGTTCCACGCTGGTCCGCCGCTCCATGCGCCTGCTCCTCCTCGCCGGCCTGCTCGCCGCCTCGACGGCCTTGGACGACGCCCCGCAGATCCGCATCACGCCGGCGCGGACGAGGACCTTCCGCCTTCAGATCCGGATGCACGCCTGCTCGGCGGCCCCCTGCGCCGCCGGCTTCGGCATCTTCCGCCAGCAGGGATGAGCGTGCGGCCCGCTCAGGCGTTGCCGTCCAGGATCGTGTTGAGGACGGCGGCGTCGTGCGGCGTCGCGGCGCCGAGCAGCTCCGACGCGAGCGCGTGGCCCATCCGGTCGCGCTTCGTCCGCAGGTAGTCCGTGTTGTGCGCGCCCGGGACCGACTCGACGGGCACCGTCTCGACGATCTCGAGGCCGTAGCCCTCGAGGCCGATCCGCTTCATCGGGTTGTTGGTCATCAGGCGGAGCTTGCGGACGCCCTCGGCGCGGAGGATCTGGCAGCCCGTGCCGTAGTCGCGGGCGTCGGGCTTGAAGCCGAGCGCGACGTTGGCCTCGACCGTGTCCATGCCCTGCTCCTGCAAGGCGTACGCGCGGAGCTTGTTGACGAGGCCGATGCCGCGCCCCTCCTGCTTCATGTACAGGATCAGGCCTTTGCCCTCCTGCTCGACGCGCGCCATCGCCTGCGCGAGCTGGTCGCCGCAGTCGCACCGCGCCGAGCCGAAGATGTCGCCGGTGACGCACTGCGAGTGGACGCGCACGAGGACCGGCTCGTCCACAGTCCACGTGCCCTTTTTGAGCGCGAGGTGGACGTCGCCGGTCAGCGTCTCCTCGTAGGCCGCGAGGCGGAAGCGGCCGTGCGCCGTCGGCAGGTCGACCTCGATGAGCTTGCTCACGAGCGCCTCGGTGCGGAGGCGGTGCGCGATGAGGCTGGCGATGGTGACGAGCTTCAGCCCGTGGCGGTCCGCGATCTGGCGCAGCTCGGGCGTGCGCGCCATCGTGCCGTCGGGGTTGAGGATCTCGATCAGGACGCCGGCGGGCTTCAGGCCGGCGAGGCGCGCGAGGTCGGCCGCGGCCTCGGTGTGGCCCGCGCGGCGCAGGACGCCGCCGGGCGCGGCGCGCAGCGGGAAGATGTGGCCCGGGCGGGCGAAGTCCTCGGGCGCCGCCGTGTCGTCGGCGAGCGCGCGGATCGTCGCGGCGCGGTCGGCCGCCGAGATGCCCGTCGTCGTGCCCTCGCGGACGTCCACGGAGACCGTGAACGGTGTGTCGTGCAGGCCCGTGTTGATGGCCTCCATCATCGGCAGGCGCAGCGTCGCGGCGCGCTCGGCCGTGATCGCGACGCACATCAGCCCGCGCGCCTCGCGGGCCATAAAGTTGACGAGCTCGGGCGTGACGAGCTCGGCCGCGCCGATGAGGTCGCCCTCATTCTCGCGGTCCTCGTCGTCCACGACGACGACGAGGCGGCCGTTGCGGAGGTCGTCGAGCGCGTCCTGGACGGTGTCGAATCGGACCGAGGCGGCGGGTGCGTCCATAGCGGTGGCGGCTGTTTCGGGAGCTACGGGCGCGCCGCGGGCGCGGTGCCGGAACGGCCGGAGAATTCCGGCCCTGCCGGGGCCTAGTTGTTCATCACCTCGACGGTCGCCTTCGGCGCGTCCTTCGAGACGACGGCCGCGACGCGCGAGCGCTCGACGCGGATGCGCGTCCCGTCCTCGACCGACATCACGACCGTCGTCTCGTCGACGCGGGTGAGCGTGCCGTGGAGGCCGCCCTGCGTGACGACACGGTCGCCCTTCTGCAGCGCGCCGACGAGCTCGCGGTGCTGCTTCGCAGCCTTGGTCTGCGGGCGGATCATGAAGAAGTACATGACCAGAAACATGAGCCCGAAGACGGGCAGCATCGAGCCGCCAAACAGAGCGGTCTGGGCGATCGGGAGGATCATCGGTGCGGGAGGTTGGACGCCTCGAAGGTAGCCGCCCGAACGCGGCGCGCGCCGTGGGAACGCCGCGAATCCGGCAAGAGCCGCCGTATGGCTCGAAACCAAAAGAGTGAGGGCACGCGATCCGTATCGCACCGCATCGACTCCCTACCGTTGCTGCCTTCCGGCCCTGGCGGAGTTCAGGAGGAGCTGGTCGTACGGGACGTGCCCTCACTCTGCCGGCAGGCGCGGCGTCTCGTGACGCTCGGGCGGCCGGCGACGCGCAACATACGGCCTGCCGCTGCACCGTTTTTGCGAAGGGACGAGGAATCCGCCGCAACCCGGCGCCTGCCGCTGCGTCCGGTGTCTCTCCCCTGCCCACCCCGCCGTGCTCCGCCTCATCCTGCTGTCTCTGATCCTCGCGGCGCCGCTCACCGCGCAGCCGCTCCCGCCGCGCGCCGACTCGCTCGCGCGCGCCTTCCTCGCCTCGACGGGCGCGCCGTCGCTGGTCGTCGCCGTGACGCAGAACGGCGTGCGGACCGTCGCCGGCTACGGGACGGTCGACGGTGCGGCGCCGGATGCGGCGACGCGCTACGAGATCGGGTCCGTCACCAAGACGTTTACCGCGCTCGCGCTCGCCCGCGCCGTCGAGCGGGGCGGCGTGGCGCTCGAGACGCCTGTCCAGGCGCTTCTGCCCGACTCGGTCCGGCTCGCGGTCGTCGGCCGGCCGATCACCCTGGTCGACCTCGCGACCCACACGGCGGGCCTGCCGCGCCTGCCCGTCCCGTTCGTGCCCGCCTCGTTCGTCGATCCGTACGCCGACTACACCGAGGACGACCTCATGGGTTTCGTCCAGACCGTCCGGCCCGACTCGGCGGGCGTGCGGGCGGTGTACTCCAACGTCGGCGTCGGGCTGCTCGCGTGGGCGCTTGCGCGGCACGAGCACGTGGGCGTCGAGGCGCTCCTCGA
>JBBSQZ010000299.1:0-3816 GCA_038243565.1 Rhodothermales bacterium | reverse complement strand
CGCGTGAGCGTCGTCGACGCGCTCGGCCGCGAGGTCCTAGTGCTCCACGACGGCGCGATGCCGGCCGGCGAGACGCCTGTGTCGGTCGCGACGCGCGGGCTGGCGCCGGGCGTCTACGTCGTCCGCATGGCGGGCGAGCGGCGCGTCACGTCGCAGCGCCTCGTCGTCGCGCGCTGACGCGGCGGGCACGTCGGGCGGCTTGGGCGCCGGCGGAAGCCGCCGATACCGGCGAACTCCCGTCCGCGCCGCCGCGTACCCGCGCCCTCCCGATGACTCCCGCCGCCCTGATCTCCGACTCGCCGCTCGTCACACCGCCCGCTCGCCCCGTGCTCGTCGACGCGTGGCCGGACGCCCGCCCGTTCGCCCTTACCGGCTGGGCCGAGCGCAGCGGCTTCACCCCGCTCTGGACGGCCCTGTTCGCCCTCATCTCGGCGTTCATCGTCTTCCAGATGGTCGCCAACGGCGGCGTCGCGGCGTCCGTCATCCCCGCGATGCTCCGGCAGCGCCTCGCCGACGGCCTCACGGCGCCGCCGACGATGGAGGAGATCAGCTCGGCCCTGCTCGGGCGCCCGCACGTCGTGCTGCTGTGGAACTCGGTCGGGCAGGCTGCCGGCTTCGGCGTGTTCACGTGGCTGCTCGTGAAGCTCAGCACGCCGCAGGCGGCGGCATTCCTGCGGGCCGACCGCATCGACGCGCCCGGCCTCGGGCTGGCCGCGCTCGGCTGGGTGTTTCTGTACCCGGTCGTGCTCGTCGCCGGGCAGCTCAACCGCCTCATCCCGCTGCCCGACGCCCTCTCGCAGTTCGACACGGCGCGCGAGGAGATGCTCGAGCGCTTCCTGCTCGGCGGCCAGCTCTCGACCGTCTTCCTGTTCGTCACCGTCGCGCTCGTGCCGGCGGTCTTCGAGGAGCTGCTGTTCCGCGGCTACCTCATGCGGCAGGTCGAGCGGCGGTTCACCCCGGCGCGCACGTTCGCCATCGTCGGGCTGGCCTTCGGGCTGTACCACATGACGCTCGCGCAGCTGCTGCCTCTGTCTCTGCTCGGCGTGTACCTCTGCTTCGTCGTCTGGGCGACGGGCTCGGTCTGGACCGGGACGCTCGTCCACGTCCTCAACAACGGGCTGGCCGTGATCGTCTCGGCGAGCCTGCGCGGGCGGCCGGACATCGACCCGGCGACGGTCGGCGAGGTGAGCGGCCCGTGGTACCTTTCGGCCGCGCTCGCGGTCGTCGGCGCCGCCGTCGTGTACGCCGTCGGAAAGGCGCTGCTCGCGCGGCGCCTCGAGCAGACGGGCGGCCGCCCGGACGCCGCCCTCCTTTCTCCCGCACCCATCGCCTCCCTGATATGAAAGAGCCCGCTGGCCCGCCCGAGCACGACGACGCCGCCTCGCGCGACGCCCGCACGTTTGAAGGCTGGATCTCTGCCTTCCAGTGCTCCACCGACTTCGAGGCCGACCTCGTGCGCGACCGCCTCGACGAGGAGGGCATCGCCGCGGTCGTGTTCACCCAGCGCGACCACAGCTTCAACCTCAACGTCGGCGACCTCGCGAGCGTCCACGTGATGGTGCGCGCCGAGGACGAGACGGCCGCGCGCACGATGCTCGCGCAGCCGATCATGTCCGACGCCGACCTGGAGGCCGCCGCCATGGCTGCCGACGTGATGGCCCCCGACGCGCACACGCCCGCCGACGAGGCCGCGCTGGACTCCGGCATCGAGTCGATCAGCCTCGACGTGCCGGACGAGGACGACGACGTCGGCGAGGCGCCTGCCGATGACCTGCCGCGCGTGACCGTCGTCTCGGACGACGACCCTGCTCCGGACCTGCGCCAGGACCTGCGCTAGTGGCCATGGCTGCTGGCGTCCACGCCCGGTAGGAGGTACACAGCAGAGCCTATCCTTTTCAGCCGCCGTTCCCGTGAACGCGGGAATCCAGAGTACCGAGCACTCCTGTGCCGTGCCCCCCTGGGTTTCCGCGATCGCGGGAACGACGTTTTAAAGGGTGTCGTGCGCGGCTCGGACGACCAGCGTCAGCCCATTCGCCAGTCCCCATTTCCCCGTCTCCACATGTCCAACCTCGCGCAGCGCATCCTGACCGGCCTTGCCGGCGCGTTCGTCGTCGTCGGGGCCGCGTGGCTGGGTGGGTGGGTGTTTGCGACCGTCATCGTCGGCGTCGCGATGGCGGCGCAGCACGAGGCGTACGGCCTACTGAAGGCGACGGGCGTGCGCCCGCTCGAAGGCCTCGGGCTGGCGATGGGCGTCGCGGCCGTGCTGCGGCCGCTCGTGCCACAGGCCGAGGCGCTGCTCGTCGTCGGCGTGCTCGCCGTCGTCGTGGCGGGCCTGTACCGGGCGAGCGAGACGCCGCTCATGGACGCCGCGGCGACGCTCTTCGGCATCGTCTACCCGGCCGCGCTCTGCGGCGCGCTCGTCGCGCTGCGCGCGGACGCCCGGCCGTGGCTCGCCGCCGCCGACCACAGCGCGTTCTGGCTCACGACGGCGGTCCTGTTCTGCGTCTGGGGCACGGACTCGTTCGCGTACTTCGCCGGCCGCGCCGTCGGCAAGCACCCGCTCTTCCCGAGCGTCTCGCCCAAGAAGACGTGGGAGGGCGCCATCGGCGGGGCGCTCGGCGCTGCGCTGCTCGCGGCCGCCTTCAAGCTGCTCACACCGCTCGTGGCCGTCCTCGCGTGGACCGACGTCGCAGCGATCGCCGTCGCCTGCGGCCTCGCGAGCCCCTTCGGCGACCTCGCCGAGAGCCACTTCAAGCGCTCCGTCGGCGTCAAGGATTCTGCCTCGTGGCTCCCCGGCCACGGCGGCATGCTGGACCGCATCGACGCCGCCGTCGTCGCCGTCCCGCTCCTCGTCGTCTGGTTCGGATTTGTAAAGGGTTGAAAGGTGGAGAGGTGGAGAGGTGGAAGGGGAAAGGCCGTTCGGCCGTTGCATCGAACCCGGGTGTGATACCAATCCGGTTGCGTCGCTCGGATCTGGCGTAGGGACATGGCGTGCCATGTCCAGGGCCGAGCAGCGCGGACATGGCACGCCATGTCCCTACGGCCTTGTAATCGTGCAGCCGGATTTGGTGTGAGAAGCATTTCCTTTCAACCCTTCCACCCCTCAACCCTGCAACCCTCTACCGGTTGCGCCCGAACTTCTCGTGGCTGGATACCCAGTCGTTCGAGGAGATGGCCGAGGCGAGCGAGATCTCGCCCGCGAGGACGACGCCCGCGATGATCTCGGCGAGCTTCTTGGCCTTGCCGCGCCCGACGCAGCCGAGCATCTGGAGGCACTCCTTCTGCGTCGCGAGGCCGGTCCCGCCGCCGTGCGTCGCGATGATGAGGCTCGGGATCGTGATCGACATGAACAGCTCGTCCTCCGGCGTGTGCTCGACGTAGAGGATCGCGGCGGACGACTCCGAAACGTTCGCCACGTCCTGCCCGGTCGCGATGAACATCGCCGTGATGCCGTTCGGCGAGTGGAGGCCGTTGTTGTTGGCGCCCGACAGCAGCGACCCGATGCCCGCGGCGACGCCCCAGTGGTACGCCAGCCCGGCCGGCTCGACGCGCATCACCTCGCGCAGCACGTCGCCGGGGATGTGGCACTCCGCCGTGACGCGCTTGCCGCGCGTGCGCATGATGTTGACCATTGACGCCTTCTTGTCCGTCGCGAAGTTGGACTCGAGGTAGAAGCGCCGGATCTCGGTGTGCGTGTCCAGGATCCACGAGCACGCCGCGAAGGTGGCGCGGCCGACCATGTTCTGCCCCGCCGCGTCGCCGGTCGAGAAGTTGAAGCGGCAGAAGGCGAAGTGGTTCGAGAGGTACGTGTCGATG
>JBBSQZ010000298.1:0-3860 GCA_038243565.1 Rhodothermales bacterium | reverse complement strand
TCGCCTACACGGACCTGTCACGGCTCGCCCTCGAGTCGGGTGATGAGGCACGGGCGCTGGAGTACGCAGAGGAGGCGCTGGAGACGGCGCACGCGCTGGTACCCGCACCCGGAGTCCGGCTCGAAGTTCTCCTCGGCGCGGCCACGGCTCGCGCCGAGGCGCTCGCACGCGCCGGCCGCGCGGACGACGCCGTCGGTGTGCTCGCTCCGGCGATAGGCGCCGTCCAGGCTGCTCCAGACGGCGTGGCTCGGGCGGAAACGGTGGCGAGGGCCGAACGTGTCCTGCGGGAGGCGTACGCACAGATCTGATGACGAGGCTCCGGCAGGGTGAGAAAGGGGTCGCACTGCGCAGCCGAAAAAATGTGCGGCCGAAGTGGCGGGGATGTGCGGGGGCTCGCGCCCTATCCGGGTGAGGCCCTCACCGTGGGGGCACGTCCGAAGCCACGACCCGATGGAGGCCCCCGCATCCGACCCGACGCCCGACACGCACGAGACCCCCGGCTCGGCGCGCCTCGGGCAGGCCCGCCTCGGTGCAGCCCGTCTCGGCTTCACGGCTGAGGCGGGTCTACCCGAGGCGACGAAGGAGGCCCGCTACCGCGCGCTCATGGAGCGCTACCTCGGCCCCGAGGTCGTCGGCACGTTCGCGGACGACGACGTGACGGAGGTCTACGTCAACGCCGGCGACGGCGTGCTCCGGGCCGACACGCACACGCAGGGCAAGGTGGCCCTCGGGACGACGCTTGAAGGCTCGCAGGTAGAGCAGTTCCTGAACGCCGTCGCCGCCTTCCGAGGCGACACGCTCTCGGCGACCCGGCCGACGGTCCAAGCGGAGCTACCGGCGATGACGTTCGGTGGAGCCCGCCTCCAGGGCTTCGTCGCGCCCGTCGTGCCCCGCGCCTGCTTCGTGATTCGCAAGCCCGCGCGCCGCGTGTTCCGGCTCGCGAACTACGTCTCCACAGGCGTGATGACGCTCCAGCAGAAGGACGCCGTCGAGGCCGCCGTGCGCGACCACGAGAACATCCTCGTCTGCGGCGGGACGGGCTCTGGCAAGACGACGCTCTGCAACGCGGTCCTCCTTGAGATGAGCGACCAGTACCCGCGCGAGCGGGTCGTCGTGCTCGAGGACACGGCCGAGCTTCAGTGCCGCGCCGAGGACCATCTCAGCCTTCGCACGAGCGAGGACGTGTCGCTCTCCGACCTCGTCCGTTTCACGCTCCGCTGCACGCCCGACCGGATCGTTGTGGGTGAGGTTCGCGACGGGGCGGCGCTCCACCTTCTCGACGCCTGGGCGACGGGCCACCCGGGCGGGTGCGCGACGGTCCACGCGACCGACGCGCGCGGCGCGCTCCGGCGCCTCGACCGGCTCGCTCAGCGGGCCGGCGTCCCGCCCCAGCCGGCGCTCGTGGCCGAAGCCGTCGGCGTCGTCGTCGTGATCCAGGGCGGCAACGAGGGCCGCCGCGTCCGCGAGCTCGCCCGCGTCGTGGGCCACGACGGCTCGGACTACGAGCTCGAGCCCGTCTGAGGCGCCACCGACACCTCCGGGGACGCCCGGCGGGCCGCACGTGGCCTGGGACCGCTCTGGGTCACCGACCGCTCGCGGTCCGCTCCAACCACCGCCGGGGACGCCCGGCTTTCCACCCCATCTCGAACGTCATGCCTCACACTTCACGCCGTCCAGCATCCGCGCGCCGCACGGCCGCCACGCTTTCCCGGTACTCGGCCCGCATCCTGGGCCTCGTCGTATTCACCATCCTCATCTCGGCCGAGGCGTCGGCCTCGGGTGGAGCCGCGATGCCATGGGACGGCCCGCTCCAGACCATCGCCGACGCGCTGACCGGCAACACGGTCCGGATCGTCGCCGTGATCGCGCTCGCCGCCGGCGGCATCATCTGGGCTTTCACGCGCAACGAGGAGGGTGTCAAGCGGGTCGCGCAGGCCGTGCTCGGCCTCGGCGTCGCAATCGGCGCCGCCTCGTTCGCGGCGACGCTCGGCATCTCCGGCGCCTCATTCTAGCTGACATGCTGCTTTGTTGACTTGATGACTTAACGCCGCGTGGCAGCAGGCGGACCGCTCGTGCGCGAGCGCACGTCCGCCTGCTTGCCACGCGACTCAAACAGCCTCCTTCCGATGTCCGACCCCACGTCTACGGCGACACGCCTGCCCGAGCGGCCGGTCTACCAGTCGCTCGTCCGCATCCCGCGCTACGCCGGCGTCGACCGCAGCTTCCTCATCCTCGAGGTCACGCTCGTGGTCTGCCTCGTCTACCTGCTCGGCATCTCGGTCGCGAGCGTGCTGGTCGTGCTCGGCGTCGTGGCGGTCGTCCACCCGCTGATGGTGCGGCTCTCGAACGTGGACGAGCTGCTGCCACAGTTCCTCGCGCGGACGCTCATGCAGGCCGACGCCTACGAACCGCTCCCGCCCGCGCACACGTCGTCCGCAAAGCCTGCCGCGTCCGTCCCCACGTCCTGAGGCGGCTCGTCCTGACGGCTCGCACTTCACCCTTTGCCGTAACTGCGGCGCCCTTCACGCTCCACATGAGTCTTATCGCCGCCGCTGCAGGTCTTACCGCTGGAGCGCTCGGGACCGCTGGTCTCCAGCGTCTTCGCGAGCACCGGAGCACGCCTCGCGGGCTCGCCGACCTGCTCGGCTGGGGCTTCCTGGTAGGGGAGGGGGTCGTGCTGATGAAGGACGGCTCGTTCCTCGCTGCGTGGCACGTCCGCGGCCGCGACCTCGCCTCGTCGACGCCGGCCGAGATCGTGAACCTCGCAGGCCACGTCAACACGGCCGTGGCCGCGCTCGGCGACGGCTGGATGGTCCACGCGGACGCGCTCCGCCGCGACGCCGTCGGGTACGCGCCGCGCGAGCGGTGCCACTTCCCGGACCCGGTGAGCCGGGCCATCGACGAGGCGCGCCGCGCGCGCTACTCGGCGGTCGGCGAGCACTACGAGACCGAGAGCGTCATCGCGGTGACCTACACGCCGCCGGCCGCGCTCGCCGGGCAGCTCGGCCGCGCGCTCGTCAAGGGTCGCGGCGAGGGCGACGCGGCGTCCGACGTCTGGACGCGCCTGCTCGGCCAGTTCGAGCGCGAGTTGCGAGGCATCCAGGACCGCCTCGCGTCGGCAATGCGCGTGCGCCGTGCGACGAGCGCGGACCTGCTCCGGCACCTCCACGAGTGCCTGACCGGTCTCGAGGACGTCGTCGGCGTACCCGGTCACGGCGCGTATCTCGACCACGCGCTCGCCGACCAGCCCTTCGTGGGCGGCTTCGAGCCGCGCGTGGGCGGCAAGCACGTCCGCTTGGTCGCCGTCCAGGGCTATCCGAACGCGACGACGCCCGGACTCGCCGACCCGCTGCTCCGGCTGCCGTTCCCGTACCGCTGGTCGGTGCGCTTCGTCCCGCTCTCGCCCGCCACGGCGTCCAAGGTCATCGGCAAGAGCCAACTCGGCTGGTTCCAGAAGCGCCGCGGCGCCGGCGACTGGGCCAAGGACATGGCGTCGAAGGAGAAGCGGCAGGAGACGGACCTCGACCTCGCGTTCCAGGACGGCAACGCGACCGCGATGGTCCACGACGCCGGCGCTGCGCGGGCGACGAACTCGGGCGGCGAGGTCCGCTTCGGCTTCCTCACCTGCTGTGCCGTCGTGATGGCGGATGATGCCCGGACGGCGGACGACCACGCAGGCGCCCTTTTGAAGTCGGTTCGCGACCTCGGCTTCACGGGCCGCGTCGAGGACGTGAACGCCGTCGAGGCCTTTCTCGGCTCGCTGCCCGGCCACGGCCGCCCGAACCTGCGCCGGCCCGTGCTCTCGACCGAGAACGTGGTCGACGTGCTGCCGCTCACGTCGCCGTGGGGCGGGCCGGAGG
>JBBSQZ010000297.1:0-3863 GCA_038243565.1 Rhodothermales bacterium | reverse complement strand
TCGATGGCCGTCTCGAGCAGGAGGTTCGCGTCGAGGCCAGGTGCGGTCATCTCGAGGCGCCGCGACGCGGCGAGGCCGACGATGCCGTGGAGCGTCGTCCAGAGCAGGAGCGCGGCGCCGACCGGGTTCTCGATGGCGCGGACCGAGCCGTCGGCGATGCCGTCCGAGATGGCCGTCGCGGTGAGCTCGAGCATGCGCAGGCCCGGCGCCTTCTCGGCGTCCGAGAGCTCCGGGATGCCGTCGGCGCGGAGCATCATCACGACGTAGTAGAGGTCCGGCTGCGCGAGGCCGAACGCGCCGTAGGCGCGCGCGATGGCGACGAGGCGCTCGAGCGGCGGCGCCGCGGCGGGCGTCGCCTCGAGGATGGCCTGCTCGACGGCGGCGAGGCCGTCGGCGACGAGCGCGCGGTAGAGCGCGCCCTTGCCGTCGAAGTGGTAGTACGCCGCGCCGGGGCTCACGCCGAGCTCGCGCGCGATGCGGCGGATCGAGACGGCGGTCGGGCCCTCGGACGTGAGCAGGCCGAGCGCGACGCTCAGGATGTCGGCGCGGAGGGTCGTGCGCGGGGCGTCGGATGTCGGGGCAGTCGGCATCAGGTGGGAAGCAGGTGCATCAGGCGGCGCGGCGGACGGCGAGGGCGGCGCCGACGATGCCGGCTTCGTTGCCGAGCTCGGCGCGGCAGAGCGTCGCCTTGGTGTCCAGGAGGTGCCCGAACTGGCTCCACCGGTCAATCCTCGAGACGCCGCCGCCGACGATGATGCGGTCCGGCGCGAAGAGGAACTCGTACATGTCGAGGACCGGCTGCACCCGGCGCCGCGCCCAGCGCTCCCACGTGAGGTGCTCGCGCGTGCGGACCGAGTCCGCCGCGACCTGCTCGGCCACGCGCTCGTCGAAGCGGGCATGCCCGAGCTCGGTGTTCGGGACGAGGTGCTTGCCGATGAACAGGGCGCTGCCGATGCCGGTGCCGAACGTCACGACGAGCGTCGTGCCTTTCTCGCCCTTGCCCGCGCCGAAGGCCATCTCGGCGAGCCCCGCCGCGTCGGCGTCGTTGAGGACCACGACGGGCACGCCGAGGCGCTTGCGGAACAGCCGCACGGCGTCGGTCCCGATCCACGAGTGGTCGATGTTGGACGCCGTCTCGACGACGCCGCGGCGCACGCGCGCCGGGACGGCGCAGCCGACGGGCCCGCTCCACTCGGCGGCGCGCCCGAGCCCCTCGACGGCCTCGGCCACGGCGTCCGGCGTCGCCGGCTGGGGCGTCGGCACGCGGGTGCGCTCCGTCACGAGGGAGCCCTTCTTCGCGTCCACGACGGCGCCCTTCACGCCCGACCCGCCGATGTCGATGCCGAGGACGTTCCTGGGGCGCTTGCTCATGTGGGATCTGCGGTGTAGAGTTCGACGGCGAACCAGCCCCTCGGGTCGGTCCAGCGCTGCGCGCGCGTGAGGCCGGCCTGCGCGGCGAGTTCCGAAAGGGTGTCCGGCCCGTACTTGGTCGACGTCTCGGTGTGGATCGACGCGCCGCGGTCGAAGCTAAACCGGTCGCCGCACACGGCGAGCGCCTGATCGATTCGCGAGACGAGGTGCATCTCGACGCGGTCGCCGAACACGCGCGCCTCGTGCGCCCACGCGCCGAGGTCCGCGTCGCCGCCGAGCTCGCGGTTGATGCGCGCGAGCAGGTTCAGGTTGAACGCTGCCGTGACGCCCTCGGGGTCGTCGTAGGCCGTTCTGAGGATGGCCGCGTCCTTGCGCTGGTCTGCACCGATGAGGAGCGCCCCGCCCGGCCCGACGACGTCCGCGGCGTGCCGGAAGAACGCCTCGGTCTCAGCAGCCGTGAAGTTGCCGACGGTCGAGCCGGGAAAGAAGACGACGCGCCGCTCGCGGGGCGACACGTCGGGCAGCGCGAACGGCGTCGTGTAGTCCGCCACGACCGGCCGCACGTCGAGGCGCGGGTACTCGTCGCGGAGCGCCGCGGCGGCCGCGTCGAGCGCCGTCGGCGAGATGTCGACGGGGACGTAGGCCGCGAGGCCGTCGCCGAGGGCGTCGAGGAGCACGCGCGTCTTGTCGCTCGAGCCGCTGCCGTACTCGACGAGCGCGGCGCCCGGGCCGATCGCGGCGGCCATCTCGGCGGCGTGGTCGCGGAGGATCGCGCGCTCGGTCTCGGTCGGGTAGTACGCGTCGAGGCGGGTGATGGCGCCGAAGAGGCGCGACCCCTCGGCGTCGTAGAGCCACTTCGGCGGGATGGCACGAGGCGTCGCACTCAGCCCGGCGAGGACATCGGCGGCGAAGGGGGAGACGGTGGTCGTGAGGTCAGGAGAATCCAACGGAGTCGAGAAGGTGAGGTGTTGAGGGCTGATGCGAGTGCAATCGGTTGGCGTGGCGTGTCTCCCTGACCATGTCATCCCGGGCTTGACCCGGGATCTCCTCGTGGGTCGTCGGTGCGAAACGTGGCCGGTTGCGCACGAGCCACCGTCCAGGAGATCCCGGCTCGGGGGCCGGGATGACAAAGGGAGAGTGATTCGCCTCAGCAATCCTCACACGCTGCGGGCGAGGCGGAGGCCGGTGAACTGCCACGTGACCTCCGGCGGGAAGAAGTTGCGGTACGTCGCCCGCGCGTGCGTCCGGCTGGTGCCGACCGAGGCGCCGCGGAGCACGAACTGGTTGGCCATGAACTTGCCGTTGTACTCGCCGAGCGCGCCCGGCACGGGCGCGTAGCCGGGGTACGGCGTGTACTGGCTGTGCGTCCACTGCCAGACCTCGCCGAACATCTGGCTCAGGGCGGGCTCCGCGGGCGCGCCGTCGCCCGAGGCGACGTCGAGAGGCGCGCCGGCCGCCGGGCGAGCCCGGACCTGGGCAGGGTGGAGGCGGCCGCCCTCGACGAAGGTGCCGTCCGCTACGTCTGCCGTCTGCGCCGCGACCTCCCACTCGAACTCGGAGGGCAGGCGCGCGCCCATCCACCGCGCGACGGCGTCCGCCTCGAAGTAGGACAGGTGGACGGCCGGCTCGTTCGGGTCGACGGGCTGCATTCCGGCCATCGTGACGTGCTGCCAGCCGCCGGCATCGTCCGCCTCCCAGTAGAAGGGGTGCTGCCAGCCCTCGGCCTGGACCGTCGCCCAGCCCATCGAGAGCCACAGCTCGGGGCGCGCATAGCCGCCGTCGGCGATAAACGCCATGACCTCGCCCGCGGTGACGAGGCGATCCGCGATCTCGAACGCCTCGACGAACTGCCGGTGGCGCGGCCCCTCGTTGTCGAAGTGGAAGCGCTCGCGCGTCGTCTCGCCCGCGCCCGTCGCGCCGATCTCGACGACGCCCGCCTCGAAGCGGCGCCAGCGCATCGGGCCGGGATCCGGCGCCGCCTCGGGCGTCCGCTCGCGGTAGGCCGGGCGCAGCGGGTTGACCGAGAAGACGTGCTTGAGGTCCGTCAGCATCAGCTCCTGGTGCTGCTGCTCGTGGTTCAGGCCGACCTCCACGATCTCGGCGACGGCGCGGCTGTCCTGCTCGTCGAGCGTCTCGAGGAAGGCGTCCATCGCGGCGTCGACGTGGGCGCGGTAGGCGAACACCTCGTTGACGGTGGGACGGGAGAGGTAGCCGCGCTGGGCGCGGCAGTGCCGCGGGCCGGCCTGGACGTAGTACGAGTTGAAGAGGAACGGGTAGCGCGCGTCGTGGAGCGCGTAGCCCGGCGCGTGCGGCGCGAGCACGAAGGTCTCCCAGAACCACGTCGTGTGCGCGAGATGCCACTTCGTCGGGCTCACGTCGGCCATCGACTGGACGACGTAGTCCTCGGTCTCGAGGCCGTCCGTGAGCGACTCGGTGAGGGCGCGGACGGCGCGGAAGCGGGCGGCGAGCGTGGTCGGGGCGAGGGTCTCGGT
>JBBSQZ010000296.1:0-3896 GCA_038243565.1 Rhodothermales bacterium | reverse complement strand
GGCGGCCCCGAGGTCGGCGCGCCCGGCCCGGCCATGCGCGGCGCCTCGGCCGGCGCCGTGGCGGACGGCACGACAGCTGACGACCGCGCCGGCCCCGCGCGGCTGACGACCTCGTTCGTGCCCTGCAACCGGTCCGGCGTGACGACGGACGGCGCCTCGGTCGCCGGCGGCGGCTCGGCCGGCGGACGGTCCGCCCGGCCCGGCGCCGCGCCGCCGCCCGCGTCGCTCGGCGTCTCGCCGAAGGCCGCGTCCGGGCGCATGTCGACCTCCGGGATCGGGACGATGTCCGAGACGGCATACTCGACGATCGGCAGGGCCGGCGGTACCGGCTCGGCCGGCGTCGCCCAGAGCCACAGCGAGACGGCCGCGACGTGTAGCACGGCGCTCGCGGCGAGGGCGATGCCGAGGCGGCGGTTTCGGGCGCGGATGCGCGTAGGCTCGAGAGACGGCAACACGGGAGCGACGGACGACAGCAGAGGGTACGACGCGGGCGGCGATGCGAACAGGCCGAACGGCGCCCCTGCGGAGGTGCGTGCGCTCGGAGTGGGTGCCCGGGTCTGGGGAGTTTGAAGTTTGGAGAAGAAGGCCGATTAGGCGCGACGCCGCGTCCTCTCCAAACTTCCTTTCTCCAAACTCGCCCGCGTGAAGTCACTCTTCCGGAGCGCCGGCGCTCGCCCCGCGGCGCCTCTGCCGCTCCTCGCGTGGCCGTATCTTCTGGCCGCACCCCGATCCCTTCGCTCGTGCGCTCCTCGCTCGCATGGCCCGATGGCCCGATCCGCCTCGCCGCCGACGCCGCGCCCGCGCCCGGGCCGAGCAGCCTCCCGTTCCCGGGGGGCTTTTTTTGTGTCCAGCCCCGATGACCGCTTCCGATGACCGCGATGCCGACTGACGACCCACGCCCCGCGAAGCTCGCCCTCGAAGACGGCACCGTCGTCACGGGCGTCTCCGTCGGCGCACCCGGCGAGGCGGCCGGCGAGCTGTGCTTCAACACGGCGATGTCCGGCTACCAGGAGGTCCTCACGGATCCGAGCTACGCCGGGCAGCTCATGATGATGACGTACCCGCACATCGGCAACTACGGCGCGATGGAGGCTGCGACCGAGGCGGACCACCCGCACGTCGCGGGCCTCATCGTGCGGTCCTTCGCCCGGAACCCGTCCAACGCCGCGATGGAGGAGACGCTGGACGCGTACATGCGCCGCCACGGCCTCGTCGGTATCTCGGGCGTGGACACGCGGCGCCTCGTGCGGCACGTCCGCGAGGCGGGCGTGATGAACGCCGTCGTCTCGACCGAGACGCTCGACGACGACGCCCTCGTGGCGACGGCGCGCGCGCACCCGTCGATGGCGGGCCTCGAGCTGGCGAGCCGCGTGACGACGCCCGAGGCGTACGACGTCTCGGTGTCGGGCAGCCCGCGCGTGGCCGTCGTCGACTACGGCGTGAAGCGGCACATCCTGCGCGAGTTCGCCGCCCGCGGCTGCGCCGTCCGCGTCTTCCCGTCGCACGCGCCGCTCGCCGACGTCCTCGCGTGGCAGCCCGACGGCGTCTTCCTCTCGAACGGCCCCGGCGACCCGCGCGCGATGCCCGACGCCGTCGCCGCGGTCCGCGGCGCCATCGACGCCGGCCTGCCCGTCTTCGGGATCTGCCTCGGGCACCAGCTCATGGCCCTCGCCGAGGGCCTGCCCGTCGACAAGATGAAGGTCGGGCACCGCGGCGCGAACCAGCCCGTGCTGCACGCCGAGACGGGGCGCGTCGAGATCACGACGCAGAACCACGGCTTCGCCGTGTGCGAGGACGGCGTCGATCCGGCCGTGGCGACCGTCAGCCACCGCAACCTCAACGACGGCTCGGTCGAGGGCCTGCGCTTCGCGCGCTTCCCCGGCCTCTCGGTGCAGTACCACCCCGAGGCGTGCCCCGGCCCGCACGACAGCCGCTACCTCTTCGACGCGTTCCTGGACCTCATCCCGGCCCATGCCTGACGCGCCCCCCCCGCCCGATCCGCCCGGCCCCGGCACGATTCGCAAGACGGTCGGGAGGAAGCGCGAGCGCGACCCGCTCGAGGTCGTGTGGCGCCTCCGCGCCGAGCTCCGCGCACTGGGCCTCATGCCTCCCAACCCCGATGGACATGTTCGCAAGCGTGTTGGTCGCCCTCGTGCGTAACGACGTGGCCTTCCTGGTCGTCGGCGGGCTCGCGGTCGCGAAGGCCGGCTACGCCCGGACCACCGACGACCTGGACCTCGTCGTCGATGCCTCCCACGACAACCTCGAGCGCCTCATCGGTGTCCTCGCCGGAGTGGGCGAGGGAGCTGCCGCTGAACTCAGCCCGGACGACTTTCCGGTCGAGGAAGGCGCCATCCGGGTCACCGAAGACTTCGACATCGACCTGTTCACGCAGATGTCTGGTTTGACCTACGCCGACCTGCTCCCGGACTCCGTTTCCCACGACATCGGCGGGACGGCTGTCCGCTTCCTCGGCGCAGAGGCGCTGATCCGCCTCAAAAGCGCCTCACTCCGCCCGCGCGACCGCTTCGATGCCGAAGTGCTCCGGTCCATTCAGCGCGGCGACACCCTCTGACCCTCCTCAACACGCTCCTCCCGATGGCCAAACAGCATAAGACCCTCGTCGTCCACTACGCGCCGGGGCACCCGTCCGAGAGCGCCGAGACGCTCACCGAGCATCTCAACGACGGCTGGCGCGTCGCCTCGATGTCCGCCATGGGCGGCGCCGGCGGCGCGACGGCGCCGCCGCAGTTCGCGGCCCTCGTCGTGCTCGAGCGCGACGAGCAGAAGACCGTCGGCGGCTTCCTCGACCGCGGCTGATGCACGCCTCGCCCGACGTCCCGGCGCTGGGCCGGCCCGTGTGGGTCGCCTCGGCGCTCGTCTATGCCGCCGTCGTGGCGCTGTTCGCCGTGAAGTACGGCGGGCGCGTGCCGGCCGGCGTCGCGCTGTCGCTCGGCTACGCCGTCGCGGCCGGGGCCGTCCTGTGGGCGATGCCCCGGCTTCCCGCGGCGTGGCAGCGGAGCGGCTGGACGGCCGCGGCCGTCGTCGCCGTCTGCGCCGCCGTCGCTGCGGTCGGGCTGGCGCGCGTGGACCCGGGCGCGCTCGGCGTGGACCGCCACCTGATGATCGAAACGGTCGTCGAGAACGTGCGCGACGGCGTCTATGCGTACACGCCGCGGTACCCGAACGCGCCCGGCCCGTCGCCGGTCTACTTCGCGCTCACGGCGCCGTTCTACCTCGCGGGCGAGGTCGGCTGGGTGAGCATCGCGGCGCTCGCCGGCTTCGCGGTCTTGGCCTATTCCGTCCTCGAGGCGCCGCGCGCGCTCGTCGCCGTGGTGCTGCTCGCGGCGGCGCTGCCGTTCTGGTACGAGGTCGTCACGCGGAGCACGCTCGTCGCCAACGGCGTGCTCGCGGCGGCGCTGGTGTGGCCGATGGCGCGCGCCTCGGGCGGGCGCCCGCTTGCCGCCGTCGCCGGGTGGGGCGCGCTCGCCGGCCTGCTCCTCTCGACACGCTCGGTGATGGCACTGGCCATCGGCGCGGCCGCGCTCTACGCCTACGGCCGTCCGAGGCGCTGGGGCGCCGGCGCCCTGTTCGGCGTCGTCGCCGCGGCCGTCTTCGCCGCGACGATCCTCCCGCTCTACCTCTCCGACCCGGCCGGCTTCGCTGCCGTCAACCCGTTCACGATCCAGACCAAGCTCTCGAGCCCGGTCTGGACCGTCCTCGGCGTCGCCGCGGCGGCCGGCGTCGGGCTGTGGGCGGCCACGCCCGAGCGGCTCACCGCCGGCGTCGGGCTCGTGCTGACGCTCGCCGTGGCGATGCCCTTCGCCGAGACGCTCGCCGCGACGGGCTGGGCCGCGACCGTCACGCGCAGCGGCGCCGACATCGCCTACTTCACG
>JBBSQZ010000295.1:0-3931 GCA_038243565.1 Rhodothermales bacterium | reverse complement strand
TCGTCGCGCAGGTCCCGTTCGTGGACGTCGTCACGACGATGCTCGACGACTCGATCCCGCTCACGACGGGCGAGTACGACGAGTGGGGCAACCCCAACGAGGAGCCCGCCTTCCGGACGATGCTCGCCTACTCGCCCTACGACAACGTGCGCGCCGCCGACTACCCGGCGATGCTCGTGATGACGGGCCTGCACGACAGCCAGGTGCAGTACTGGGAGCCGGCGAAGTGGGTCGCGAGGTTGCGCGACCTCAACACGGGGCGCCGGCCGATCCTGTTCAAGACCGAGATGGAGGCCGGCCACGGCGGGCCGTCGGGGCGCTACCGCGCCTACCGCGAGGTCGCGTTCGTGTACGCGTGGCTGCTCGCGCAGGCCGGCCTCGCCGGCTAGCGCCTCGAGGCGTCAGGGCTGGACGCGGTCGAACGTCGCCACGGACGTGAGCCGGGCGTCCCGAACCGCGCCTGCAGGAAGCGCCAGGTCCTTCTGCACGAAGAAGAGGCACACCGCGTCGCACGGCCCGACGGGCGTCGTTGCGGTCAGAACACTCTCCTGAAGCGTGTACCGAGACGTCAGATCGGCGGAAACCCCGTCGATCAATGATGTAAATGTCCCGTCGCCCACCGCCGCCCATCGCCCGGTCGATGTTGAGTTTCCGAACGTGGCGCGGAACGTGCCGTCTGCGTTGAAGGTGAGGCGCTGGTCATCCAGATCGAAGCTGGGGGCCTGACTCCTGACGAGCGTCTCGGCGCCCCCCGGGATGGTCCGGTGCGGCAGAACGAGCACTCCGGATACGAAGACCTCAGCTCCGGTGCCGGACTCGACGTAGCGCGCTCGAGCGACCCGGACGGTGTCGGCGCCGAGAGAGAACAGCGCGGTGTTGGGCGGATCTTCGACGTAAAAGCCGTGCATCGACCCGTCGGCTCTGGTCTCGCTCACAACAGCGCTCCCCGTGTCCGTCACACCAAACGTGACGAGCGGTCGCTGGCCGGATGCGGCTGGCACGTTTCGGAAGGAGTAGCCGCGGAGCGACCCGTCGCCCACAGGGTCCGAGTAGCGTGCCTCGAGGTACCGCAGCGAGGCAGACACGGCGCCCGAGACCACGAGCTCGCCTCCCACCGGCGAGAAAAAGTCGAGGGCCCTCTGCGTCTGCTCGAGCGTGGCATAGGTGTTCTGCACCCTACTCTGGATCGCCCAAGTCCCGACAATCGAGGGCTGAGCGGGCACGGCGGGCGGATTCCCCGAGTCGCAGCCGGAAAGCACGAGTACGAACGCTAGGAGGGCAAATCGGGCCGGAGCAGTCATAGGCGCAGGGTGGGCGAGGCGACGAACATAGCATCCGCACACACGATGCTTCATACGGATCCGCCTCGCCGAGTAGCGGGCGCCGGCTAGCGCACGACCGTCACGCGCCGCGTCGCGACGGCGCCGTCGGCGGCCGTGACGCGCACGACGTAGACGCCCGCCGGCAGCGCCGCCGGGAACGCCGCGTCGGACGTGCCCGCCGGGGCCCGGCCGTCCAGCAGCACGGCCACCTCGCGGCCGAGCAGGTCTGTGACGGTCACGCGCACGGCCTGCGCCTCGGGCAGCGAGAAGCGGACGCGCGCCGCGCCGCGCGTCGGGTTCGGCGCGACGGCGTCGAGCGCGAACACGGCGCGGCCGGGAGTCGCAGCCGCCTCCGTCGGACCGCCGACGATGAACGTCACGGGCAGGTCCGCGACCAGCGCGTCAGGGTCGTTGGACGTCAGGCGCAGCGTGGCGGTGTAGGTGCCGATGGCGAGAGCCGTGGCGTCGAGCCTGACGGTGAAGGCCGTGCTGTCGCCCGGGGCGACGATCGCGGTGCGCGGTGCGACCGTCGCCCAGATCGTCGGCTGCGCGAACCGCAGGGCGAGGCCGTCACGGGCGTAGGGCGCGTCAGAGACCACCTGCAGGCCGTCCGTGCCATCCGGATTCTCGATGCCGATGGTGGCGCTCGTGCGCGTGCCAGTGAGCGTCTGGTACTGGAGGACGATCTCGCCCGAGGCGTGGAGGACGGCCTGGAATGTCATCGCGCTGCCGGCCTCGCCGTAGCGCGGCACGGCGAGCCAGCTCACCACGAAGCGCCCGTCGCCCATGTCGCGATAGCGGATCTGGCCGCCGGCCGCCGGGTTGAGGTCGTCCCAGAACGCCGCGATGAGGTCGTTGGGCGCGCCGCTGGTCGGGATGGCGGCGTTCGTAGACGCGGTGGCGGTGCCGCTGCCGGCGAAGCCGAGCCAGCCGTTGGACGTGATCCGGACGCTGGCGCGGTCGGACCCGTAGAACGGGAACGCGAACGGGAGCGCGACGCTCGCGGCGGCATCGTCGGCCAGCGTGACCGACGTGCCGGTCGTGGCGATGTCGATCCAGCCGTAGGTGGGGCCGCCGGGCTCGTCGGAGTCCGTCCAGACGTAGCCGAACCCGTCCGGGCCGCCGGCCCCGAAGGCCTGCGCGGCGGACGCGGCCGCCTCGGGCGTCTTGCCGCGGTCCGGAGCCGGGAGCAGGCGGAGGCTGCCGGGCGTGCGCGCGGCCGGCGCGGCGGGGCGCGCGTCGAAGCCGCCGAGGACCGTGGCGGTGAGGCGCAGCAATGCGTGGCCGGCCGGGGCCGTGTTGCGGACCGTCAGCGGGACGGTCACCGAGGCGCCCGGTTGGGCCGAGCCCTCGACGGCCATCGCGGTGATCCCGAGCGCGGGGGGCGGCAGCGGGAAGTCGAAGGCCTCGGTGTTGTCCGCGTTCGAGCCCGACGAACCCTGGCTCGCGCTGGCCCCGAGGCCGCGCCGCGCGAACGCCTGCCAGAGCGTGACGTAGTGGCGGCCGCGGCCGGGGTTGGCCGCGTCCGGGTAGAGCAGCGCGTCGGCGGCGAGGATGGCGTCGCGGCCGTCGACGAAGCCCGGCCCGCAGGGCTGCAGCTTGAGGCCCTCGACGACGAGGCGCAGCATCATCTGGTTTCCCGCCATGCCGTCGGCGTCGTAGATGTCCGGTGAGAAGCCGTGCGCGCCGATCATGTCCTGCGCGGCCTCCCAGAGGATCGTCGCCCAGATGAAGCCGACGCCGTGCGGGGCGACGGCCGTGCGCGTCCGCTGGTAGGTGTAGCTGTTGACGGTGAAGCTGGTCGAGTAGGGCGCGAGGCGGATGCCGGCGGGTTTGTTGTAGAACCACGCGCCGTAGGCGCGCGGCTGCGCGGGCGTGTCGGTCGGCAGCGCGGTGAGCATGAGCGAGAAGAAGTCGCTCCAGCCCTCGCCCATCTGCTCGGGGTAGCTCGTCGAGGAGAGGCACGTGGCGTTCGAGGGCCCGCCGGTGAGGCGGGTCGAGACGCCGTGGCCGTACTCGTGCGTGATCGTCGTGTTGTTGAACGAGCCGTCCACGTTCACCGGGTGGTTCGTCCCGACGAACATCTGCATCCGCGGGCGCTGGCCGTCGGCCGGCGTGCTGAAGTTGGCGTTGTTGGTGCCGCTGCCGTCCTGGCTCTCGGCGCGGACGTCGTCGTTGCCGGCGCCGCCGCGGCCGTAGGTGCTCACCTGGAAGTTGCCCGAGACCTCGTCGAAGCCGTACTGGTACAGGACGTCGTGGACGATGTTGTTCCAGTAGAACAGGTTGGTGACGGCGGCCGGGCGGTAGGCGCTCGGCGGCTGCGTGAAGTCGACCGGGAAGTCGAAGACGAGGGCCGCGCCGCCGTCGGGGCTGGAGCCTGGGTCGGGCGCGTTGTTGGCGTCGACGTCGGTGTAGGCGTGGACGTTGTTGCCCTGCGTGGTCGTGAACTCGGGTCCGGCCGCGCCGTTGGTGTCGTGCCAGCCGAACGGGCTCGCGAGCGGGTCGTCGGGGCCGGTCACGACGACGCGGCCGTCGGCGGGCGGCGGGGCCGGCGAGAACGTCGGGTTCTCGACGGGGACCGGGTAGACGCGGTAGCTGGCCGTTCCGCC
>JBBSQZ010000294.1:0-3971 GCA_038243565.1 Rhodothermales bacterium | reverse complement strand
CATGCCGGTGACGTGGATCCCGACGACGTGGGTCTTCAACCGCAACGGCGAGCTCGCGACGGCCTTCAACTACGGCGAGGCGACGCCCGAGCAGCTCGACGCCGCCATCGCCGGCGCCGCCTCGGCCTGGCCGCACTGACGGAGGACGGGAGGCACAATCAACCGCTGCCCCCCGCTACATGCCATCCCGGCCGCCGAGCCGGGATCTCCTGGACGATGGGGCGTGCTCGGCTGGCCACGGCTCGCACCGACAACCGTCGAGGAGATCCCGGATCACGTCAGGTCCGGGTTCACCCGGCGGGATGACACATTCGGTTGTCTGCGACAGACAACAAGCGAGGCGCATGAGCGGAGCGTTGCGAGACGCTCGGCACATGCCTTCCGCCGCGAGGCGCCGCGTCAGCGGACGACGCTGATGCGCGTGCTTGCCCGGACGGCGCCCGCCGCGAGGCGCATGACGTAGACGCCCGACGCCAGCCCCGAAAGGTCCAGCCGCGCCGTTCCCGCGCCAGCCGACTGCGGCCCGAGGTCCGCGCGCAGGACCGAGCGCCCGAGCGCGTCGAAAAGCTCGGCTGAGGCGTCGGCCGCTTCGGGGAGCGCGAACGACAGCGCGAGCGCGCCGCGCGTCGGGTTGGGTCCGGCGGTGAACGCGGCCCCCGTGACGTCTGGATCGGCCTCGCCCGCGACGACCTGCTCGCCGATCGTCGTGCTGCCGATCCGGGCGAAGGCGAGCCGGGCACTCCACTGCCCGGGCGTGCCGAGCCTGCTTTCGGACGAGTAGCGCACCGGCCCGATGCCGCGCGCGAGCGTATAGCTCGTCTCCGCGACGGGTCCGTTCGCGCCGCCGCCGAGCGTGTTGCCCCCGACCGCGACGTCGGCCAGGACGACCTGAGCCCCGACGAGAATCGCCTGTGTGACGGTGTAGAGGTCGATGCCGAGCACGGCGGCCGTGCCTGCCAGGTTCGGCGCCAGCGTCGGGTCGGGCAGCGCACAGCTGGCGAGGCTGAACGGCGTCTGCCACGTCGTTGCCGCCGACGCGGCGCCAACCGCGACCGGGCATGTCGTGGACGCGACGACGGCGCCATTGCGGACGCGCTGCATCCGTAGGGCAAGGCCCGCACCTGCGGATTCGACCGTCCACGCGACCTCGCCGAGACTCACGCCGCCCGAGGCGGTGACGCGGAACTCCCAGCGGTTGCCGGCCGCGAGCGGCCAGAAGTCGGCGCGCGTCTCGAGCGACTACCCGATCGTCTGCCCGCCAATGGTGGCCTGCCGGAGCGTCGCCGAACGGGCCGTGTTCGACGTGCCCGTGGTGTGCCGAAATTCGGAAAACCCGACGACGCCGATCCCGTCCACCGTCCGCCACGCGACGTCCTGGGAGATCGACACGCTCCCGTTGCTGTCGCTCCCCTCTCGCGTGGTATCGATGGGCACAGCCATGCCGCCGACGCTGAGCGTTTGCACGCTGACGGACCTGCGGGGAACGGAGAAGTCTGGCCCGCTGACCGTAAACACCGGCTGCGTCGTGCACGGGGCGTTTCCAGCGACGGTGAGCAGGCGGAAGTTCACTACCCCGTTCGTTCGCCGCGTCTGGACGAGGCACTGGCCCGCCCCGAAGTCGACGCGCAGCAGACGCCCGACGGCCGTCTGGACCGAGTCCAGCACGGTCCACGTCACGGCGCCATCGAGCCGGCTCTCGCCACCTCCACCGGACGTGCTGGAGTACTGGTAATAAGACGTGTACGTCCACGTGTTGCCCGGCGCGAGCGGCCAGACGTCGGCGGGCGTGGACTGGGCGGAGACGGCGAGCGGGGCCGCGAGCGCGGCCGCGAGGAACAGGGTGCGCATGGCGTCGGGCGCAGGTGAGGCCTCAGAGTACGGCGCTCACACATTTACCCCGCAGGCCCCTTCACGATTTCTACCCGAGCAGCACGCCCGCGATCGTCGCCGTCATGAGGTTGGCGAGCGTGCCCGCGAGGACGGCCCGCAGCCCGAGGCTCGCGATCTCGCCCGTCCGCTCCGGCGCGAGCGGCCCGATGCCGCCGATCTGGATCGCGATGGAGGAGAAGTTGGCGAAGCCGCACAGCGCGAACGTCGTCATGATGATCGTCTTGGCCTGGAGCGTGCCCGCCTCGATGCCGTCGGCGAGCGCGAGGTAGCCGACGAACTCGTTGAGGACCACCTTCTGGCCGAGGATGGAGCCGAAGGCCGTGATGTCGGGGGTCGGGATGCCGATGAGCCACGCGACCGGCGCGAGCACGACGCCGAGGATCTGCTGGATCGAGGTCGTGTAGCCGAAGAGGCCCGCGCCCCAGCCGAGGACCCCGTTCAACAGCGCGATCAGCGCGATGAACGCGATGAGCATGGCCCCGACGTTGAGCGCGAGCTGCATCCCGTCCGACGCGCCCGCCGCTGCGGCGTCGATGGCGTTGCGCGGGCCCTCGAGCGGCGCCGGCGCGTGCTCGAGCGCGTCCTCCGACGAGATGGCCGAGTGGACCGGCGTCGCCTCGGCGACGGCCGGGCCGTCCGGGATCGCCTCCTCGACGCGGCGCGTCTCGGGGATCAGGATCTTGGCCAGCACGAGCGCCGCCGGCGCGGCCATCACCGAGGCGCCGAGCAGGTTCGTCGCGAAGAGCTGCTGCCCCGCCTCGACCGACATCCCGTGGACGGCGGCGAAGCGCGCGCCGAGCAGCTGGATGTAGCTCGCCATGACGCCGCCCGCGATCGTGGCCATGCCGCCGACCATGACGGCGAGCAGCTCGGAGCGCGTCATGTCTTTGATGTACGGCCGGATGACGAGCGGCGCCTCGGTCTGCCCGACGAAGATGTTGGCCGTCACCGAGAGCGTCTCCGGGCCCGACGTGCCCATTGCGCGCTGCACCACGAACGCCATCGCGCGCACGATGACCTGCATCACGCCGAGGTAGTACAGGACCGACATCAGCGACGAGAACACGATGATCGTCGGCAGCACCTGCGCGAAGAAGAAGAACCCGAGCGAGCCCTCGGAGCCGAGCGAGATGGCGAGCGTGCCGAAGATGAAGCTCGCGCCCTCGGTGACGTTGCCGAGGAACTTGACGAACAGGCCCGCGAACCACGAGAAGCCGAGCGCCGGCCAGCCGAGCGGCGCGAACGTCGCGCTCATCGCCGGCCCCTTCAGGATGATGACGCCGAAGACGAGCTGCAGCGCCAGCCCGACGCCGACGGTCCGCCAGTTGATGCCGCGGCGGTCCGAGGAGAGCGCAAACGCGAGGGCGAGGATCGAGACGAGGCCGACGAGGCCGCGGGCGACGGAGACGAGGTCCATGCGGAGCGGGGAACGAGAAGCCGCAAGATCGCCCCCGCCGGCCGCCCGCGGTAGCGACGCCCGCGGTAGCGACGCCCGCGGCACGTCTGGAGCGCCACCACGGTTCACCGAGGCGCCGCGGCCCGCCGCGTTGCGCAGCCGCGTCAACGATGGCCCATGGGCCGCGGGACGCCCCACCGCCTCGGGACATCGGCGCGCGCGCGCCGTTATACATTGCGCCCGCCAGAGCGCCCGCGCCGGCCCACCGCTCACCTTCCTCCTGTCCTCCCCGAGAATGGCGAATCCTCTGTTCCAGACCAAGTCTGTTTCCGACCTCCAGGGCAACGATAGCCATGGCGGGCCGAAGCTCGAGCGCACGCTCGGGCCGCTCCAGCTCACGATGCTCGGCATCGGCGCCATCATCGGGACCGGCATCTTCGTGCTCACGGGCACGGCCGCCGCCGGCGGCGCGAGCCACGTCGGCGCCGGGCCGGCCATCGTCGTCTCGTTCCTCGTCGTCGCGGTGGCGTGCGGCCTCGCGGCGATGTGCTATGCCGAGTTCGCGAGCATGATTCCGATCTCGGGCTCGGCGTACACCTACGCCTACGCCTCGTTCGGCGAGCTCGTCGCGTGGATCATCGGCTGGGACCTCATCCTCGAGTACGCCGTCGGCAACATCGCCGTG
>JBBSQZ010000293.1:0-3971 GCA_038243565.1 Rhodothermales bacterium | reverse complement strand
CGGGGGTCGGCCGAGGCGCTGAGCGTCCGCGTCCCGTCCGCCGCCGTTTGGACGGCGATACAGTTGGCGGCCCCGAAGCGGTCCGTCGCCTCGACGGTCCAGCCGAGGCCGCGGAGCGCATCCAGCGTCTCGGTGGGCATTCCCGCCTCGGCGTAGAGCACGTCCGGCAGCCACTGGTGGTGGACGCGCGGGCGGGCTGCCGCCTCCTGAATCCCGATCCCGTCGTCGATCACGCCCATGAGCACCTGCGCGACGGTCGAGATGATGCGCGGGCCGCCGGGCGAGCCGCACACCATCGCGAGGCGCCCGGCCGTGTCCTCCACGATCACCGGCGTCATCGAGGACGCCATGCGCCGCTCGGGCTCGACCGCGTTGACCTCGCCTTGCACGAGGCCCCACACGTTCGGCAGGCCCGGCGCTGTCGCGAAGTCGTCCATCTCGTCGTTCAAAAGGAAGCCCGCGCCGCCGACGACGACGCGCGAGCCGAAGTAGTCGTTGAGCGTCGTCGTGAGCGCGACCGCGTTGCCCTCGGCGTCGACGACCGACAGGTGCGTCGTCTCCGTGTGCTCCCGGCCGGCCGGTTCGCCCGCTGCCACAGTGAGGCTCGGCGTGGTGCGCGTCGGGTCGAACGTCGCCATCCGCGCCGCGACGTACGCCGGATCGACGAGGCCGGCGACGGGGACGGACACGAACGCCGGGTCGCCGACATACCGGGCGCGGTCGGCAAACACGCGGCGGAGCGCCTCGCCGAAGACGTGGAGCGCGCGCGGGCTCTGGCTGCCCCACTGGGCGATCGGGACCGGCTCGAGCGCGGCGAGCGTCTGCAGGAGCGCGATGCCGCCGGACGACGGCGGCGGCATCGTAATGAGGCGGTAGCCGCGGTAGCCGCCGCGGAGCACCTCGCGCTGGACGGGCCGGTACGCGGCCAGATCCGCCTCGGTGATGAGCCCGCCGCCGCGGCGCATTTCCTCGGCGATGAGGCGCGCCGTCTCGCCGCGGTAGAAGCCGTCGCGGCCGCGGTCGCGGATGCGCTCGAGCGTGCGCACGAGGTCCGGGTTCTCGAAGCGGTCGCCCGGCCGCCACGGCGCGGCGCGCACGAACAGGGCGCGGGACGAGGCGAAGGCGCCGAAGTCGGACTGGTAGCGGTTGAGCAGGTTGGCCGAGCGGAACGAGAGCGCGTGGCCGCGCGCGAGGCGGATCGCGGGCTCGATGAGGCGCGCGAGCGGCAGACGCCCGCCCTGTTCGTGCGCCGCGAGCAGGCCGGCGACGCTGCCCGGCACGCCGACGGCGAGGTGGCCCTTCGTCGAGCGCTCCGGGACGGGCTGGCCGTCCGACCCGAGATACATCGCGCGCGTCGCCGCTCGAGGCGCCGCCTCGCGGAAGTCCCAGCTCGTCGTGCTCCCGTCGGCGCGGCGGAGCACGAGGAAGCCTCCGCCACCGACGTTGCCGGCGTCCGGGAGCACGGCTGCCAGGGCGAACGCCGTCGCCACGGCGGCATCGACGGCGGTGCCCCCGTCGCGGAGCACGGCGACGCCGACGGCCGTCGCCTCGGGGTGGCCGGACGTTACGATGGCGTGCGCGGCCGTCGCCCCGCGCATGGGCTGCGCCGAGACACACGGTGCCGAGGCGAACGGCACGGCGAGCAGGAAGACGGCAATCAGGCGGAGCATCCGGGGGTGGGAAAGCAGGCGGACAAGATGACCGGATACGGCGGGCGGGCCGGTGAATTCGGCCGGAGGCTGCGCCCGTCAGGGCGAGCGCATGCTAACCGGAAAGGCTTGACCGCTGACGAGTTTGAAGACGGGAAGTTTGAAGAGGCCGGATGTTGAGGCTGAAGCGGCCTGTCTCTCCAAACTGCACGCCCTTCACACTCTCTCGCCGAGGCTCCAGGTTTAGCAGGCGCTCGCCGTGCTGCGCCCGTGGATCCGCGGCGATCAGGCAGCGGGCAGACTGATGTCACAGGTACGTGCCTCATCCTGGGCGGCCTTCGTCTCATCCCCGGACTCTTCTGAAGCCCCGGATGGGGGATTCCCTGAACATTAATCCGTCCGACAGGGCGCTCCGGATTGCCCCAGTCTCATTGTGAGCCTACATTCATCTCGGTTTTGTTCCGGTTCACCGGTTCTTGACCGAGGGATCCCTCATTCCCGCCCCAACCCACCACCCCGATGAACCGTCTCATCCCCGTGATGTCCGCCGCCGCCGCCCTCGTCGGGATCGGCGTGTGGGTCGTCTTCCAGTTCTAGGAATCCGTCCCGAGCCCCGCTCGCGACCGCTCAGACGCGCCGCCCCGACTCCGTTCGGGCGGCGCGTCCGGCGTTTGGAGGCGGAGGGAGATCGCGTTTCATGACGGCATCGGGGCGAGAGAGTTTGAGGTTTAAACGAAGGGTGAGGCCGAGCCTCGGCCTGCCATTCTCTCCAAACTTCAAACTCCCAACTTTACCGAGCACAGACCTCTCTCAGGACTGGACGCTCGACCCGCTAACCCAGCACGTCCGTCCGGAACGCGTCGTCGGCGCGGACGGAGCGGACGAAGGCGGCCAGCAGCGCGGCGGTGTGCTCGACGTCGCCGAGGTCGACCGTCTCGACGGTCGAGTGCATGTATCGCATCGGCACTGAGACGAGTGCGGCCGGGATGCCGGCGCGGCTCGTGAACACGACGTCCGTGTCGGTCCCCGAGTAGCGGCTCGACGACTCGTGCTGCAGCGGGATGCCCTCCTGCTCGGCGACCTCGACGAGGCGCGCGACGACGGCCGGGTGGTTGACGGTCCCGTGCGTGACGCTCGGCCCGCCGCCGAGGACGACCTTGCCGTGCTTCGCCGCGTCGATGCCCGGCGTGTCCGTCGCGTGCGTCACGTCCAGCACGACGGCTACGTCGGGGCGGATCGCGAACGTGGCCATCTTCGCGCCGTTGCCACCGATCTCCTCCTGGACCGCGTTCAGCGCGATCGTCGTCGCCGCCGGCGTTGCTCCGGCGCTGAGGCGCTCGAGGACGCTCGCGATCACGAAGCCGCCGAGACGGTTGTCCAGCGCACGCCCCGCGACGCGGTTCTCGCCGACGCGCTCGCCCGAATCCACGTAGACACCCGGCTGCCCGACGCGCAGGCCCAGCGCCGCGACGCCCTCGGGGCTCGCGGCGCCGACGTCGACGAACAGCTCCTCGACCTTCGGCACCTTCTCGTCGTCGCGGTCGCGCAGGTGGATCGCCGTGTTGCCGAGGATGCCCGGCACCGGACCGTCTTTCCCGGCGAAGACGACGCGGCGGGCGCGCGCGATGGCGTGGTCGGTGCCGCCGATGCGGTCCACGCGCAGGAAGCCGTCGTCGGTGACGTGCTTGATGGCGAAGCCGATCTCGTCGGCGTGCGCCTCGAGCATCACACGCGGGCCGCCGGCGCCGTCGAGTGTGGCCCAGGCGTTGCCGTAGGCGTCGGCCTCGATGCGGTCGGCGTGGGTGCGGGCGCGCGCGGCCCAGACGCGCTGCCCCGGCGCCTCGAAGCCGGTCGGCGAGGGCGTCGCGAGGAGGGTAAAGAGGAAGTCGAGGTCGGCGTCGGAGAAGGGCATCGGAGGGGAATGGGACGTGGGAAATGGGGAATGGTCGGGCCGAGGCGCCGCGGTGAATCCCACCGCCGGCGCCCGCCCGGCCACCGAACCGTAGGGGCACAGCGTGCCGTGCCCACGCTTCAGGATGGCGCCACGCCCGATGGTACCGCCGAGCCGCCGCGGCGTAGTCCGTTCGGATCAGGCGCCGCGCGGCGCCTGGTCGGATCATCGTTCCACATTCGCCCCCGCCCCGATGCGCCTCGTGCTCGCCGCCGTGCTCGCCTTCACCGCCCTGAGCGCCTCGGCGCAGACCGAGCCGACGCGCCCGCTGCCACGCTGGCACCGCAGCGTGCGCGGCGACTTCGCGCCGCCGCAGACCTCGGCCGCCCGCGCGTTCCTGTATTCCGCCGCGGCGACCGGCGCGCTCGTCG
>JBBSQZ010000292.1:0-3977 GCA_038243565.1 Rhodothermales bacterium | reverse complement strand
GGCCCGTACCGCGTGCTGACGGCGCTCGTCGTCAAGCTCGCGTGGCTCGCCTTCTCGTTCTCGCTCATCGTCTCGTTCGACGTCTGGTTTCCGCCGATCATCAACGGCTTCGTCGCCGCAGGCGCGAGCGTCGCCTCGGGGACCGTGAGCCCAGGCGACGTACTCGCACTCGGGGCGCAGCTCTCGGTCGAGATGGTAGGCGCCTTCTTCGACGGCATCGGCCTCCTGGACGTCTCGGTGACGGTCCTCGTGACGGCCGTCCTCGTCGCCGTCTCGGCGCTCCTTGTGCTGCTCATGTTCGCCGTCATCGCGGCGGTCGTGGTCCTGGTCCTCGTCGAGTCGTTTATCGCGCTCGCCGCCGGCGCGCTCGTGCTCGGCTTCTCGGCCTTCCGCGGCACGGCCGGGCTCGCGGACCGCTTCGTGGCCTACGTCTTCAACCTCGGCATCCGGCTGTTCTGCCTGTTCCTGCTCGTCGCGATCGGCATGAACGTCGCTACGGCCTGGGTGCCGCTCATCGCGGGCAGCCCGGACGACCTCGCGGCGATGCTCTCCGTGCTCGGCGGCACGGTGACGTTCACGGTCCTGGTGACCTACGTCCCCTTCAAGGTCTCGTCCACGCTCACGAACGGCCTCTCGGTCGGCTTCGAGCGGGCGATCCTGTCTGTCTAACGGCCTAGGTATCTAGACCTCTACTCTTTCTCCTGTGTCCCTTTTTCGACGGTCTGCTCCTTCGCCCCCGCCTCGCGGCGCCTCCGACCTCGCCGGGTGGGCGTACGACGGCAAGACGCCGCCCGAGGTGCTCCGAGGGCGCTACGAGTTCCACCGCTCGTTCTCGGACCTCGCCCGCGGCAAGCGCAACTGGCAGTGGGTGGCGGCGCTCGCGCTCGTGCTGCTCGGCTTCGCCACGACCGGTCTCGTCACGCTCGCGACGCAGAGCCGCATCGTGCCGTACGTCGTCGAGGTCGACCGGATGGGGCGCGCCGAGGCGGTCGCGCCGGCCGAGGCCGTGCCGGCGGCCGAGGACCGCGTCGTCGTGGCCGCGCTCTCGTCGTTCGTGACGAGCATCCGGACGGTCTACGCCGACCCGGTCGCGCAGCGCGACGCCGTCTACCGGGCCTACGCCTACGTCTCCGGCGACGCTCGCGAGTTCCTGGAGAGCTACTTCTCGGACCCGCAGAACGACCCGCGGCGCCTCGGGAAGGACTTCCGCCGCGCCGTCGAGGTGACGGGCGTGTTGCCAGTCCCAGGTCGGGACAGTCAGACCCGGACCTACCGGGTGCAGTGGAACGAGACGTCGCGCTCGGCGCAGGGCGGCACGACCGAGCGGGCGTGGGAGGGTTACCTCGCCGTCACGCTCGCCCCGCTGACGACGACCGAGGGCGTCGAGCGCAACCCGCTCGGCGTGTTCGTGACCGACCTCTCGTGGAGCCCGCTCGCGGGCTCGGGGACGGTCACGCCGGACGCGCCGCCCGACGCCGAGGCGCCGCCCGACACAGCAGATGCCGCGCCTCGGCGCCCGCCCCCGACCGTCCGCGCGCCCGACCTGCCGGGCACCTCCACCGACTGATCCATCACGCGACCCACGCCCATGCTTCGCCTTCCCATCCGATCCGCGCTCGTCGCGGTCTTCCTCTTCGCCGGTGCTACGCACGCCCAGACCGTCCCCGACGCCACCACCGAGGCGCAAACCGCCGGGGCGCAGACCGCCGGGGCGCAGACCGTCATCGACTTCGACGCCCGAGGCGCGGCCGACCGAGGCGCAGGCCCCGAGGGCCAGCCCGTCGGCGACGGATTCACGGACGGCTCGGTCGTCGTCACGCCGGGCCAGATGGAGGACGCGCTCGGCGAGCTCGTGCGCGAGTACCAGCGGACCGGCCGCGCGGGCGTGCTCCGCCAGTCGACCGTGATGGTGTTTCCGTTCGGACACAGCCAGCCGGTCCTCGCCTGCGCGCCGCTGCGAGCGTCGGTCGTGGAGCTCGAGCCCGGCGAGACCGTGCTCGGGCTCGTCGCTGGCGACACCGAGCGCTTCGCCGTCGAGCAGACGACGACCGGGCCAAACGGGCGAACGCCGCTCGTGCTCGTGAAGCCGCTCGCCTACGACGTCACCACGAACCTCGTCGTCTCGACCGACCGCCGCGTCTACCACGTCACGCTCGACTCGGCGCCTCGGCGGGGCAGGGGAGAGGGCGACAATCCGCAGCCGCGCTACGCGCGCCACATCCGGTTCTACTACCCGGACGACGCCTCTGCTTCGGCGCAGGCGGCCCGGCCGGTCATGCAGACCGCGGCGCTCGGGTCCGACGAGTCGGCCTCGCTCGACGAGCTCCACTTCGGCTACGCCGTCACGGGCGACGCGGCGCTCGTGGGCGCGGTCGAGCGCGTCTTCGACGACGGCGTTCACGCCTACGTCAAGCTGCGCCGCGAGGCGACGCGCGGCGGCGAGATCCCGGTCCTCTACGTGCTCGGGCCGTCCGGCGAGCGAGAGATCCTCAACTACGTCTACCGCGGCGGCTACTACGTCACCGACCGGGCCTTCGACGAGGCCGAGCTCGTGCTCGGCGCGACAGTCCGCTCGGGCCTGTTCGGGCTCGGCGGCCGGCGCCAGATCGAGCGGACGGCGCGCCTGCGCCGGGCCGACTGACCCCTTCTACCTCTACACCGATGGCCTTCGACGACACCTCAGACGCGCCCCAGCGCGACGCCTTCGCGGGCGACTTTCCGCACACCGAGACGCCGAGCGCGGTCGCAGATCCGTTCGAGCCAGCACCGCTCGCGGGCGACCCCTTCACGGTCGACTCGGCCGCGGACGATGCTTCCGCAGGCGATGCGTTCGCCGATGACCCGTTCGCCGACGTGCCCGAGGCGGATGCGATCGACCTCTCGGTGCCGGGCGCACCGCCTCTCGATGCTGCGCCAGACGACGGCCGCTATGATCCGGTCCGCCTCGACCGCCGCGTCGTGCTCGCGGGCCTGCTCATCGCCGCCGCCGTAGTCCTGCTGCTGCTCGTGCTCACGTCCGGAGGCGAGGACGACCGCCCCGAGTCCGACGCGCCCCGGCCGACAGCCGCCACGCCCGAGTTCATCGAGCGCGGCGCCGAGGCGCCGGCCTATGGCGACGCGCTCCCGGCAGGGCCGACCGGCGCCTCGGCAGAGCCGTACGCCGCCGACCCGTACGCGTCGGGCGCCTATGCCGCTGACCCGTATGCGGAGGATCCCTACGCTGGCGCCCCATACGCTGCCACGACGGACTACGCGGCGACGCGCTCCGTCCCGGGATCTACAGCCGCGCCATCCTACGGGTCTGGAGGCGCCTCAGCGCGCTCGTCATTCTCAGGCCGCGCCGCGCGGGACCCTGGGGAATCCTCGTTCGAACGGGCCATCGCCTCGCCGCTCGTCGCGCGCTCCGGATCCTCACGCCAAGCGCCCGCGCAGCCGTCGTTGCCCGAGGGGCTCAGCCCGGAGACCGAGCAGGAGATCTACGAGCTCCAGGCCATCGCCGCGGCGCTCACCCCGCCGGGCAGCACGGCTGGACCGATGCCGGGTACGCCGGCCGCGGCGCCCGCCACGGAGGCGCGAGACGACGGGCCTGCGCTCGTCGCGCTCCCTGGACCCGAGCCGGCGTCGTCCGGGCCAGGCGTGCAGTCACGCGAGGCGTTCCGGGCGCGCACGGCGTCGCTCGGACCGACCGCTTACGGCGTCCGCGCCGAGGCGCCGTCTGCGCGCCTCGTGCTGAGCGCGGGGACGGTCGTGCCAGCCGCGCTCGTGACCGGCCTGAACTCGGACCTCCCCGGCGCCGTCGTGGCCCAGGTGACGCGCAACGTCTACGACAGCCGCACGCAGCGCGACGTGCTCATTCCGGCCGGCTCGCGGCTCATCGGCGAGTACGACGACCAGGTGGCCTACGGCCAGGACCGCGCGCTCGTCGCGTGGACGCGGCTCATCTTCCCCGACGGCCGGAGCGTCTCGCTGCCCGGTCT
>JBBSQZ010000291.1:0-3988 GCA_038243565.1 Rhodothermales bacterium | reverse complement strand
GTAGTGCGTGTAGTGCACGTCGCGAACCTCGAAGCCCGCGCGCTCGCGCGTCAGGCCGCCCGGCCCGAGCGCCGACATCCGGCGCTTGTGCGTCAGCTCGGCGAGCGGGTTCGTCTGGTCCATGAACTGCGACAGCTGGTTCGTCCCGAAGAAGGTGTTGATCACCGACGAGACGGTCCGCGCGTTGACGAGGTCCTGGGGCGTGAACTTGTCGGCGTCGCGCAGGTTCATGCGCTCCTTGATCGTCCGCGCCATGCGGGCGAGGCCGAGCGAGAACTGCTGGCCGAGCTGCTCCCCGACGGTCCGCACGCGGCGGTTGCCGAGGTGGTCGATGTCGTCGACCTGGGACTTGCCGTTCTGGAGCTTGACGAGCTCCGTGATGATCGCGACGATGTCCGCCTTCGAGAGCGTGAGCGTCGTGATGTCCTCGCTCAGGCCGAGGCGCTTGTTCATGCGGTAGCGCCCGACGCCGCCGAGGTCGTAGCGCTTGTCCGAGAAGAAGAGCCGGTCGAGCAGCGCGCGCGCCGTCTCGACGTCCGGCGGCTCGGCGCCGCGGAGCTGCTCGTAGAGGTAGCGCAGCGCCTCCTCGGAGGAGTGCGTCGGGTCCTTCTTGAGCGTGTTGAGCAGCGTCGACATGTCGAGCTGCGTGTTGTCGTCGTCGTCGGACTGGACGCGGCGCAGGATGACGGTCTCGATGCCGGCGTCCTTGAGCGTGTCGTAGTCCTCCTCGGCGATCGGGTGCTCGGCCGGGAAGAGGACCTCGCGCTCAGACGTTTCCTGGATGACCTCGCCCGTGTCCTCGTCGATGACCTCGTGCTTCACCTGGACCGTCAGCGTCGCGGCGAGCGTGCGGCCGACGAGCTTCTTGAAGGCGCGCTTGTTCGTCACCGGCTCCTGGTCGGCGAGGTCGAACAGGCTGACGATCTCGGCGTCGGACGAGTAGTCGAGCGCGCGGAGGAGCGCCGTCACCGGCAGCTTCTTCTTGCGGTCGATGTACGCCCACATGACGTTCGCGACGTCCGTCGAGAACTCGATCCACGAGCCGCGGAACGGGATGACGCGCGCCGAATAGAGGTCCGTCCCGTTGGGGTGGACCGACTGGTCGAAGAAGACGCCCGGGCTGCGGTGCAGCTGGCTCACGATGACGCGCTCGGCGCCGTTGACGACGAATGTGCCCTTCTCCGTCATCACGGGCAGGTTGCCGAGGTAGACGTCCTGCTGGATGGCCTCCTCGGGCTCGTCCTCGTCCTCGTCCTCCTTGGCCGAGAGGCGCAGCTTGGCCTTCAGCGGGAGGGCATAGGTGAGGCCCTGGGCGAGGCACTCCTCGATGGAGTGCTTCGGCGCCTCGAGCGTGAAGTGGAGGTATTCGAGCGTGTAGCGCTCACGGGTGTCCGTGATCGGGAAGTGCTCGAGGAAGACGGACTCGAGGCCCTTTGCCGGGTTGCGCTCCTCGGGGACGAGGGCGGCCTGGAGGAAGTCCTCGTAGGACTTCAGCTGGATCTCGAGGAAGTCCGGGAAGTCCAGAACGGGCGCGATGCGGGCGAACGACTGGCGCGTCGCCTCGCCGCCGGAGCGGGGGCGGTCGATGCCGTCGTCCGTCGTGCCGTTCTTCGTCGTGCCGTTCGCAGCCGCTGCGGCGGCCGTCTTGCGGTTGGTGGTGCTCAAGGCGTACCCCTGGTAGTGGTGACCGCTGTGTCTCGGCGGGCGGCGGGCAGCATCGCGCTCTGGATGAGCGAGACGGCCGGGCCGCTGGGTTCCGGCGCGGGCGCCTTTCGGCGACCGCAGCGGATCAGTACTGGGATCGGAACGCACTGTTCCGAAACGCTCGTGCCCTCGCCGCGCGGGTATCCCCACACTTGCGAGAGCCTTCACGTGCCGACCGCCCGCCCCTCGCAGCGCCTGTGCGGCAGCCGGAGAGGCGGGCGGACGGACGGGCCGCGGGCGCGCCGCGGGCGCGCCGCGGCGCCGGATTACTTGAGCTCGACCGAGGCGCCAGCGGCCTCGAGCTTGCCCTTGACCTCGTCGGCCTCGGCCTTCGAGACGGCCTCCTTGATCGCGTTCGGCGCGCCGTCGACCATCTCCTTGGCCTCCTTCAGGCCGAGGCCCGTGATGGCGCGGACCTCCTTGATGACGGCGATCTTGTTCTGGCCGGCGCCGGTCAGCATGACCGTGAACTCGGTCTGCTCCTCGGCAGCGGGGCCGGCTGCGCCGTCGCCACCGGCCGGGCCGGCCATGACGGCCGCCGCGGCGGGCTCGATGCCGTACTCGTCCTTGAGGACGGCGAGGAGCTCGTTGGCCTCCTTGATCGTCAGGTTGACGAGCGATTCTGCGATGGTCTTGACGTCTGCCATGGTGTTGCCCTGAGGGCGGTCTCTGCGGCGGTCTCGGCGCGGGGAGTGCGCTGCGCCGCGGATTAAGGGATCGCCCCGCCGGGTGCGGAGCGCGAGTCAGATGCCGCGCAGCGGGCTGCGCGGCGGCTGGTTGAATCAGGCCTCCGGCGCCTCGTCGGAGGAAGCGTCGGCGGCGGGCGCCTCGTCGGCGGCGGGCGCCTCGTCGGCCGGGGCGGCCTCGTCGGCCGAAGCCTCGGGAGCGGCCTCAGCAGCGGCCTCGGTCGGGACAGCCTCGACGGCGTCCGCGGCGGGCGTCTCGGCCGGAGCCGACGCACCGCCCGTGACGGCGGGGCCGTTGCCCTCGGAGATCTGCGACACGATCGAGGCGAGGCCGGCACCCTGCGCGGAGAGCGCGGCGGCGACGTTCGTGATCGGCGCGAGGAGCAGGCCGAGGATGTCGGCGACGAGCTCGTCCTTGCTCTTGAGCTTGGCGAGCATGTCGAGGTTGCCCTCGGCGTAGATCGCGCCGTCGATGTAGGCGCCCTTGAAGCGCGGGGTCTCGAGCGCGTTGTCGGCGAGGAACTTCTTGAGGACCTTCGCCGGCGCGGCGGGGTCGTTGGAGAGCGCGACGGCCGTGGGGCCGTTGAGCTGGTCGAAGAGCTCGTCGAAGCCGCCCTTCTCCTCCATCGCCCGCTTGAGGAGCGTGTTCTTGAGGACCTTGAACTCGATGTCGGCGGCGCGCATGGCGCGGCGGAGGCCGTTGGCCTGCTCGACCGTGAGGCCCTGGTAGTCGGTGAGGTAGACCGTGTTGACGGCGTCGAGCTGGTCGGTGATCGCGCCGAGGGCCTCCCGCTTCTGCAGCTGTGTGAGCGGCATGGTTTTTATTGGTTGAAGGGTTTGAGGGTTGAAGGGGTGAAGGGGAATGCAGAGGCAAATGCTCGGTCCGTCGAGCCTTTCCCCTTCAACCCCTCCACCTTTCCACCTTTTCCACCCTGAAGCTGGTGGGAGGGTTATCGGGTCGCGGCCACGCCCGAGGCGCGGTCCACGGGGATGCCCGGGCCCATCGTCGTCGAGAGCGTGACGCTCTTGACGTAGAGGCCCTTCGCGGCGGCGGGGCGCAGGCGCAGGATCTCCTTGAGGAAGGCGTCCGCGTTGTCGCGGATCTGCTCGGTCGTGAACGACGACTTGCCGATCGACGTGTGGACGATGCCCGCCTTGTCGACACGGAAGTCGATGCGGCCGGCCTTGACGGCCTCGACGGCCGCGCCGACGTCGTTGGTGACGGTGCCGGACTTGGGGTTCGGCATCAGCCCGCGCGGGCCGAGGACCCGGCCGAGGCGGCCGATCTTGGGCATCACGTCGGGCGTCGCGATGAGGACGTCGAAGTCCGTGAAGCCCTCGTTCTGGATCTTGTCGACGTAGTCGTCGAGGCCGACCATCTCGGCGCCGGCGGCGATCGCCTCGGGCTGCTTGCCCTCGTTGGCGAGGACGAGCACGCGGACCGACTTGCCGGTGCCGTGCGGGAGCGCGACCGAGCCGCGGACCATCTGGTCCGCGTGGCGCGGGTCCACGCCGAGGCGGACGTCGATGTCGACGGACTCGTCGAACTTGGCGCGCGCCGTCTCCTTGACGACCTTCGCGGCCTGGTCCAGCGGCAG
>JBBSQZ010000290.1:0-3995 GCA_038243565.1 Rhodothermales bacterium | reverse complement strand
CGGCGGGATGGGCCTCATCTCGGGCCGCAAGGTTTTCCAGCGCCCGTTCGCCGACGGCGTCGCGCTGCTGAACGCGATCCAGGACGTCTACCTCAACGACGACGTGACCGTCGCCTGAGGGGCTGAACCGTTTGAGAGGGGCCGGCGGGTGTGCACCCGTCGGCCCCTCGTCTTATCCGGCCGTCGCGAGTCGGCGCGGTACTCCACGAGCACAATGCGCCCGCCGGGGCGCGTCGCGCGGAAGAGTGGCGCGAGGCGCGGCGCGACGACACTCCGGAAGGCGTGCCCCGGGCTGTCTACGCCTCGAACGTCACGCCGAGGTAGAGGTCGGACAGGGCGATCCGCTCGCCGACGATCTCGATCCCGGCGCCCAGGCCGGACACGTCCTCGACCTCCCAGCGGTCGCCGTCGCGCGTGTGGACCGTCACGGCTGGCGCGTCCTGCGCGACGAGCACGAGCGCTTCGAGCGACGGCAGCGCGCGGTACCACAGCGCCTTCGTGCCGAGGTCGCCGGTCGAGGGCGAGCGGACTTCGACGACGAGCGTCGGGTTAAGCAGCGTGAGGTGGCCGTCGTCCAGGAACTCGGGTGTGCCGCAGACGGCAGAGAAGTCCGGGTAGACGTAGCGCCGCGATTCCGTCAGCTGGATCCGCATGTCGCTCGAGTAGGTCGCGCACCCGTGCGGCCTCAGGGCTAGGGCGAACGCGACCGTCGTGTTCACCGTGATGCGAGCGTGGCGGTCCGACCCGCCCGCCATCGAGAACACCTCGCCGTCGTAGTACTCGTATTTCTCGAGTTGCGCCTCGACCCACGCGAAGTAGGCCTCGGGAGACATTGGAATGGCGAGCTCGGCCATCGGATCGGTGCGGCGTGGTCCGGGCGGGATACGGCCTCGGTACCTTCCCCCCGCCTCCACCCGCTTCCGATGCGCGCGTTTCTCTTCGCCCTCCTCCTCGTCGCTGCGCCCGCCCTCGCGCAGCGCGGCGGCGTCCCGGCCGACACGCCGCTCCGCTCCGTCACGCGCGCCGCGGCGCTCGTCAACGCCCGCGTCGTGGTCGCGCCGGGGCGCGTGCTGGAGCGCGCGACGGTCCTCATCCGCGACGGCCGCATCGAGGCCGTCGGCCGCGACCTGCGCGTGCCGGCCGACGCCGACGTCCTCGTGGCCGACTCGTTCACGGTCTACGCCGGCTTCGTCGACGCGCTCGGCATCGAGGGCGTGCCGAAGCCGCCCGAGAGGGAGCGCTTCACGGGCAACCGCGGCGACCCGCCGCGCGAGCGCGCCGGCGTGACGCCCGAGCGCGACGTCCGCGAGACGTTCGACCCGACCGACGGCCGCGTCGCGGCGCTCCGAGCGCTCGGCTTTACAGCCGCACACGTCGCGCCGCGCGACGGCCTGCTGTCCGGGACCGGCTCGGTCGTGCTGCTGCGCCCGCCCGGCCGCGGCGAGGTCGCGCGCGACGTGATCCTGACCGGCCCGGTCTCGCTCGTCGCGCGCCTCGAGACCGCCTCGGGCGTCTACCCGACGACGCCGATGGGCGTCGCCGCCGTCTTTCGCGAGGCGTTCGAGAACGCCCGCCGCCGCGGCGCGCAGGCCGACGGCATCGCGCGCGGCGGCCAGCGCCCGCGCTACGACGCGGCGCTCGACGCGCTGACGCCGGTCGTCGCCGGCGACCGCCGTCTCGTCCTCTTTGCCGAGGAGCCGCTCGACGCCTTCCGCGCCCTCGGGCTGGCCCGAGACGTGCAGGTGAGTCCCATCCTTGCCGGCCTGGCCGACGCCGCGCCCGTCGCGAGCCGCCTGCGCGAGGCGCGCGCCGTCGTCTTCGCCCCGCTCGCGCTGCCCGACACGGTCGCGAACGACAGCCTGTCGCGCACGATCACGCTGCCCCCGTCCTCAGGCGTCTCGAGCGTGGAGTACCGCCGCGTGCGCTCGTTCCGCGACCTGCCGAGCGACCGCGGCGCGCTCGTAGCCGAGCGCCGAGCGGCCGTCCGACGCCGCGAGGCGAGCCCGGCGGCGCTGGCGGCCGCCGGCGTCCCGTTCGCGTTCGCCACGCTCGGCGCCGAGCCGGCCAAGATCCTGCCCGGCCTGCGCCGGATGGTCGCCGCGGGCCTCGCGCCCGACGCCGCCCTCGAGGCGCTCACCACTGCTCCGGCACGCATTCTCGGCCTGTCCGACGACTTAGGGACGGTCGAGCGCGGGCGCTATGCCAACCTCGTCGTCGTCCGCGGCGACCTCTTCGCGGACTCCGCCGCCGTGCGGTACGTCTACGTCGAGGGCGTGCGGACCGAGAACTCGGCCAAGCCGCCGCGCCGCCCCGCCTCGGGCGACTCGTCGGACGTCGAGATCCTCGGGTCGTGGACGCTGACGGTCACGACGCCCGGCGGCGACCAGCAGGGCGCGTTCACGATCACCGGCGCGCCCGGCAGCTACGCCGGCTCGACGACCATGGAGGGCGGCACCTATCCGCTCGAGAACGTGACGCTGGACGAGTCGACGCTCTCGTTCCGCTTCACCGCCGCCGACTTCGGGACGATCGAGGTTTCGGGGACCGTCTCGGGCCTGTCGTTCTCCGGGACGGCCGCCGTCGGCCCGCTCGGCACCTTCCCCGCCACGGCCACGCGCACGCCGGACGGCCGATGACGCGCTCGCTCCTCGACCGCCTTCCGTCTCAGCTCACCCGCTCGATGATCCGACCGCTAATCCTCCTGCTGGCCGTCGCCTGCCTGCTCCCGGCCCGCGCCCAGACGCCCGCCGACCTGCCCCCGGCCGACGCCCGCGGCAGCCTCCTCGTCCGCGACGCGACCGTCCACACCGTCACCCAGGGCACCCGCGTGGCGGACGTGCTCGTGCGCGACGGCCGCATCGCCGAGATCGGTCCGGGCCTCGCGGCGCCCCGCGGCGTCCGCGTCGTCGAGGCGGCCGGCATGCACCTGATTCCTGGGATCGTCGACGCGCACAGCCACATCGCGCTGTCGGCCGTCAACGAGGCGACGAGCCCCGTCGTGGCCGAGGTTCAGATGCGCGACGCGCTGGACCCGACGGCCATCGAGATCTACCGCGCGCTCGCCGGCGGCGTGACCACGATCCAGACGCTCCACGGCTCGGCCAACCCCATCGGCGGCGAGGCCGAGACGATCAAGCTGCGCTACGGCACGCTGGACCCCGCCGGCCTGCTCTTCGAGGGCGCGCCGCGCTCGATCAAGTTCGCCCTCGGCGAGAACCCGGTCCGTGTCCACGGCGGCCGCGGCGTGCGCCCCAACACGCGCATGGGCGTCGAGCAGGTCATCCGCGAGGCGTTTACGGAGGCGCGGATCTACACACAGGCGCAGGCCGACGCGCGCCGCGAGGGCCGCCCGCTCCCGCCGGTCGACCGCCGGATGGAGACCCTGGCCGGCGTGCTCGACGGGACCGTGCTCGTCCACTGCCACAGCTACCGCGCCGACGAGATCCTGATGCTGATGCGCGTCTTCCGCGACTTCGGCATCCCGCGGCTGACGTTCCAGCACGCCAACGAGGCCTTCAAGGTCGCGCCCGAGCTCGCCGCCTTCGGCGCCGGCGCCTCGGTCTTCTCGGACTGGTGGAGCTACAAGTTCGAGGTCTACTACTCGACCGCCTACAACGCCGCCGTGCTCACGCGCAACGGGGTCCGGACAAGCCTCAACTCGGACGACCCGGGCATGATGCGGACGCTCTACCACGAGGCGGCCAAGACGCAGCGCTACGGCGGCCTCTCGGACGACGAGGCGCTCGCGCTGATCACGATCAACCCCGCCTGGCAGCTCGGCGTCGACGACCGCGTCGGCTCGATCGAGGTCGGCAAGGACGGCGACCTCGCGCTGTTCACCGCCGACCCGCTCTCGATCTACGCCCGCGTCGCCCTCACCGTCGTCGACGGCGTCGTCCGCTTCGACGCCGCCCGCGACGGCGACGACCAGCGCCTCGCCGTCGACCCGGCGGAGAAGGTGCCGGAGATCCGGCTGGCGGAGGACCGGGTGGAGG
>JBBSQZ010000289.1:0-4008 GCA_038243565.1 Rhodothermales bacterium | reverse complement strand
TGGAGCGAGTCCGCCAGGGGCGGCGTCGGCCCGTCCGGCACGGGGACCGCCTGAGCACCCGGCGCGCCCGCAGCGCCGACCGTGGACGGCGTCGTGGGCGTCGGATCGGTCGGGGCGCCGCCGCGCGACGTAAAGAAGTCCAGCGCGACGACGGCCAGAACGGCGACGCCGACGAGGATGAACGCCTGCCGCGCGGCGCCCGACGGCGACACGGCCTCGTCCGGCGCCGACGCTCGGCGCGGCGGCGGCGCGGCGGGACGCGTGGCGCGCGGCGCGGCGACGAGCGGAGCGGCGCCGAGCGTCGAGCCGCAGGCGTTGCAGAAGCGCGCGTCGGCCGGGTTGAGGTGGCCGCAGACGGGGCACACCCGCGGGCCGACGGAGCTACCCGGCGCGGTGCTCATGTCCGGCACGTCAGCGTCCGGCGAGACGCCGGTGAGGTCCGTTCCGCAGAGCGGGCAGCGGGCCGCGTCGTCGGCGGCGGAGGCGCCGCAGGAGGGGCAGGCAGTCACGAAAGGGGGGCGTTCGCGCGGACCGCGTCGGCCTGGGCCTCGACGCGCCGGCGGAACTCCTGAGCGGGTTTGAAGACCGGCGCGAGGCGCGCCGGCACGGGCACGGCCTCGGCCGTGTGCGGGTTGCGAGCCGTCCGCGCGGCGCGCTCGACGGCGCGGAACGTGCCGAAGCCGCGGAGCTCGACACGGTCGCCCGAGGCGACGGCCTCGAGGACCGTTTCGACGAAACCGTCCACGACGGCCTCCGTCTCAATCTTCGTCAGGCCGGTCGCTCCCGAAATGGTGTCGATGATCTGGGCTTTGGTCACGGCGGTGCGAGAGGCGGCGGAGCCACGATGATAACGACGCACGAGCACCCCGCCGGGCGTTGGGAGTGGCACGCGCCGCCGAATCTGGGTATCTTTGAGACCGTGTGAATCGAAGCCCCGAGCCCTCCCGAGCCCTTTTATGAAGGTCCTGTTCGTCGCCGGCGAAGTCGCTCCGTTCTCGGAGACCACCGAGGCCGCAGCCCTCATGCGCACGCTCCCGGAGCGTCTCCAGGAACTGCACGGCGTCGAGCCGCGCATCGTGATGCCGCGCTACGGCGTCGTGTCGGAGCGCCGCAACCGCCTCCACGAGGTCATCCGCCTCTCGGGCGCCGAGATTCCCGTCGGCGACCAGACGGATACGCTCCGCGTCAAGGTGGCGTCCATCCCGGGCATCCGCCTCCAGGTCTACTTCATGGACTCGGTGGTCTTCTACAAGCGCAAGGGCCTCTACGCCAACCGCAAGGACGACGTCGTGTTCGAGGACAACCCCGCCCGCGCGCTCTTCCTCGCCCGCGCCGCCCTCTCGACGGCCCACAAGCTCGGCTGGACGCCGGACATCGTCCACGCCACGGGCTGGATCGGGGCGCTCGCGCCGCACGTCCTCGGCGAGGACGCCGCCCTCGCCGGCACGCGGACGGTCTACACGCCGGACCTCGTCGACGACTTCGACCCGATGCTGACGCTTGAGGACGCTGCGGCGCTCGGCCTGCCCGAGGCGCTCGGCGGCCTCTCGATGCGTGCCATCGGCCTCACCACCGCCGATGCCGCGGCCTACGCGCCCGGCGACGGCCCCCGCGACGGCGAGCCCGCCGGCCCCGTCCTCGACGGCGAGCCCGACGGCTCGGCCGAGCGCGCCGCGGCGCTCTACGCCTCGCTCCAGCCCGCCCTCGCCGCCTGACCTGCGCCTCGTGGCGCACCCGCTCATGCCGGCTCCGACGCCTCGGGGCCGGCGCTTTCGTGCCCTGGCGGCGTGCCCGCGTTTTTGCACGATGGTCGCGGACGCGCGCCGCGGCGCGGCGTAGCCTTCGCAGACCGCCGCGGGAACGGCGCCAGGGCCTTTTCCCGCGGCCGGGCGCGAACGTGGCCCGCCCGCCGTTCCCGCCCGATCCAGCGCCGACCGGCGCCCCTTCCGGACCGACCCTCTCCGTCTTGCGCGCCTTCGCCTTCGCCCTCGCCGGCCTCGCCCTCCTCTCCGCCTGCCAGGACTCGTCGCAGGTCGGCCTCGGCCTCATCGACGACGACGCGCCGGCGCCCGGCGTCCGTGTCCTCACCTCGACCGCCGTCGACACCGTCGCCTACGACCTCGTCACGTCGGGCTTCGCCGACCAGCGGACCCAGACGCGCGTCCTCGTCGGCAGCGTCCGCGACGCGCTCTACGGCGACGCGGAGGCGACGGCCTACCTCGACATGGTCCTGCCGGCGCGCGCCCTGCCGTCGGGCTTCGCGGACCGGCCGGTGACGGGCGTCCGCCTCGAGCTCTTCCGCGACTACGCCTACGGCGACACCACGGCGGCCTTCCCGGTGGAGCTGCGCCAGATCACGGCTTCGTGGTCGCCGACGGGCCTCCCGCCCGACACGACGCTCGCCACGGGCGACCTGCTCACGACCTCGACCGTCAGCGGCGCCGACTCGCTCGCCGTCTTCGACCTGCCGCAGTCGTGGCTCGACGCCAACGTGGGCCTCTTCACGCGCGCGACGTTCCTGTCGGACTTCGAGGGCTTCGAGCTCCGCGCGCCGACCGTCCCCGGCGATGGCGCCGTCTTCGGCTTCGGCGTCGCCAAGATCAGCGCCACCACCGCTGCCAAGAGCTTCCTGCGCGTCGCGACGGCGCGCGACACGGTCCGCTTCCAGATCTCCGAGGTCTTCAGCCGCCTCACGCCGGGCACGCCGGGGATGGCCCCGCCGGGGCGCCTGCTGCTGCGCGCAGGCTCCGCGACCGGCGCCAAGCTGGGCTTCGACTACACGGGCGTGCTGCGGCAGCCGCTCGCGCAGGCCGTCTTCCGCGTCCCCGTCGACGCCTCGCTCGGTGGCGCGCAGGGCACGTTCAAGCGTCCGATCGCGCGCCTCGCGACGCTCTGGGCGCGCTCGGTCGTCCGCCCGGATTCGTTCATCACGTCGCTGACGCCGGCCTCGGGCGGCTCCCAGGACCTCCGCACGTCGCAGAGCGGCGCAGCGGCGACCAGCGGCCTCACCCGCGTCGTCCAGCAGATCCTGCTCGAGCGCGCCTCGTACCGCTTCCTCGAGATCCGCTTCGCGGACGTGCTCCAGTCGGCGACCATCTCGCTGGATGTGCTCCCGATCGTCACCGACGGCACGACGCCGACGACGCAGCCGCGCCTCTCGCTGACCGTCGTCGGCTCCTCGGGCTAGCCCGCCCCGCCTCTCCGCGTCCGGCCCCGCCTGCGTTTCTCCTCCCCGACCTCGATGACGTTCCGCCCCGTCCTGCTCGCCTGCGCCGCCGCCGCGCTCTGCGCGTCCCTGCCCGCCGCGGCGCAGGGCCAGAACAACTACGGCTCGATCTACTCGCGCTACGGCCTCGGCGAGCGCACCGACTTCGGGTCGTCGCAGGCCGAGATGCTCGGCGGCGCCCAGACGGCGCTCCGCTCGACGCTCTACAACGGCCTCGCCAACCCGGCGCTGTGGGCGGACCAGCAGGTGACGACGTTCTCGGCGAGCGTCGGCGTGCAGGGCGTCCGCTCGACCGACGCCTCGACCGACGACGCGAGCCGCGCCACGGCCGGCGACGTCGCCGGGCTCCAGCTCGGCGTGCCGCTCATCGCGTCGCGCCTCGGCCTGACGGTCGCGTACCGGCCGTACTCGCGCGTGAACTACCGCGCCTCGATCCCCGGCACGATCGTGACCGAGGACCAGACGGCGGCGTACACGCTCAACCAGGAGGGCGGCGGCGGGCTGCAGCGCATCTCCGGCGGCCTCGGCCTGCGCGTCGGCCAGGCGATCCAGGTCGGTGCCGCCGTCGACGCCATCTTCGGGTCGGTCGAGTACCTCCAGCGCACCACGTTCGACCAGAGCGCCTTCGGCGAGACGCGCGAGGCGCGCGCGACGCGCCTCTCGGGCGTCACGGGCACCTTCGGCGCGGCGGCGACGGCGCGCGCGCTCGCCGGCGAGGACGACGCGCTCACGCTCGGCCTCTCCGTCACGCTCCCGACGCGCCTCTCGGGCACGCGCACGCT
>JBBSQZ010000288.1:0-4047 GCA_038243565.1 Rhodothermales bacterium | reverse complement strand
GGCTCTTCGCGTCGACGAGGAACTCGGCGCGGAGCAGGCGCACGAGCTGGCCGCCGTTGAGCTCCGGCACGAGGACGTGGCGGAAGCGGCCGAGCGCCTCGGCGAGGCCGTCGGGGAACGGGTTGAGCCAGCGCAGGTGGACGTGCCCGATGCGGAGCCCGCGCGCACGCTGACGCTCGACGGCCGACGTGATCGCGCCGTAGGTCCCGCCCCAGCCGACGACGAGCACGTCGCCATCGTCGTCGCCGTCGACCTTAGCCGGGCCAATGCTGCGGGCGACCCGGCGCACCTTCTCGGCGCGGAGGTCCGTCATGAGCTGGTGGTTGGCCGGGTCGTACGAGACGCCGCCGGTGCGGGCGTCCTTCTCGATGCCGCCGATGCGGTGCTCGAGGCCGGCCGTTCCGGGCAGCGCCCACGGCCGCGCGAGGGTGTCCTCGTCGCGGACGTACGGCAGGAACGTCTCGCCGTCCATCGGCGCCGAGGCGCGCGTGGCGAAGCCGGGCGTGATCGTCGGCATCGCCGATGCGTCCGGCAGGCGCCACGGCTCCGAGCCGTTGCCGAGGTAGCCGTCCGACAGCAGCAGGACGGGCGTGCGGTGCTCGACGGCGATGCGCGCCGCCTCGAAGGCCGCCTCGAAGCAGTCGGCCGGCGTGCGCGCGGCGAGGACCGGCATCGGCGCCTCGCCGTGGCGCCCGTAGAGCGCCATCAGCAGGTCCGACTGCTCGGTTTTGGTCGGCATGCCCGTGCTCGGGCCCGCCCGCTGCACGTCGATCACGACGAGCGGGAGCTCGGTCATCACGGCCAGCCCGAGCGTCTCGCCCTTCAAGGCGAGGCCCGGCCCTGACGTCGCCGTGACGCCGAGCGCGCCGCCGAAGCTCGCGCCGAGGGCCGCACCCGCCGCCGCGATCTCGTCCTCGGCCTGGACCGTCCGCACGTCGTAGCGCTTGTACTTCGCGAGCGCGTGCAGCATGTCCGACGCCGGCGTGATCGGGTACGTCGCGTAGAACAGCCCGAGGCCCGAGGCGGCGGACGCCGCGACGAGGCCGAGCGCGAGCGCCTCGTTGCCGTGGACGGCGCGGTACGTGCCGGGCGCGAGCGTCGCCGGGGCGACCTCGTAGCGCGAGACGAAGCCCTCGGAGACGTCGCCGAAGTGGTAGCCGGCGTCCAGCGCGAGGCGGTTGCCGTCGCGGATGTCCGGCTTCGACGCGAAGCGCTCGGCGATCCAGTCGCGCGCGGGCTCGATCGGGCGCGTGTAGAGCCACAGCGCGAGCCCGAGCGCGAACATGTTCTTGGCGCGGTCCTGCTCCTGCTTCGAGAGGTCCGTCTCGGCGAGCGCCTCGTGCGTCAGCCGCGTGAGCTCGACGCGGTGCGCCTCGTAGCCGTCCAGCGTGGCGTCGTCGAGCGGGCTCGTCTCGTAGCCCGCGAGCGCGAGGTCGCGCGCGTTGAACGCGTTGGTGTTGACGATGACGGCGCCGCCGGGGCGCACGCGGTGCAGGTGGACCTTGAGCGCCGCGGGGTTCATCGCCACCAGGAGGTCCACGTCGTCGCCGGGCGTGTGGATCTCGCCGGAGCCGAAGTGCAGCTGGAAGCCCGAGACGCCGTAGAGCGTCCCGGCGGGCGCCCGGATCTCGGCCGGGAAGTCGGGCAGCGTCTTGAGGTCGTTGCGCGCGTGCGCCGTCGCGAGCGTGAACTGGCTGCCCGTGACCTGCATGCCGTCGCCGGAGTCGCCGGCGAAGAGCACGACGACGTCGTCGAGGGCGACGGTCGGGGCTGCGGTGGGTGTGTCGGTCATGCCGTCGGTACGCGAGGGGTCGGGGGCGGATTCCCGTTTTACGCCCGGTTCAGATCAAAACGGCCCATTCGCCGCGGTTTCACGCCCCGCAGGCGTCGCGCCGCGCCGCGCGCGGGATCGCCCCGCCCCGCGCCCCGTTCAGATGAACCACCCGCTGCCTCACTGTGCCTGATTCTGGAACGCTCCGCCTCGCCGCCACCGTCCTGCCGGACCTCCGCGAGGTGCTCGTCGCCCACCTCGCCGCCGCCGGCTTCGACGCTTTCGAGGACACGCCGGACGGCATCGCCGCCTACGCGCCGACGGGCCAGGTCGACCGCGCCGCGCTGGCCGAGGCGCTCGGCGCGATGAGCGTCCACGACACGGCCGAGACGACGCTGCCGGACCAGAACTGGAACGCCAACTGGGAGGCGACCATCCGGCCGACGCGCGTCGGTCCGTTCGTCGTCGCCCCGACGTGGGCCGACCTGCCGCCCGACCTCGCCGCCCTCACCGTCCTGCGGATCGACCCGAAGATGGCGTTCGGGACGGGATACCACGAGTCGACGCGCCTCGCGCTCGGCCTGCTCGCGGACCGCGTGCCGGCCGGCGGGCGCGTGCTGGACGTCGGCGCCGGGACGGGCGTCCTCGCGCTCGCCGCTCTCAAGACGGGCGCTTCGGAGGCGCTCGGCGTCGACATCGACCCGTGGAGCGTCGCTAACGCGCGGGAGAACGCCAGCCTGAACGGCGTCGCGGACCGCTTCGAGAACCGCCTCGGCAGCCTCGACGAGGCGCCCGAGACGGGCTTCGACCTCGTCCTCGCCAACATCCTGCGCTCGATCCTCGTCCCGATGATGCCGGGCCTCGCGGCGCGCCTCGCGCCCGGCGGCGCCCTCGTCCTCGCCGGCATCCTCCAGACGGAGCGCCAGACGATGCTCGACGCCACCCGAGACGCCGGCCTCGCACTGGACGCCGAGGCGACCGAAAACGAGTGGTGGGCAGGAAGGTTCGTGGCAGATCACGTGCTGACCGAAACGTCAAACTGAGATGGTTTAAGGTTTAAGGCTTACATTCCAAGTCGAACACGCTCATCCTTAAACATTAAACCTTAAACCGCATTTTCCTATGAGAGTCTGCGCCATCGACGTCGGCACCAACACCGTCAACGCCCTCGTCGCGGACGTCGTGGGCGGACGCCTCGTGATCGTGGCGGACGAGGAGCGGTTCGCGCGCCTCGGGCAGGGCGTCGATGCGAGCCGGCGGCTCGCACCCGACGCAATCGAGCGCGCCGTCGGGTGCCTCGCCGAGGCGCAGGCGACGGCGGAGCGCGCGGGCGCCGAGCGCATCGTCATCGGGGCGACGAGCGCGAGCCGCGACGCGTCCAACGTGGGCGTGCTCGTGGAGGCCGTGCGCGAGCGCCTCGGGCTGGACTTCCGCGTGATCTCAGGAGCGGAAGAAGCTGCGCTGAGCTTCCGCGGCGCCCTCTCGCAGTGGCGCGACGCGCCCGACGGGCCGGTCGTCGTGGTCGACGTCGGCGGGGGCTCGACCGAGGTCGCCGTCGGGACGCGCGCCGGCGGCGTCTCGGCGCGGACGAGCCTCGACGTGGGCTCGGTCCGCCTGACGGAGCGCCGCTTCCCGTCTCGCCCGCCCGACTCCGAGGCGGTGCTGGCCGCGCGCACCGACGTGCGGGCCGCCGCCGCGACGCTCCCCGGCGATGCCGCCGCAGCCATTGCAGCCGGCGCGCCCGTCGTGGCGACGGGCAGCGTCGCGCGCCTCGTCGCCCGCCTCGCCGGCTTCGACACGTCGGCAGGTGCCCCGGCGCCGACCGTCCCGATCGGCGCCGTCGCGGAGTGGTCCGGGCGTCTGCTCGGCCTCACGCCGGCCGAGGCGTTCGCCCTCGCGCCCGACGCGCTGAGCGGCCGCGAGGACATCGCCGCCGCGGCCGTGCTCGTGCTCCTCGAGACGCTCCGCGCCCTCGGCGCGCCCGCTTTCGTGACGACGCGCGGCGGCCTCCGCCACGGCCTGGCCCTCGCTGCCGCCGAGCAAACGCTACCTTAAACCTGAAACCTTAAACCGCCTTTTCGATGTCTGACACACCCGCTCCCCCGTCCGGCGTCTCCGCCGTCACCCACATCGTTGCCGTCGCGAGCGGCAAGGGCGGCGTGGGCAAGAGCACCGTGTCGGCGAACCTCGCCGTCGCGCTCGCCGCCCGCGGCCTCCGCGTCGGCCTCCTCGACGCCGACATCTACGGGCCGTCGGTTCCGCTCATGTTCGGCGTC
>JBBSQZ010000287.1:0-4063 GCA_038243565.1 Rhodothermales bacterium | reverse complement strand
TCTTCGGTACCTTGCCGGCCCCAGCCCGCGACGCCGTGGAGACGACCGCCGACCCCGCCCCGGGCGCACCCGCCGCCCGCTCCTCCGAGCGCCCGCTCGTCGAGATGCGCGGCGTCGCCGTGGGCTACACGGACCCCTCGGGCGCGCGCGTCGAGGTCGCGTCGGACCTCACGCTGTCGCTCCGGCGCGGCGAGATGGCGTACCTCATCGGGCCGACGGGCTCCGGCAAGAGCACGCTGCTGAAGCTGCTCTACATGGACCTCCGGCCCGAGTCCGGGACGGTCCGCGTCGGCTCCTTCGACTCGGGCACGGCGAAGGACGCCGACGTGCCGTTCCTGCGGCGCAGCCTCGGCATCGTCTTCCAGGACTTCCAGCTGCTGCCGGACCGCTCGGCCTACGACAACGTCGCCTTCGCGCTCTACGCCACCGGCAAGAGCGGCCGCGACGTCCGAGACCGAACGACGGCCGCGCTCGCGCAGGTCGGCCTGAGCCACCGCGCCCGCGCCCGGCCGTCCGAGATGTCCGGCGGCGAGCAGCAGCGCGCCTGCATCGCCCGCGCCATCGCCAACGACCCGGTGCTCGTGCTCGCCGACGAGCCGACGGGCAACCTCGACCCGCGCGTCGCCGACGAGATCCAGAAGCTGCTCGTGCGCCTCAACCGCCAGGGCACGGCCTTCCTCATGGCGACCCACGACTACCGCCTCGTCAAGGCCTTCCCGGCGCGGACGCTCGCGCTCGTCCGTGGCCGCCTCGTCGAGGTCGACCCGGATTCTCTCTGATACATGACCCGTCTCGTCCTCGCGCTCGTCGCTCTCCCCGTCCTGCTCGCCGCCTGCGGCACCGAGCCGTCGTCCGCCGTCGAGCCCGCCGACATCCAGTCCGCCCTCGACGCATGCATGCAGGACCGGGTCGCCGAGGGCCTGACGCGCCTCGACAGCCTCGCCGGCGCCCACCCCGGCAACGCCGACGTGCTCTCGATGCGCGGCATGTGCCGCTCGGTGCGCTTCGCGTCGGACTCGGTGATGGCCGACGCGCGCTCCGCCTTCGCGGACTACTCGGCCGCGGCCGCGCTCGTCGAGGCGACGCCGGGCCAGTTCCAGGCGGACCTCGCCGGCCTCTACAACCGCCGCGCCTTCGTCGCGCAGGCGCTGCATCCGGACGACCCGGCGCCGGCCCTCGCCGACTTCGACCGCGCCGTCGCCAAGGACCCGCGCAACTCGGCGTTCATTCTCGACCGCGGCGTGGCGCGCGCTATGGCCGGCGACACGACCAGCGCCCGCGCCGACCTGCGGCAGTTCCAGGCGCTCGCGCCCACCGACTCGCTCCGCGCCGCCACCCTCCGGGACATGCTCGCCGGCCGCCGGCCGGCCGCCGGCCCGTCCGAGTCCGTCCTCTCGCTCCCGCTCGCCCCGTGACTACCGTCGTCGACCACCCGCTCCTCCAGCGCGCCCTGACGCGCCTCCGCGACCGCGAGACGACGCACGGCGACTTCCGCCGGACGCTCAACGACGCCGCGGCCATCCTCGCCTACGAGGCGCTGCGCTCGCTGCCCGTCGAGCCGCTCGCCGTGCGGACGCCGCTCGAGGAGACCGAGGGCGTCCACCTCGCCCGCGAGGTCGTGGTGGTGCCCGTGCTCCGCGCCGGCCTCGGCCTCGTCGACGGCTTCGTGCGCTTCGTGCCCGAGGCGCGTGTCGGCCACCTCGGCATGTACCGCGACGAGCAGACGCACGACCCGGTCGACTACTACTCGAACGTGCCCGCGGCCGTCCGCGACGCGCGCGTGTTCGTCCTGGACCCGATGCTCGCGACCGGCGGCTCGGCCGCGGGCGCCATCAACCACCTCAAGCGCCGCGGCGCGAGCGACATCACGTTCGTCTGCGTCGTCGCCGCGCCCGAAGGCATCGCGCGCCTCGCCGAGTACCACCCGGACGTCGACGTGTTCACGGCCGCCATCGACCGGACGCTCGACGAGAACGCCTTCATCCGGCCCGGCCTCGGCGACGCCGGCGACCGCATCTTCGGCACCTCGCCATGACGCCCGCGGCGCAGAACGAGACGGCGCGCGCAGCGCTGCCGGACGCGCTCGCACACCTCGAGCCACGCGTCGCGGCAGCCATCGCCGAGGCGAAGGCGGGCCTCGAGGCGCTCTACGGCGAGCGCCTCGCCCGCGTCGTGCTCTACGGCTCGCAGGCCCGCGGCGACGCCCGCCCGGACTCCGACGTCGACCTGCTCGTCGTTCTCCACGGCGACGTTCGACCGTATGACGAGATCAGAAGGATGGGGATGATTGGGATGGATCTACTGATAGATTTTGAACTCAGCGTTTCAATGTTCGCCTACTCGGTAGACGACTACAGGACGAGACACGATTCGTACATGACAAACGTCCGCCACGACGGTGTCCCGCTGTGACAGAGGAGCAGCACGCCTGGCTCGAACGCGCCGATCAAGCGCTTCAAGACGCGCATCTCCTGCGAGACGCTGGGTCAGTCGAGGCGTGCCTGAACCGCGCTTACTACGCCTCGTTCTACGCGGCTCAGGCGGCACTGCTCGGCGTCAGTGAGCGTCCGAAGACGCACTCGGGCACGCACGCGCGCTTCGCGCTCCACTTCGTCCCGACCGGCCGGCTCGCGAAAGCGACCGGCAGCCTGCTCACCCGAGCGTTCCAAACCCGCCTGCTCGCCGATTACGACGCGGTCATCGTGACCGACACCAACGCCGCCGCGGACGCGCTCGCAGACGCCGAGGCGTTCGTCACGGCCGTCCGCCCACTCGTCGTCTCGCCATGATCGAGCCCCCATTCGGCGTCCTCCACCTGGACAACCACCTGCTCGTCGTCGACAAGCCCGCCGGCATGCTCGCGCAGGGCGACGCGACGGGCGACGCCGACCTCGTCACGCTCGCGAAGGCGTACCTGAAGGAGCGCTTCGAGCGCCCCGGCAACGTCTTCGTCGGGCTCGTGCACCGCCTCGACCGGCCCGTCTCGGGCGTCATCGTGCTGGCGCGCACGTCCAAGGCTGCGGCGCGCCTCTCGGAGCAGTTCGCCGGCCGCGACGCTGAGAAGCGCTACCTCGCCGTCGTGGAGGGGCGCCTCGAGGGCGGCGGCGAGCAGGTCGACTGGCTCGTGAAAGGGGAGAAGGGGACCGTCAAGCGCGTGCGCGAGGGCACGATTGGTGCCAAGCACGCCGCGCTGCGGTGGGAGCCGCTCGCCATCGAGGGCCGGCGGACGCTCGTCGGCGTAGAGCTCCTGACGGGCCGGGCGCACCAGATCCGCGTCCAGCTCGCCGGCCTCGGCGCGCCCGTCGTGGGCGACCTGCGCTACGGCGCGCCGGCACCGCTGGGCAACGGACGCAGCATCGCGCTCCACGCCGCGCGCCTCGCCGTCGAGCACCCGACGACGCGCGAGCGCCTCGTGTTCGCGGCGCCCCCGCCGTGGCGCGGCCTCCTCGACGAGGCCGTCCGCCGCGCAACGCGGTGATCGGGAGCACGGCGCGCGCGCGGGCGTAGACCAGGGACACTTCTCTCACACCCATGTCCCCCGACACCGCCTGCCCGACCGTCTCTGCCTCGGGTTTCGACCTCATGCCGCTGCGCGGCGACGCCCGTGAGGCCGCCGCCGACCAGGCCGGCCTCTCCGAAGAGGAGCGCCACGTGCTCCTCGACCACGGGACGGAGCGCCCCGGCTGCGGCCTGCTGCTCCACAACAAGGAGGACGGCCTCTACGCGTGCCGCCTCTGCGGGCTGCCGCTGTTCGAGTCCGGCCACAAGTTCGAGTCCGGCACCGGCTGGCCGAGCTTCTTCCAGCCCGTCGACCCGGACCACGTCACGGACCTCCGCGACGTGAGCCACGGCATGGCCCGCACCGAGAACCGCTGCGCGCGCTGCGACAGCCACCTCGGCCACGTCTTCCCCGACGGCCCGCGCCCGACCGGCAAGCGCTACTGCATGAACTCGGCCTCGCTCGAGTTCTTCCAGCCCGGCGTGACGCCGCCGCAGCGGACCGCCGAGCACCCGACCGTCTGACGGAAGGCGGAAGGGATGGACCGAGCGCCTCGCGGAATTC
>JBBSQZ010000286.1:0-4079 GCA_038243565.1 Rhodothermales bacterium | reverse complement strand
GCTCTATGACCCTTTTAGGAGCGATTCCGCGTCTCTGCCCTGCCCTTTTCTGGGCTCACCACGGGATTTGTCAAAGAGCCGGATTAATCCATGCAGGTTCCGCCGGTCATGCAGGCCCGAGCCGTGACGCCGGGATGCACCCGGAACAGCGCCTCGGCCTGATTTCCAAGGCTACGCCGCGTCCGGAAGATTCCCGATGACGCCCTCCGCCCACGCGACGACCCTCTCAGCGAGGGCGACGGCTGCGTCGCGCTCGAACTCGTCCATCTCTTCGATGTCGTCGGGATACCGAGCCGTCACTGCGTACCGGGTCAGTTGCGCGACCTCGTCCGGACGGCCGACTCTCATCGGAGGCGGCACGTGGAGCAAGAGGTATCCGATGTCGTGCGTCCGAGGCGGCGCCTCGCCCGTGATCTGAACGATCACGGCCTTGATCGCTTTCTCGGCAGCCTGCTGCGCGTGGAAGCCCGCCATCTCGAACAGCATTCCCGGCTGCATCTCAAGCCGGGCGAAGACGAGATCGCTCCGCTCGAAACGGAGCCATTCGCTGGGATCGAGGGTTCTATCACGACGCGACATACACCTCGCGCCCGGTTTTCAGGGCAGTCGGATAGATCAGGCTGATGCTGTGCTGAGCCTTTTCGAGCGCCTCCGGCGTCGAGGCGAGGTAGTCCACCGGAACGCCAACGTCCCAGAGGCGCCGGTAGAGATGGTTCAGCACCTCTTTCCTCTCTGTCCCGTCCGGCATCACGACGAGCAGGTCCACGTCCGAGTCCGGCCCGGCGGTGCCTCTGGCGCGGCTGCCGAAGAGGACCACGCGCAGCGGGTGGACCTCCTCGACGACGCGGCGCACGACGCGCGCCACGACCGGGTCGTCCGTCGTCACGACGATCTCGGGTGTCTCGTTATGCTCGGTCATGGCGCGAAGGTAGGCGCCACGCGGCGCGTCAGAGCAGGCCGGCGTCCTGGGCGGCGGCCGCGAGCGTCGCGCGCTGCGCGTCCGTGAGCTCGCGCGGGACCATCACGTTCACCTCGACGAAGAGGTCGCCGGTGCGCTTGTCCGTGGCGACGCCCTGGCCGCGGAGGCGGAGGCGCTCGCCGGGCTGCGTCCCGGCCGGGATGGCCACCTTGATCGTCTGGCCATAGGCGTTCGTGATCGAGCGCGCCGTGCCGAGGATGGCCTCGATGGCCGAGACCGTCTCGATGATGTGGAGGTGGTCGCCCTCGCGGCGGAAGCGCGGGCTCGCGTCCACGCGGAGCGTCACGAAGAGGTCGCCGGGCGTGCCGCCCGGGGCGGACCGGCCGCGGCCCGAGACGCGGATCTTGACGCCCGTCCGGACGCCTCTGGGCACGACGAGGCGCAGCGCCTCGCCAGTGTTCAGCGGAAAGTCCGTCGTGCCGCCGCGGAGCGCCTGGTCGAACGTCAGCTGGAGCTGCGCCTCGACGTCGGCGCCGCGGGACGGCGTGTGGGCGTCGTCGTTGAAGAAGAACGAGAAGACGTCCGCGTGGGCGCCCCCCGGGATGCCCGGGCGCGCGGCCGGCGGGCGGTCGAAGAGGCTCGACCCGCCGAAGGGGCCGCGCCGCGAGCGGTCGTAGGCCGCGCGCCGCGTCGCGTCGACGAGGACCTCGTAGGCGCTCTGGACCGCCTTGAAGCGCTCCTCGGCCGCCGCGTCGCCCGCGTTGCGGTCCGGGTGGTACGCGAGCGCGAGACGGCGGTAGGCCTGCTTGATGGCCTCCGCCGGGGCATACGGGTCGATCCCGAGCGTCTCGTAGTAGTCGGTAGTTTCGAGCATCAGATGGCCGGTCGGAGCAGGCGCTCCCGCTTTCGTCCGGATCCGTCCAACACCGTGCCAGCCCTCAGGGTCCCGCCGATATGACACCCCGTAAAATCCGGACGCTGCTCGTGGCCAACCGCGGCGAGATCGCCGTGCGCGTGCTGCGGACGTGCCGCGAGCGCGGCATCGCCACCGTCGCCGTGTACTCGGACGCTGACGCGGACGCGCTGCACGTGCGCCTCGCCGACCGCGCCGTGCGGATCGGCCCGGCGCCGTCGTCGGAGTCGTACCTGCTCGGCGAGCACGTGCTCGAGGCGGCCCGCGAAACCGGCGCCGACGCAATCCACCCGGGCTACGGCTTCCTCTCGGAGAACGCGGACTTCGCCGAGGCGTGCGCCCAAGCGGGCATCACGTTCGTCGGGCCGCCGCCCGAGGCGATGCGCCTCATGGGCGACAAGACGGCCGCGCGGAAGCTCATGCGCGAGGCGGGCGTCCCGATGGCCCCAGGCACCGTCGACGCGATCGCGGACCCGGCCGAGGCGGAGCGCGTCGCGGGCGAGATCGGCTACCCGGTCCTCGTCAAAGCGGCGGCCGGCGGCGGCGGGAAAGGGATGCGCGTCGTGGAGAAGGCGGAGGACTTCGCCGGGCTCTTCGAGCGCGCGCGCTCCGAGGCGCAGTCCGCCTTCGGCGACGGCCGCGTCTACATCGAGCGCTACCTCACCGGCCCGCGGCACATCGAAATCCAGGTTCTCGCGGACCAGCACGGGCACGTCGTGCACCTGTTCGAGCGCGAGTGCAGCATCCAGCGGCGGCACCAGAAGGTCGTCGAGGAGGCGCCCTCGGCCGTCCTCACGCCCGCGCTGCGCGACGCGATGGGCGCCGCGGCCGTCGAGGCGGCGCGCGCCTGCGGCTACGTCGGCGTCGGCACGGTCGAGTTCCTCCTTGATGAGGACGCGCCGGGCGGGCCGGCGTTCTACTTCCTCGAGATGAACACGCGCCTCCAGGTCGAGCACCCGGTGACGGAGGCGATCACCGGGCTGGACCTCGTCGCCGAGCAGATCCGCGTCGCCGAGGGCGAGGAGCTCGGCTACGGGCAGGCCGATCTCGCGATCCACGGCCACGCCGTCGAGTGCCGGGTCTATGCCGAGGACGTCCGCGCCGGCTTCCTGCCTGCGCCGGGCCCGCTCGTGCGCCACCGCCCGCCGTCCGGCCCGTGGACGCGCGTCGACTCGGGCGTCGAGGAGGGCGACGTGGTGCCGCTGTACTACGACCCGATGATCTCGAAGCTGACCGTCTGGGCGCCGACGCGGATGGAGGCGATCGCGCGGATGGACCGCGCGCTGGCCGAGTACGACGTGGCCGGCGTCCCGACGACGATCCCCTTCTGCCGCTTCGTCATGCAGAACGATGCCTTCCGGGCAGGCCATTTCGACACCGGCTTCGTCGCCCGCTACCTCACCGACGACGCCCTCGCGCCGCCGCCCGAGGCCGTCGAGGCCGCCCTCCTCGCCGCCGGGATGATGGCGCTGGACGCCGCGCCGGCCGTGGAGCGGGCCGCCGAGGCCGAGGCGCCGAGCCGTTGGGCGAGGCGGCGAAATGCGGTTTAAGGTTTAACGTTTAAGGTCGCCGACGACACACGACGCACCGAGGCGCGCCCACGAACCGCATTTAACTTTAAACCTCAAACCTTAAACCTCTTCCATGTCCCTCCCGCCCGCCCATCTCGAAGAGGTCCGCCGCCACTTCGCCGACTTCCTCAAGGCGCGCGGCCTCCGCCAGACGCCCGAGCGCCTCGCCGTGCTCGACGCGCTCTACGCCACGCCGGACCACATCGACGCGGACACGCTCTACGGCCGCGTCGCCGCGATGGGCGTCTCGGTGAGCCGCGCGACGGTCTACAACACGCTGGACGTGCTCATCGAGTGCGACCTCGCCGCGCGGCACCAGTTCGGCGGCGCGCAGGCGCGCTACGAGCGGGCCTACGCCTACTGGCAGCACGACCACCTCATCTGCCTCGACTGCCAGGAGATCCTCGAGTTCTGCGACCCGCGCCTCCAGAACATCCAGGACACCGTCGCCGGGATCTACGGCTTCGAGGTCGAGCGCCACGCGCTGACGGTCTACGGCCACTGCCGCCGCGAGAACTGCCCGAACAAGGCTGAAGGGCATTGTCCGAAAGTTGGCTCTTTGACAAATCCCGTGGTCGGGGCGATCTAGCGGCATGACCGACCTCGACTTCTACCAGCGACTGCTCGACCTGCCGGGCCTGCGCGTCACCGCGGTCGACACCGAGACGCAACGCAT
>JBBSQZ010000285.1:0-4087 GCA_038243565.1 Rhodothermales bacterium | reverse complement strand
TGTCGGTGCTGATGCTCCACGAGCGCGACCGGGAAGCTGCGTCGTCGATTCGCGTTTCGACGCGTGACGGCCACGTCCCGTGGCTACTCGACACGGACTGCCTCGACTGTGTCCCTCAGTCCCGTTCGGGGGTTCAGGCGGGCGGCGTCCCGAGCATCACGACAGACTCGTGAGGCAGGACGCCGGCCGTGCCGAGCGACCACGTCCGGAGCCTGACCCGGTTCCTAGACGTGACGCGCGATGACGTCGCCCCGGCCCGCCGGAGCGTCCCTGTCAGAGCGCCCGGTAGACGCCGAACCCGACGTACACCTTCCCCTCCCCCGAATCGTCCGAGAACGTCGTCTGTGCGTAGCCAGCGCGGAACTGGAGGGACCCGCCGAACGGGCGGAGCCCGAGGTCGAGCACGCCCCCGGCGCCGATCCCACGCGCGTCGTCGTTCCCCTGAGCCGTCACCTCGGCCCCGACCCCGACCCCGAAGAGCATGCCCCGCTGCGGAGCGAGCACCTGCTGGAGCACGCCCGCGCGCGTCCACACGTACCGGTTGGCCGCCCCGTAGCTCGCCAGCGCGCTGACGGTCGTGCGGGGGGCGGGCCGGGCGAACACGTTGCCCTGGACGAGCGCCCCCGACTCCCGCTCCTCGGCCTCCGTCCCGTCGGCGAGGCCGCGGCGGGTCCAGCGGGTCTCGTAGCCCACGCCGGCCGAGGCGGTGACGCGCGGCCGGGCGAACCGGAGGCCCGCCCCCATGCCGACGCCGGGCGAGGCCACACGGGACCGCCCGGTGCCCTCGGCGAGGTCGTACCGGAGGTGGCTCGCCGTGGCCTGCCCGAAGGCGGCGAGCCCCGGGGCGAGCCCCACGCTCACGGACGGCTGGACGAACCCGTACCCGCGCGACGCGCCCCCCTCCCAGCCCGCGACGAGGTCCGCCTGCTGGGCCCGGGAGGCGGCCGTCGTGAACAGGAGGGCGGCCAGGAGGGGGAGGGCGGCGCGCATGGGGGGAGGGGTCAGAGGGTAGAGATCGGGGCGGGTGCCCCGGCGGGGGACCGGTTGACTTCGAGGCGGACGACCTCCCAGCCGGCACCGCGGCGCCGGAGCGTCCACTCGTCGGTGCGGGCGAGGCCAACGCGCCGGACGCCGCCAGCGTCGGCGACGACGGCGTCGAGGTCGTTCACGATCACGGCCGTGTCGCCGCGGACGGTCACGCGGGGGTTGAGGTGGCGAAGCGCGCGGTACCGCCGCTCGGCGAACTCGGTCGCGTAGCGGGCCCGGAGGCCGGCCGTCCCGGACCACGTCCGGTCGTCGCTCGCGTCGTCTGGCGTGAAGTTCCGGTCGATGATAACGCCGTCGGACGCCCACAGCGCGAGGGACGCCTCGACGTCGCCCCGGCGGGCCGCGTCCGACTCGCGGACGAGCGTGGCACCGACGGCCTCGACCTCCCGGACCGGGAGGACCGTCGGCGCGGCGATGAGGTCGCCGCGCGGGTTCGCCCGGTAGATGCGCTCCTCGGGGGGGGCCCGGCGGACCGCCACGGCGAAGAGGGCCCCGAGGGCGAGGCAGGCGAGGCCCACGCCGAGAGCCAGGCGCGGCTCCGTGACGAACCGGCCGACGGTCCGCCCGAGCGTCTCGAGCACCGGCCGCCGCGCGTCGGCCGCACGGGCGCGGCCCTCGGCGTAGCTCCACAGGCTCGACCGGACCGCCGCGAGGTAGACGTACGCCTGCCACAGGATGAGGAACACGGCGAGCCCCCGAGCCGAGAGCACGGAGAAGGCGGGGCCGGCGACGAGGGCGCCCGCCAGAACGAGGCAGGCCGTCCCGAGCCCGAGTTCCCACAAGACCACCCGAATGGCGTCGGCGAGCCGGGGCCGCTCGCCCTGCTTCGGCGTCCGCAGGAAGACGCCCTGCCGGGCCGTGAGGCCCTGCACGCACGCCAGCGTCACGACCCACGTCAGCCCCATCAGGATCGTCAGCGCGTCGAACGCCTCGCCCCACCCGCAGCGCGTCCGGACGCGGAGCGCCCACGCAAACCGCATCACGGCGAGCACGATGAACAGCGGGGGCACGAACAGGACGGCGCCGACGAGCGGCTGCACGAACAGGGAGCCCCCGAAGAGGAGCGCCGTCCCGCCGAGGAGCAGCAGGGCCGAGAACGCGAACGTCAACGGGTCGTTAAGCCACTGCAGCCCGCCGTTGACGTACGACGCGCGCTGGGCGGCCGTGAGCCCTCCGTTGCGGAGGCCGAACAGGCGGCCCGCGTGCATCCGCAGGATCTGCATGCCCCCGAACGCCCAGCGGTACCGCTGCTTCTTAAGCCCGGCGTAGTCCAGCGGCATCAGGCCCCGCCCGTACGTCCGCTCGACGAAGAACGACGTGTGGCCGAGGGCTAGCAGGCGCAGCGAGAGCTCGGCGTCCTCGGTGATGCACCACTCGTCCCAGCCCCCGAGCCCCTCCAGCGCCCGCCGCCGGATGAGCCCCATCGTCCCGGCGAAGATGATCCCGTTGTACTCGTTCCGCGACGGCATCGAGACCGCGAAGAAGAACGCGTAGGAGAGGTAGAGCGCCCTCGCGAACCGCCCGCGCTCGGACCCGTCGCGGTAGTCCTGCGGGGTCTGCACGAAGGCGACGGCGGGGTCGTGGAACAGCCCGACGAGGTCGCGGAGGTAGTCCGGCTCGACGACGTAGTCGGCGTCGACGATCCCGACGAGCTCGGCCTCTGGGTGGGTCTCGGCGAGCGCGAAGTTCAGCGCGCCCGACTTGTAGCCCGGCCACGGGTCAAGGTGGAAGAACCGGAAGCGCGGGCCGAGCGCCCGGCAGTGGGCTTCGACGGGCCGCCAGAGCGCCTCGTCGCCGGTGTTGTTGTCGATGACGAGGACCTCGACATCGGGGTAGTCCAGCGCCGCGAGGGCGTCGAGCGTCTCCCGGACGAGATCCGGCGGCTCGTTGTGAATGGGAACGTGGATGGACACCTTCGGGGTGAACCCGGCGATCTCGACCGGCCCGGCGCGGCGGAGCCAGCGCGTGCGGCAGACGGCGTCGAGGTTCTCGAACGTCCCGGCGACGAGGAGGACGAGGGCCCCAGCCTGAAGCACGAACAGGACGAGACCGAAGGTGAGGCTCCACGGCCCGAGGTGGGCGGCGACGAGGACGTAGCCCGTGTATGCGAGGAACGAGCCCGCCGAGGCAACCGTGGCCGCGAAGGCGAGGTGGCCGAGCGCGTTCCACCGCTCGAACGCGGCGGCCACGGCCGCCACCGCGGCCACCGTCCCGGCCAGCGCCCACCCGAACGGGGGCGGCCCCGCTCCCGCCGCCCGGAGGAACGCCCACGCCGCCGTGGCCGTCGTGCCTGCCGCCAGGAGCGAGAGGAGCCAGTGCCCGCGCCGGAGGCGGTGCCCTCCCGCGAACAGCGCGGCGTAGGCGATGGCGAGGAGGGTCCCTGAGAACAGGACGACGGACTGGATCATGTGACTTTATATGAGCCCGCTTCAACGCGCCCCGTATCTGAAAGTCCCCGGCGACTCGGGAGCGGGGCCCGCGCGCCGTGCCCACGCGCCGTCCCCGCCCCACGGACTCCCCGCTCTGGGCCCTCCGTAGCTTGGCAGCCTGCCCTTCGGCGCTGCCTCGAGATCGGGTTCGGCCCCGCCAGCGACGGCCTCTTCCCGAGCTCTCCTCGCCTTGGAGACGAGTGAGGACTGCGTTCTCTTCTTCCGTGACCACTGTTCGCTCGGCGAGTTCCGAGCCCTCACCGAGCGCTGGCAGGTCGCCGACCTTCTCTCCGGAGAGGCAGTCGTAGTCCGTTTGGCATAGCTTTGCCGCCGGTCCTCTGGTCAGCGGAGAGCCGCTCGAATCTGGTCGGCGTACACGTCGCTTGCGATGGAGCAGTACCGCATCGTCGTCGACACGTCGGCGTGCCCCGCGAACCGCTGGACGACAGGGACCGGCACGCCTCGCTCGATGAGCCACGTGATGCAGCTGTGGCGCAGCACGTGCGGCGTCAGCGACGGCACGCCGGCCCGGTCAGCGAACCGGCCGACGGTGTCCGAGCACGTGTTCGGGTCGACCGCGCGCCCGGCCGCCTCGAAGACGAGCCCGGTGG
>JBBSQZ010000284.1:0-4136 GCA_038243565.1 Rhodothermales bacterium | reverse complement strand
CGCGCCGAGCGTCGGCACCGGACGAGGCCGCAGCGCCGTCGGGCGCCGCGCGGCAGGCGTTCATCCTCGTCGCCGTCGCCGTTCTGGCCGTCGTCGCGCTGTACTTCTTTACGTCGCGCGGCGGCGCCCCGACCGATCCGGCGCCCACGACGCCGTCCACGGTCGGCGCTGCCGGTGCACCGGGCGCGCCGGGTGCTCAGGCGGTTCCCGTGCCGGACGGGCCGACGCCGCCCCTGGCGGACTCGCTCCAGCAGGCCGCCGACCGCCTCGAGGCGCAGAACACGGCGCAGGGCTGGTACGAGGCGGGCCGCTACTACCTCACGGCCGGCTTCGACGCGCAGCAGACCGGCGACGCCAGCGGCGTCCTCTGGATCCGCCGCGCCGTGACGGACTTCGACAAGAGCCTCCAGATGAAGGAGGACCCGGACGTCCGCTTCGCGCTCGCCGAGGCGTCGCAGTTTGACCCGGCGGACCCGATGCGGCCGGTCCTCGAGCTTCGGACCCTCCTCGCCGAAGACCCGAACCACCTCGGCGGCAACTTCCTGATGGGGCAGCGGCGGATGCTGATCGGGCGCCTGGACAGCGCGCGCGTCTCGTTCGAGCGCGTCGTCGCCCTCGCCCCGGCCGGCGACCCGCTGCGCGAGCGCGCGCAGGAGATGATCGCGCAGATCGCCACGGCCGGCGCGCCGACGCGCGGCGTCCCGGATGGCGCCAACGCCCCGCCGCCCGCCGGCACGCCCGCTGCGCCGCCGCGGTGATGCGCGCCTTCGCCTCGGTTCTCTTGCTCGCCGCCCTCGCCGGCTGCGCCCCCGACGCAGTGCCCCGCACCGTCTCCGTCCGCGCCGACTCGACTGCCGGCTCCGTCCTCGCCGTCGTCGTGCCGACGCTCGAGGCGGCCAATCCGGGCCTGACGGTCCGCGTCCTGCCGGACTCCGCCGCGGCCGCGGACGTTGCCGTCGCGTTCGTGCCGGACGGCGCGGCGCTCGTCCGGACGGGCCTCGTCGTCGTCGGTCCGCCCGGCGCCGCGCCCGCCCCGACGCTCGAGGCGGCCCTGAGCCGCGCCCGGACCGTCGGCATCGCCGACCAGGCGGCCTCGGCGCGAGCGGCCCGCGCCGCGCTGGCGTCCATCGGCCTCGACGGCGTCGGGCCGCGCCTCGTGCCGTTCACGACGACGCAGGCCGCGCTGGACTCGGTCGCGTCGCGGGCGACGGACGCAGCGTTTGCGCTGGCCTCGGAGGCGCTCTCGTCGACGGCCTATGCGGTCGTCTACCGGCTGTCGGACGCCGAGGCGGCGCCGGCCGTGCTGCGCGGGTCGATCCGTGCCGGCGCGCCGCCCGAGGCGCAGGCGCTCCTGGACGCGCTCGCCGCGCCGACAGCCTACCGCGCGTGGGCGGCCGCCGGCTTCCGTCCGCCAGCGCCGTAGACCATGCGGCCGAGCGGACGCTCCGGCTACAGCGTGAAGCGGACGAGGACCTGCGAGCGGAGGCTCGTCGGGACGCCGCCGACGGTGGGCGGGACGAACTGCATGTCGCGGACGAGGCTCTCGGCGAGGCCGTCGAGGCCACCTCCGATGGGGCTCGCGACGGCGGTTCGGATCACCCGCCCCGAGGGGTCCGTCTCGAACAGCACGAGCACGTCGCCGGTGATGCGGCCCTCGGCGGCCCACCGCGGATACGCGGCCTCGTCCGCGCGACGCCGCACGGCGTCGGGGTTAGCGAGGCGCTCGAAGTCGAAGCCGGGGAATGAGGCGCCCGGCACGCCGGGGCGGGCCACTGGCGTTGCGGCCGGGGCACTAAGTGCCGGGGCGCTAAGTGCCGGGGCACCGGTGCGGAGGGCAGCCGAGGTCGCGCGCTCGGCCGCGAGGTCCGTCGAGAGGCGGGCGACGTCGCCGGCGAGGCGGTCGCGCTCGGCCTCGAGCGCCGTCCGCTCGGCCTGGACGCGGCCGAGCGTCTGGCGCAACGCCTCCGCCTCGGCGCGGGCGCCAGGCGCGGTCCGGCCGACCGGGGCCGGCCCGCGCGGCGCGGAGGTCTGAACGTCGAGGGCGGCGCTGCTGCGCGGCGTGCCGCCGGGCACGTCCGACACCGAGACGCGGGCGAGGCCCGTCGCGCGCGAGCGCGGCGTCGCGCCGGCAAGCGCGTCGAAGCGGACGAAGGCGGGCGTGGTGGCGCGTCCCTCGAGGATCGGGCCGGCCGAGCGCAGGCGCACGCTCGTCCCGTCGACGGCGAAGAAGAGGCCGTCGCCGTCGAACTCGCCCGCGGCGGCGGCGCCCGCGAACGGGGCGGCCGCGACGCGAAAGACGCCCGTGCCGGGGAGACTCAGCGCGAGCACGCCGAAGGGCTCCTGCACGATCGGCGCCCCGGCCACGCCCACGCGGCGGTTGTCGACGGTAAGCGCCGGGTCGGTGAGGCGGAACGTCTGCGCGCCAGCCGGCGCGGCGACGAGGAGGGATAACAGGAGCGTGCGCATAGTCGTGTTCTGGAAGGCTTCCGCCCTCTCAAGAAACGAACCGGCACAGGGGCTCTCCTATAAACTGGGACCGTATCTGTCACGGCGACGTGACGCAAGGGGCATCTGAACGTGCTCCGCGTTACTGCCGGCGAAACCTGATAGGCAGCGAATACAGAACAGAGACGGGCTTGCCATTCAGCCGTCCCGGTGTGAATCGCGCGTTCAGGACCGCCTCCAGCGCAGCACGGTTGAGCCCAGGACCGGCCGTGCGATCTCAGCGGCGCACACGGACCCTGCCGTCTCGACCACGATCCGAACGATGACCACGCCCTCGATGCCATCCTCACGCTCTTCTTTCGGGTGGACGACCAGCGTCTGGAGTGCCTCGGTCCCGCCGATGAGTTCGGGCGAGGTCGCGGACCAGTCCGACACGGGTGATTCCGTGCACGCGCGCACGGCTGGAATCGAATCTGCCGGCTGAGCGCAAGCTGAGCCGCAGGCCATGATGCAGCCGAGCACATTCAGAAGGCGGTACTGCGACAAATACGTCAGGATGGCGGAGGGAAGCGGCGATTACCAGAACATGAGCTTCATGCAGAAGACCGAGCCGCCGGACTTGAGATACTCGTCCGTGTCCACCTCGACGACTGTGTAGCCCGCGTCGCGGAGCCGCTCGTTCGTCACGGTGCAACCGCGCTGGATGATCACCGTCTCGCCGTCGGGCGAGTGGGCGTTGCAGGCGAACAGCGTGCGCGCCTCGTCCTCCGGCGCCTCGATGACGCGCTCGAAGTGGGCGCGGATCGTGGTCATGTCCTCGGGCGTGAAGGCGCCGGGGAAGACGAGGGCCGTCCGCTCGTCGAGCGGGCAGAGGCACGTGTCGAGGTGGTAGAAATCCGGGTCGTGGAGCGCGAGCGGGAGGACGGCCGTGCCGAGGAAGCGCGCGAGGCGGTCGTAGACCTCGCGGTCCGTTCGGAAGCCGTAGCCGCCCCAGAGCAGGCGCCGGCCGGGGTGCCACAGCGCGTCGCCCATGCCCTCGAACGTGCCCCGCAGGTCGGCGTCGAGCGCCTCGACGCGGTAGCCGTCGGCGGTGAAAAAGTCGGCGTAGGCCGGGACCTCATCGGTGCGCTCGGGCGCGTGCATCCGGCTCATCACAGCGACGCAGTTTCCCTCAGCATCCAGAGCGGGGAGCGTCTGGTTGGCGCAGAACACCATGTCCGGCTGCCCCGAGGCGCCGTCCACGACCGAGACGGACAGGCCGAGGCGCTCGTACTCGGCCTTGAGGGCCTCCCACTGGGCGCGCGCGCGGTCGCGGTCGACCGTGCCGAGGTTGCCCTCCATGTGCGGGTTGATGACGTAGGCGACGCGGAAGTGGGCCGGCGTCGTCATCAGCACGCGCGCGGGGCGCGGCATGGTCGGGAAGTCGTCGAGCGGCATCGGGCGGGGTGGGGGAGGAGGGCAGAAGATCCGGCAGAGGGCGAGGTAGGACCGGGGAAAGTGGGTGGGCGTGTGGATGAAATGCGGTTTAAGGTTTAATGTTTAATGTAAAAGGCCACACTTTTCAAGCCCCAATCCCCCCTCCCCCATCCCCAATCCCCAAGCCCCAATCCCCAATCCCCAATCCCCGATCCCCAATCCCCTCATCTCCTCGCGGCGAGCCAGGCGGCGAAGGCGTCGGCGTCGAGGCTCGT
>JBBSQZ010000283.1:0-4143 GCA_038243565.1 Rhodothermales bacterium | reverse complement strand
GTCCACCCGGACGACGAGCGCTTCCGGCACCTCGTCGGCCAGCGCGTGCGCGTGCCGACGACCGAGCGCCTCGTGCCCGTCGTCGCCGACGGCGTCATCAAGATGGACTTCGGCGCGGGCGCCTTGAAGGTCACGCCCGGCCACTCCGAGATCGACTTCGAGATCGGGAAGCGCCATGGCCTGCCTGTCCTCTCGATCCTCAACCCCGACGGGACGCTGAACGACCTCGCCGGCGCGTATGCCGGCATGGAGCGGTTCGCCGCCAAGAAGCAGATCGTCAAAGACCTCGACGCGGCCGGCGCGCTCGTCAAGACCGAGGACCACGTCGTGCAGACGCCCGTCTCGAGCCGCTCCGGCGCCGTCATCGAGCCGCTGATCTCGCCGCAGTGGTACGTCTCGATGAAGCCCCTCGCCGAGCCGGCCATCGCGGCCGTCAAGGACGGGACGGTCCGCTTCCACCCGGACCGCTGGAAGAACGAGTTCTTCCGCTGGCTCGAGGACGTGCGGGACTGGCCCGTGAGCCGGCAGCTCTGGTGGGGCCACCGCATCCCCGTCTGGTACCCGACCACGACGGACGGCAGCAGCCGCGACGAGGCCGCGTTCGTCGTGAGCGTCGACTCGCCCGGGCCGGGCTACGTGCAGGACGAGGACACGCTGGACACGTGGTTCTCGTCGTGGCTCTGGCCCTTCGCGACGCTCGGCTGGCCCGAGGCGCGCGACGGCACGCCGATGCCCGCCATGCAGGCCTTCTATCCCGCGTCGGTCCTCGTCTCGGCGCACGACATCCTGTTCTTCTGGATCGCGCGGATGATCATGGCCGGCATCCACTTCACGGACGCCGCGCCCTTCCGCGACGTGTTCGTGACGGGCATGGTCAAGGACAAGCAGGGCCGCAAGATGTCGAAGTCGCTGGGCAACGGCATCGACCCGCTCGACATGGCCGACCAGTACGGCGCCGACGCCGTCCGATTCACGCTCGCCGGGCTCTGCGCGCAGGGCCAGGACATCCGCCTCGATCCGTCGGGCTTCGAGGGTGGCCGCAACTTCGCCAACAAGCTCTGGAACGCCTTCAACGTCTTCGGCCGCTTCCTCGAGACGGACGACGCCGCGCACCCGACCGAGGACGTCGGCCCGATGCCGCAGCCCGAGTCGCTCGTCGAGCAGTGGGTCGCGACGCGCCTCGCCGAGACGATCACGGCCGTCGACGAGGCGCTGGCGAAATACCGCATCTCGGAGGCGGCGCAGACGGTCTACGACTTCGTCTGGCGCGACGTGTGCGACTGGTACCTCGAGGTGGCCAAGCCCGCCCCGGGCGAGGCGATGGGCGCGCACGCGCTCGCCTTCTCGGTCGGGTTGTACGAGAACGTGATGCGCCTCGTCCACCCGTTCATGCCGTTCGTGACCGAGGAGCTGTGGTGGAAGCTCCGCCCGCGCGCAGCCGGCGACGCCCTCGCCGCGGCGTCGTGGCCCACGGCAGGGGAGACGTTCCCCGAGCCTACGGAGCAGTTCGCGCGCGTGCAGGAGATCGTCGGCGCCGTGCGGCAGATCCGCGCGCAGTACGCCGTCGCCCCGTCGAAGCGCATCGCCGCCACCGTCTCGTCGCCCGGAGCCGCGACGCCGCTCTCGGATGATGCCCGGGCCGTCATCGAGCGCCTCGCCGGTTTGAGTGACCTCACGGTCGGCGTGGACCTCGAGACGCCACCGGCGTCGGCCGCCGTGCTCGTCGGCCGCGACGCCGGGTTCGTCCCGCTCGCCGGGACGATCGACCTCGACGCCGAGCGCGCGCGCCTGCGCAGGGAGATCGAGGCGAAGCAGGGCTTCCGGGCGTCCGTCGAGAAGAAGCTGGCCAACGAGGCGTTCGTCTCGCGTGCGCCCGAGGCCGTCGTCGCCACGGAGCGGCAGAAGGTCGTAGACGCCGAGGCGCAGATCGCGGCGCTCGAGCAGACGCTCCGCGACCTGGGCTGAGTGCTGTGGCCAAGCGCTGTTGAGCGGTCTGGCACGATTCCGCTTCTTGTCATCCCGGGCCCTGACCGGGGATCTCCTGGATGTAGGAACGAGAACCGGTCTGATTATCGAGCGCTGTCTGACCGTCGAGGCGATCCCGCCCGGGGGGCCGGGACGACAGGCATCTCGATACGGAGTGGCCGCAGCACTGAGCGTGTGCCTTGCGCGAGGGATACGACGGGTTCTATCCTGATGGCTCATCCGCTCACCGTTCCATGCGCACGCTCGCCACGCTCGCCCTCGTCCTCGCCCTCGCCGGCTGCGACACCGGCGCCGACGCGCCCGCGCCTGTGGAGGCCGGCGCTGCCGTGACGACCGAGGCCGAGCTGCTCGCGGCGCAGGCCGCGTGGCAGGCCGCGCGCCCGGTGCACTACCGCTACGCCTACACACTGGCCTGCGAGGAGTGCAGCGCTGGGAACGTCGTGACCGTTCGCGGCGGCCACGTCGTCGCCACGGCCAGTGGGTCGCTCGAGAGCGGGCAGACGCTCGACGACCTGTTCGAGACCGCGCGCGGCGCGTTCCGGCCCGGCTACGGCGGCGAGATCCGGCTGTCGCAGACGGTGCCCCGCTTCCCGGTCCTCGTGCGCATCGGCCTGACTGAGCCGGAGGAATTTCCGACCTCCTACAGTGGCCTGCGCGTCACTGTGACGGGCTACGAGACGCTCTGAACGCAAAGCGCCGGCCGCTCCGAAGGACGGCCGGCGCGGGCAGGCCCGAAAGGGGAGGAGCCTACTGAGCGACCGCCGTCGAGCGCGTCACCGTGAACGTCGCGTCCGAGTTCGCCGCGCTCTGGAACGGCTCGTCCTGGAGCACGAGCGGCGCCGCGGTGAGGTCGGCGGCCGTGAAGCCGGTGCTGCGGGCGACGATCTTCGAGGTGAGCACCGTGCCCTCGAAGTCGAAGACGGCGATGTACATCGTCGACGTGGCGGACGGGATCTCGAAGCCAGCCGGGAGGCTGGTCTGGACCTCGGCCGTGCTCGCGTCCTGCTGGACGGCCGAGCGGTAGAACGAGCGGCCGGTCGCGTCCTGGACCTCGAAGAAGAGGTCGGCCGAGGGACCGGTCGCAGCGGGGAGGTTCTCCGCCTTGAGGCTGGCGATCGGGGCGACGGCGCTGGAGCCGCCGGCGAAGTCGCAGCCGGCGAGGGCGAGGGCACCGAGAGTGAAGAGAACGGTCTTGCGCATGGGGGAGCCGGGTAAAGGTGGGGGAGGGCCGACCCGAATGTCGGCTTCCCCGCCGGCAGGGTGAAACCGGACCGACACTTTTTTCCGCGCGGCTGAGCCGATGCCGCCCGCAGCGCGTTGCACCGCATCCATATCTCCCTGCCCGTCGATGTCTGATCCCCTCTCTGATCCTCGCGCCTTCCTGACCGTCCGCCCGCTCACCCTCGGCATGACGATGCGCCAGGAGGACGGCGTCGCCTGGATGAAGGCCGCCCTCGAGCGCGTCGCCGAGACGACGCCCGTGCCGGACCTCAAGCGCGCGCTCCGCTTCTACGACCTCCTCGCGCGCCAGAGCCACATCGACAGCCGCGTGACGTGCCTCGAGGACTACACGCACCAGGACTGGGACCGCATGCGGGTCCACACCGCGCCGCACGCCGGCGACGGGCAGCTCACGGCCGACCACCCGTGGTTCCGCGCGCCGCTCGACGGCCGCATGGAGGTCTTCGCCGAGACAGCCCGCGCAATGGCCCGCCAGGCCTTTGAGGACGACGTCGAGGCGCCGGACGCCGTCCTGCAGGTCTCGTGCACGGGCTACGACAGCCCCAGCGCCGTCCAGCACCTGCTCCAGGAAAAGCAGTGGACGGCCGGGCCGCGCGTCCTCAGCATCGGCCACATGGGCTGCTACGCCGCCGTCCCGGCGCTCGCGACCGCCGCCGACGTCGTCGCAGCGCAGGCCGCGCGCACCGGCGAGGGCGCGACGTCCGCGATCCTGCTCGTCGAGCTGTGCACGCTGCACCAGTTCACGGCCACGACCGACGTCGAGCAGATCGTCCAGCAGTGCCTCTTCGCCGACGGCGCCGCGCGCGTCGACGTGACGACGGCCGCGCCCGGCCAGCCGCACTTCGCGCTCCTCGACCATGCCGAGGCGCTGCTGCCGGACACGCTCGGCGAGATGACGTGGCGCACGGCCAGCCC
>JBBSQZ010000282.1:0-4144 GCA_038243565.1 Rhodothermales bacterium | reverse complement strand
GTGCAGCGCCCACACGATGACGGCGCTGACGGGCAGCAGGGCCACGACGGCGACGGTCACCCAGAGCACGAGCGGGTGCGCGAACGCGTCGCGGAACTCGAACAGGCGGTGGACGGTGCGCGGGTCCATCAGAGCGGGGCGCGGAGGTCGCGGGCGATGGCGCCGAGGCGCCGCGGGGCGGTCACGATCCCGCCAATGATGATCGCGCTGAGCGCGATGGCGGGCACGTGCCACGCGAGCGGCGCGGCCGTGGCGACGAGCGCGGCGACGGTCGCCGTCGCCATGCGCTGCGGCTTCGCCATCGGCCCGTGGAACGCCTGCTGCGCGCCGGCCACGACGCCCGCGGCGCGGACGTACGCGAGGACCAGGGCGACGGCCGTCGCCGCCCACCCGAGGACGGGGACCGAGCCTGCGGCGTAGCCGAGCCCGACGAGCGTCGCGGCGTCGCTCACGCGGTCCGGGATTTCGTTGTAGAGATCGCCCACGGCCGAGCGCCGGCCGCCCTCGACGGCCACCATGCCGTCGAAGAGGTTGCACAGCAGGCGCAGCTGCACGCACGCAGCGCCGACGAGCCACCACGGCCACGCGGCCCCGCCACTCGACGTCTGCCAGAACGCGAGCCCGGCCACGATACCGAAGATCATCCCGGCAACCGAGATGCCGTTCGGCGACGCGCCGTGCGTAGCCAGCCACGCCGCCACGCGCTGCGAGAAGCGCCATTGCCGCGACGCGAGCGGCCGTCGCCCCGGAATCCCGTCTGTTTCGGGCGCCGTCATCGGCCCAGCAGGAACATGCCGCCCACGAGCAGCGCCATCCCGGCGACGTGGACGGGCCGGATCGGCGCGCCACCGCCCATCCACACGAGCACGGCCGCCCACGCGAACGTCGAGGCGTAGACGGGATAGAGGACGGTCGGCGAGCCGCCGATGCGGTACGCGGCGACGAAGAGGCCCATCACGGCGACGTAGCACGCGACGCCGCCGAGCAGCGGCGCGTTGAGCAGCGCGCCGGCGACGGTCCCGTCGAGGCGGTCCGCGCCGGTCTTGTAGAGCAGCTGCCCGAGCGCGCCGACGAACGCGGCGACGGCGAAGAGCGCGATGCTGAGAGGAGGCGTGGCGGGCACGGGCGCGGTGGAAGACTGCCGCAGGGTACCCACCCGACACGCGCCTCGGCCTGATCCGTCCGCACTAGGCCGCCGCGCTCACACGACGCGCGCGCCGCCGATCCAGACGCCGCGGACGCGCCCCGGCCGGAAGTCGTACATCCACGCCGTGACGCCGGCCGCGTCCAGGAGCAGCACGTCGGCGCGGGCGCCGGGGACGAGCGAGCCGACCGTGCCCGACAGGCCGACGGCCTTCGCCGCGACGGACGTGGCGCCGGCGAGCGCCTCGTCCGGCGTCATGCGCTGGCGCGTGCACGCGAGCCACAGCGCGAGGTGCAGGTCCAGGCTGGGTGCTGAGCCCGGGTTGACGTCCGTCGCTACCGCGATCGCCACGCCGGCGTCGAGGAGGCGCCGCGCGGGCGTCGGCTCGACGCCGAGCACGAGGCTCGCGATGGGCAGGCTCACGGCGACCGTCCCGGCGGCGGCCATCGCCGCGATGCCGGCGTCCGAGACGCGCTCGAGGTGGTCCGCCGAGGCCGCCCCGACGCGCGCGGCGAGCGCGCCGCCGCCGGTGTCCGTGATCTGGTCCGCGTGCAGCTTCGGCGTCATGCCGTGCGCGCGGCCCGCGGCGAAGACGCGCTCCGCCTCCTCGGCCGTGAACGCGCCCTGCTCGACGAACACATCGCAGAAGCCGGCCAGGCCCTCGGCGGCGGGGATGATGGCGTCGCAGACGAGGCGCAGGTACGCCTCGCGGTCGGCGGCGTGCTCCGGCGGGACCGTGTGGGCGGCGAGCAGCGTCGGCACGATGCGCTGCGGGCCTTCGTCGGCGAGGCGCCGGTAGACGCGGAGCGTCTTGATCTCGTCCTCGAGGGATAATCCGTAGCCCGTCTTCGCCTCGACCGTCGTCACGCCGAGGGCGAGCATGGCGTCGAGGCGCGACCGGGCGCCGGCCGTCAACTCGTCTTCCGAGGCCGCGCGCGTCGCGCGCATCGTCGCCGCGATGCCGCCGCCCTGGCGCGCCTGCGCGAGGTAGTCCGCGCCGCGGAGGCGGGCGACGAACTCGTCCTGCCGGTCTCCGGCGAAGGCGAGGTGCGTGTGGCAGTCTACGAGGCCGGGCACGACGAGGCCGCCCTGCGCGCTCTCGCCCGGCGCGTCGGCGTGCTCCTCGGGAAGCTCGGCCTCGGGACCGGCCCAGAGCACGTCGCCCGCATCGTCCCACACGAGCGCCGCACGGTCGATGAGGCCGATGTCATCCTGCGGACGGACGTCCGGCGGGCACGTCGCGAGGACGCCGATGCCGGTGAGGACGGTCACGGGCGGACGGAGGCAGGCGCGGGGCAGCCCGCGACGACGGTGTCGCGGACGAGCGCCTCGACCGAGTCGACGGCGATCGTGCGCGTGTAGGCGCCGAGATGGCCGTAGCCCGCGCCGCCGGCCACGTCGCGCCGCGGCGAGAGGCGCCCGCGGAGGCGCGCCCACACGACGGCACCGTGCCCGAATGTCCCGGCCGAGTCGCCGACGGCAGCCGTGTAGGGCGCCGTGAGGTCGGCCATGGAGGGCTCGGTCCACCACGTCTCGGTCGTGTCGGTGCAGGGAACGAAGCCGGCGTGCTCGAAGCCCGCCGAGTAGTGGCCCTCGAAGGTGCCCGCGAGCGAGTCCGGCGCGATGGCGAGCGAATCGGTCACGAGCGGGTCGTCCATCAGCGCGGGCGGCGCGTCCGAGGCGGCGCGCGTACAGCCGGCGAGCGAGGCGCCGGCGAGGAGGAGGAGCAGAAGACGCATGGTCAGCAGAGGTCGCCCGAGGCGACGAGGGCGTGGGCGGCGGCGAGGTCGGCCTGGAAAAGGCCGTCAGCCGTCCGGAACGGGATGCGCGCCCGAATCGCGTGCCACGCCTTCTCGACGCCGTCTCCGGCGCGCAGCGGCCGGCGGAAGTCCAGCGCCTGCGCCGCGCAGAGCGCCTCACAGGCGACGACGCGCTCCGCGTTCTCGACCACGAGGAGCGCCTTGCGCGCGCCCCACGCGCCCATCGAGACGTGGTCCTCCTGCCCGCGGCTCGACGGGATCGAGTCCACGGACGCCGGGTGGCAGAGCGTCTTGTTCTCCGACACGAGCGCGGCGGCGGTGTACTGCACCATCATGAAGCCTGACTGCACGCCCGTCTCGGCGAGCAGATAGGGCGGCAGGCGGTCGACGCCCTCGAGCAGCAGGTACGTCCGCCGCTCCGAGATCGAGGCGAGCTCGGCCGTGGCGATCGCGGCGACGTCGAGCGCGACGGCGAGCGGCTGGCCGTGGAAGTTGCCCGCCGAGATGAGGTCCGGCGCGCCGTCCTCGCCGGCGAAGACGAGCGGGTTGTCCGTCACGCTGTTGATCTCCGTCTCGAGCTGCTGGGCGGCGAAGGCGAGCGCGTCGCGGCTCGCGCCGTGGACCTGTGGCACGCAGCGGACGGAGTACGGGTCCTGGACCTTGTCGCAGTCGGCGTGGCTCGGTCCGATCTCGGAGCCCTCCAGAAGCGCGCGCACGTGCGCCGCCACGGCGACGGCGCCGGCGTGCGGGCGGACGGCGTGGACGCGCGCGTCGAACGGCGCGGCGGAGCCGCGGACGGCCTCGAGCGTCATCGCCGCCGTCACGTCGGCCGTCTCGGCGAGGCGCTGCGCGCGGACGACCATCTCGGAGCCGAGGGCAGCCATGAACTGCGTCCCGTTGATGAGCGCGAGGCCGTCCTTCGGGGCGAGCTCGACCGGCGCGAGGCCGTGCGCGGCGAGGACCACGGCCGCAGGCGCGGGCGCGCCGTCCTGCCAGATCTCGCCCTCGCCGAGCAGCGGCAGCGCGAGGTGCGCGAGCGGCGCGAGGTCGCCCGAGGCGCCGAGGCTGCCCTGCGCCGGGACGACGGGCGCGAGCCCGCGCTCGGCCATCGCCAGCAGCCGTTCGAACACGGGAACCGAGACGCCGGAGAAGCCGAGCCCCAGCGCGTGGACCTTCAGCCGCAGCATCCGCCGCGACTGTGCCGCGGGCACGGGCGCGCCGACGCCGACGGCGTGGCTCC
>JBBSQZ010000281.1:0-4151 GCA_038243565.1 Rhodothermales bacterium | reverse complement strand
CCGGCGACCTCCAAGGAGGCTTGCCGGCCGCTCCCGAACTGGAGCGTGATTGTGCCAGCGGTCGTGTTTCTCGCGGTGATGGACACGAGGACGGTGTCGGCCGTGGTGTACGTCGCCCGATCCGTCGCAACGCTCACCTCGACCTGCGCGGCAGGCGCGACCGCGCAGGCGAGCAGAACAACCCCGAGCAATGTGCAGCGGCACATGGAAGTAACCAGGCTGGAGAACGAGTGTCCGCTCAGCGACACAGGTCGGGCTGGCGGAACTCGAAGGCAACGTAAGGACCGGCGGCCGAACGGGCGCAAGCGACCAGATCCCGGTGTCCGCTGGAGCGGCAGCCTGGGCACTCGCTGGCTATGGCAGCAGATACGAACCCACGCCCATCCACGCGGCGACCCCACCCGCGAAGCCGACCGCCACGGCCGCCGCCTTCGCCCAGCGATGCGGGTTCATCTTCGGCACGAGGTACAGCCAGCACAGAACGGTGACAGCGACCCCCGCCAGCACCAGCGCCTCCACGGGCACGCCCAGCGCGGCCGACGCGCGGAACTCGTCGAAGTTCGGCGTCGCGTCGGGGTACCTCGGGCGGACGGAGAGGAGGTAAATCACGCCGACCAGCCAGCGGATCGCCGCCGTGAGCGCAAACGCAGCGAGGAATGCCCCGGTGAACGAGCGGAGCCCGGCGCGGGGGGCCGTGAAGGCGGCAGCGAGCGAGAGAACCCAGGTCGTGACGACGCCTGCGAGTGCGACGGCCCCGGCTTGCGCCACCGGGTACACGGCCGCGGCTTCCTGTGACGAGCGGGTGTAGAGCGCCTCCCAGAACGCGTCGGAGTGCGCGTACCCGGACGAGGCGAAGTGGAGCGTGGGTGCCTCGAAGCCGAAGGCGAGGGCCGTGAGGAAATGGGCGGCCTCGTGGAGGACGATGCCGAAGGGGGCGGCGAGGGCGGCGGCCCCGAGCCAGACGAAAAGCCAACGCCACAGTGGCGGAGCTGGTTTTCCGGGCGAAGCATCGGTGTCAGGATGAAGCATCGTGACGTGGAAAGCTGCCTTTCAACTGGTTGCTCACCAGTCGCACAGCGCGTGCAACGGCGGCCACGGAGGGCAGGATACGCCGCGCAGCACGGATCGCGTTGACAGCCTGTCGGTCGGCGTGTTGTGGCAGGTTCTGCGGCCGAGTGTCCTATTCGACGGGGAGAGGAGGGCCGAGCATCGTCATCCCGTGCGCGGTAAACAGGGAGGCCATCACATCCGGCGCGGGAGCGCTCCCCAGTTCCGCCAGTGCTCCCAGGAAGGACTGCATCTGCTCGGCGGGCTGGAAGGCAGTGAGCGGTGTGGCCGCCACGTGACTGGAAGGATACGCCTGCACCCGCGCCGGCGAAACCCCTGCCACCCGACATGCCCTGCATTTACAGAGGATCCGGACGCACCTCAAGCCCGTACCCGAGCTTCCACGTCGTCAGCGCTGCCTGCGGTGTGGCCACGGCACAGGCGTCTCAGGGAGCTGCCGGGTCGGCGGGCGCAGCCCCTCCTCTGCCGCTTCCCCGCACGACCGTCGCGATGGAGACCAGCACGGCTGCCATGCCCGCGAGCGCGACCGGCGCCGGCACCTCGGCGAAGAGCACGGTCGCCAGCGCCGACGCGATCACCGGCTCCGCGAGCGACATCAGGCTGAGCGTGCTCGCCGGCAGGTAGCCCAGCGCCGTCGCGAACGAGCCGTGCCCGATCAGCCCCGGCCCGACCGCCATCGCGAAGCACCACGCCAGCGCCTCGGGCGGCAGCCCCATCGGCGTGCCCGTCGCCACGCAGACGGCCGCGATCGTCACGGCCGCGACGGCGTTGACGGGCGCGAAGTAGGCCAGGAACGAGCGCCGCGCGCGGACGCGCTGCCCGGCGAGGTAGTACAGCGACACGAGGACGGCCGCGCCGAGCGCGAGCGCATTTCCCAGCGCCGGCGACGGCGGCGGCACGCCCGCCGAGCCGCCGAGCCCGATCAGGGCTGCCCCGACGACGCCCACGCCGACCGCCCCGAGCGTCCGCCGCGACGGCCGCAGCCCGACGCCGAGCAGGCCGAGCACGGCGATCCACAGCGGCGTCGTCGTGACGAGCACGGAGACCGCGGCGACGCTCGTCAGCTGGACGGCCACGATCCACGTCGCGAAGTGCAGCCCGAGGCCGACGCCCGCCGCGGCGATGAGCCCCCACTCGCGGCGGTCCATCGCCGCCATCTCACCGCGCGCCTTCCCCAGCGCCACCGGCGCGAGGAGCAGCGTCACGAAGAGCGTCCGCCACAGCGCGAGCGGCAGCGGCGCCACCGGCCCGGCGAGGCGCACGAGGATCGACGACAGCCCGTAGCACACCAGCCCGAGGCCGAGCAGCACCCACACCCCGGCCGGCACGCGGGCGTGCGACGGCCCGCCGGCGGGGACCACGGCCGGCACTAGCGCAGCCGGTCCATCGAGCGGATCGTCGCGATGTCGCGGTCGACGCCGCGGCGGGCCATGCGGAGCAGGACGAAGGCGACGAGCGGGACGAGGGCGATGAGGTACGGCCCGTAGCCTGCCTCGGGCGTCACGCCAGTCGCGTCGGGCGTCGAGAGGAAGAGGCCGGCGAGAAGGGGCAGCAGGGCCGCGAGCGAGAGCCCCTGCGCGACGCCGATGACGGTCCGCTGCCGCTTGCGGTCCTTGTACAGGAACACGGCCGCGAGCGCGACGACGGCCGCGAGGACGGCCGCGGCCGCCGTGATCGGCGCGTACGCGTCGCTCATCGACGCGAGGCCGGGGAGCCACTCGAACGTCAGCGCGGCGAAGACGGCGAGGAAGCCGGCCCCGAGGATCAGGAAGAGGGTCTGAGGACGCTGGATCATGTGCGGAGAGGCATGGGAGATGAGGCAAGGGGCATAGGGAAAAGGCAGTTCAACCCATGCCTCATGCCCCATCCCTCATGCCCCTCAATCTGGAAGGTGACGCTGGACGCGTGCGGCGAGGTCGTCGGCGAACGTAGCCGTCGTGGCGCTGCCGCCGAGGTCGCCGGTGAGCGCCTCGGGCTCCGAGTAGAGCTCGACGAGCGCCGTCGAGACGGCGTCGGCGGCGGAGGTCTCGCCGAGCGACCGGAGCATCATCACGGACGAGCGGATGAGCGCCGTCGGGTTGGCGATGCCCTTGCCGGCGATGTCCGGCGCGGAGCCGTGGACGGCCTCGTAGATCTCGCAGTCCGCCCCGATGTTGCCCGAGCCCGTCACGCCGAGGCCGCCGACGAGGCCCGCCATCAGGTCCGAGAGGATGTCGCCGAAGAGGTTCGTCGTGACGATCGAGTCGTACTGCTGCGGGTGGATCACGAGCTGCATCGCCATGTTGTCGATGATGCGGTCGTCGAACGTGATCTCGGGGTAGTCGCGCGCGATCTCGCGGCCGATGGACAGGAACAGGCCCGACGTCTCCTTGAGGATGTTGGCCTTGTGGACGAGCGTGAGGTGCGTGCGGCCGCGGCGCTTCACGTCCTCGAACGCGTAGCGGATGATGCGCTCCGAGCCGCGGCGCGTGACGCGCGAGATCGAGTCCGCGATCTGGTTCTGCGCGTCGAAGTACTCGATGCCCGAGTAGAGGCCCTCGGTATTCTCGCGGTACAGCACGAGGTCGATGCCCGAGAACGGCCCGCGCGTGTTGGGCAGCGTCTGGCAGGGCCGGACGTTGGCGTAGAGCTCGAAGTGCTGCCGCAGGCGCACGTTGATGCTCTTGAAGCCCGTCCCGACGGGCGTCGTGAGCGGCCCCTTCAGCGCGAGGCGCGTCTCCTCGATGGACGCGATGGTCTCGGGCGGCAGCGGGTCGCCGGTCGCCTCGAAGGCGCCGAGGCCAGCCTGCTGCTCGTCCCACTCGAAGCGCACGCCCGTCGCCTCGAGGACCTTCACGGTCGCCGCGACGACCTCGGGGCCGATGCCGTCGCCGGGGATCAGAGTTACAGGGGTCGCCATCGGAGTGCGGGGGTCGGGTGGCCCGGAAGCTACCCGGCGCGCCGCGGCGGGGCCGGTGAAGAGCCCGAAAAGGGGACTGGGAAATGGGAAATGGGGACTGGCAAGAGATGCTCTGCCAGTCCCCATTCGCCACTATCCCATTCCCTCCTACCGGTTGGCCTGCGCGAGTGCCGTCGTGGCCGTG
>JBBSQZ010000280.1:0-4155 GCA_038243565.1 Rhodothermales bacterium | reverse complement strand
TCGTAGTCCAGGCCGCGGTCCAGCACGGCCACGATGGCGCCGCTGCCCGAAAGCCCGAGCTGGGCGTTGACACGGTCGACGCCTGTCTCGGCGCGGACGCCGTCGACGAACTGCGCGCGCGCGGGCGCGGCGACGAGGAGGAGCACGGCCAGCGCGGCGAGCGCGTGGCGGCGGAAGGCGGCGGAGCGAATCATCATGTGAGTGGAGGATGAGCGGTGGGACGGCGGGCCGCGGCGGGCGCAGGCCTCTTCCCTCTCACCGTTTTTTCGGACCGGATCGGCTCATCCCGCTGCACGTCGTGCGCCACTCCATTGCTCGTTCGCGGCGAGAGGCCTATTCTTACGACACATCCGCCCCGCCCGGCATGATGGCCGACCGCCTGCCTCCCGACAGCCCCGTCACGCGCCTCATCGATGAGGCGCGCCGCGGCGACGCGGCCGCGATGCAGCGCCTCGTGCCACTCGTCTACGACCAGCTCCGCGACCTCGCGCGGCAGCAGCGGCTGCGGAATCCCAGCGAGACGCTCAACACGACGGCGCTCGTCCATGAGGCCTACGAGAAGCTCGTCCGCACCGACAAGACGTTCGAGGACCGGCAGCACTTCTTCCGCCTCGCCGCGCGCTGCATGCGCGACGTGCTGATGGACCGCGCGCGCGCCGCGCGGCGCATCAAGCGCGGCGGCCCGCTCCCGGACCTCCTGCTCGACGCCGAGCGCGTCGCCGCGGCCGAGACGCCCGAGCGGCTGCTCGCGCTCGACGACGCCCTCACGCGCCTCGCCGCGCTGGACGCGCGTCAGGCCGAGACGGTCGAGCTGCGCTACTTCGTCGGCCTGACGATCCCCGAGACGGCCGACGTGCTCGGCCTCTCCGAGGCGACCGTCAAGCGCGACTGGACGGCTGCGCGGGCGTGGCTCCACGCCGCCATTGCGCTATGACGGCCGCCGAGCGCCACGCCCGCGTCACGGCGCTGTTCCACGCCGCGGCGGACCTGCCCGCCGAGGCGCGCGCGGCAGCGCTCGCCGCCGAGCCCGACCCGGACGTCCGTGCGGCGGCCGAGGCGATGCTCGCCCACAGCGACACGGACGACCTGCTCGACCGCCCGGCCTTCGAGCGCGAGGACGCCCTCCCCGACCCACGCGTCGGGCAGCGCGTCGGGCCGTGGCAGCTGGTAGGGCGCCTCGGGCAGGGCGGCATGGGCATCGTCTACGCCGCCGAGCGCGCCGACGCAACGTTCGAGCAGGCGGCGGCGCTGAAGCTCGTCCACCCCGGCCTCGGGTCGGACTTCCGCGCCCGGTTCGTCCGCGAGCGCGCGCTCCTCGCCGGGCTGGACCACGCCGGCATCGCGCGCCTCCTGGGTGGCGGCGTCGACGCCGACGGGGCGCCGTACCTCGCGATGGAGCGCGTCGACGGCGTCCCGATCACCGACTTCGCCGAGGCGCACGGCCTCGGCGTCGCGGCGCGGCTGCGCCTCTTCCTCCAGGCGTGCGACGCCGTGGCGCACGCGCACCTGCACCTCGTCGTCCACCGCGACCTCAAGCCGGCGCACATCCTCGTCGAAGAGGCCGAGGGCGGGCCGCGCGTGAAGCTCCTCGACTTCGGCATCGCGCGCCTGCTCTCGGACGACGGCGGCGGCGTGACGCGGACCGGCGCCTCGGGGCCGCTGACGCCGTCGTACGCCTCGCCGGAGCAGGTCTCGGGCGGGCCGATCACGACGGCGACGGACGTCTACGGCCTCGGCCTCGTCCTCTTCGAACTGCTGACGGACGAGCGCGCCGCACACCTCGACGGGCTGGGGGCGGCCGCGGCCGAGCGCGTCATCACCGAGATGCCGACGGCTGTGCCGAGCGCCGTCGCAGCTCCCGCGGCGGCCCGAGCGCTCCGCGGCGACGTGGACACGATCGTCGCGAAGGCCCTCGCCAAAGAGCCCGCCCGGCGCTACGCGACGGCGGCCGACCTCGCGGACGACGTGCGGCGGCATCTCGGCGGGCTGCCCGTCGAGGCGCGCCCGCCGTCCGTCCGCTACCGCTCGGGCCGGTTCCTTCGGCGTCACCGCGTCGGCGTCGCGGCGGCGGGCCTCGTCGTGGCGGCGCTCGTCGCCGGCGCGGGCGTGGCGCTGTGGCAGGCGCAGAAGGCGCGCGCGGGCGAGGCGCGCGCCGAGGCCGTCAACGCCTTCCTCTTGGGCCTGCTCAACGCGCCCAACCCTGAGGTCGATGGCCGGGACGTGCGCGTGGCGGACCTGCTCGACCGCGCCGTGGCGTCGCTGGACAGTGCAGGCGCCGGCGCGCCCGAGGAGGAGGCGGAGCTGCGGATCACGCTCGGCATGTCCTATCGCGGGCTCGCGCTCTACGACGCCGCCGAGGCGCAGCTCCGCCGGGCGCTCGCGCTCCGCACGCAGGCGTACGGCACGGACAGCCCCGAGGTCGCCGGCGCGCAGCTCTCCCTCGGCCGCTTCTACTACGAGGCTGGCCGCTACGCCGCTGCCGACTCCATCCTGACGATCGCCCTCGCTACCCAGCGCCGCCACGCCGGCGATGGCAGCAAGGAAGCGACCGACGTCCTCAACGAGCTCGGAGTCGTGCAGTACGACGCAGGCGACTTTGCCGCCGCCGCGCGCTCCTGGCGCGAGTCCCTCGCCTACGACGAGGCGACGAAGCCGCCAGGCGACTTCGACCTCAACACGAGCCGGGCCAACCTCGCCAACGCGCTCGCCGACCTCGGCGAGACCGACGAGGCGGCGGCGCTGCTCGAGCGCGCCGCCCGCGAGCTGCGCCAGTACCACCCCGGCGACATCGCGCTCTACAACACGCTCGGCAACCTGGGCTCGCTTCGGAACGACCAAGAACGCTTTCAGGAGGCTGCCGACCTCCAGCGCGAGGCCCTCGACGGTTCCCGCACCCTCTTCGGCGACCGCCACCCGAAGGTCGCCTTCCGGCTGAGCAGCCTCGGCTCCACGCTCGGCCTGCTCGGGCGCGACCGCGAGGCGGAGCCGCTGCTGCGCGAGGCCGTTGCGACGTACCGGGACCTCTTCGGGCCGGACCACCCGCAGGAGTCCTACCCGCTCCGCGCCCTCGGCGGGACGCTGCTGCGCCTCGGCCAGACGGCCGAGGCCGAGGCGGACGCGCGCCGCGCCGTCACCATCTCGGAGACCGAGTTCGGCGACGACCACGTCCGGACGGCGCAGGCGCGGCTCGTCCTCGCCGAGGTGCTCCTTGCCACGGGCCGGGCCGCTACTGCCGAGCCGCTCCTCCGCCAGTGCCTCCCTGTCCTGGACGCCGCGCTGCCGGCCGGCCACCGCGACCGCACGCGCGCCCGGCAGCTGCTCCATCGCGCCCGCCGCTGACGAAACGCAGCCGGCCGCGGCGCCCCTCTCGGAGCGCCGCGACCGGCCCGGTTCAGCACGAGACGCTCAGCGGATGACTGTGAGCCGGCGCGTCCGGACGTCGTCACCGACGCGCACGCGGACGACGTAGACGCCCGACGCCACCTGCGCCTCCCACCGCGCCTCGTGCCAGCCCGCCTCCTGCGCCTCGCCGTCCGCGAGACGCGCGACCTCGCGGCCGAGCAGGTCGTACACGCGCACGTCCACGCTCGACGCGGCGGGCAGGCCCCACCGCAGCGTCGTCGCCCCGCGCGCCGGGTTCGGGCGCGGCGACGACAGCGTGAGCTCGCGCGGCACGTCCGGGTCCGCCTCCGTGCCGACCGTCGCCACGCCGATCGAGACGAGGTCCGTGTCGTTGGCCGCGAAGCCGTCGAAGGCCGTCGTGGTCGCCGTCGCCGAGACGGTGAGGGCCGTGCCGGCAGGCGCGCTCGCGAAGGCGACATCGACCGTCGCCGTCTCACCTGCCGGGAGGTCGCCGAAGGTGCAGACGAACGGGCCGGCACCCGTGCACGCGCCGCTCGACGGCGTGACCTGGGCCGCCGCACCGCCGGTCGAGATCGTGACGCCGGCAGCCGTCGCGACGTCGCCGCGGAGGTTGGACACGTCGACCGTGATCGGCGGCGCGGTACCGACGACGACGAAGTCCGGCGCCGAGATGACCGCCGCGATGTCTGCGACCGTCCGGATCTCGTGGAGCACCTCGGGGGTTGCGATGGCCGGGTTGAAGTCGAACACGATGGAGGCGTCGTTGCGGATCTCCGTCCCGTCGGGCAGGCC
>JBBSQZ010000279.1:0-4158 GCA_038243565.1 Rhodothermales bacterium | reverse complement strand
TCCTCCTCGCGCGTCACGTCTCCCGGAACCGCGAGGGCCTGGCCGCCCTCCTTTTCGATCTCCTCCACGAGCCCGGTCAGCGCGTCCGCCCGGCGCGCGGTCACGACCACGCGGGCGCCGCGCGCGGCGAGGTACGCCGCTGTGCACCGGCCGATGCCGCTGGAGGCTCCGGTGACGACGACGACCTGCCGGGACAGTGGACGGGGCATGGGAAGAGGGGAAGGAAGGTCAGGAGCGGAGGCCTGTCGCGTGGGCGGTGACGGCCCACGGCCGGCGCGTGATCCTGCGGCTGCTCAGCGGGCGGCGGGGCCTCCCCCCGTGCAGAGCCGTGGCCTCACGTCGTTTTGAGGATACCGTTCATCCCGTTGGGGAACAGCCCGCCGCCGCTCACACCGCTCTGGTCCGTGAGGTAGACGATGCGGAGCACCTGCTGGGGCGTCCGGCCGAACGCCTTCCCGTCAACGTCCGTCGGGGCGATGTTGGCGCGCGGGTGGCCCTGCGGCACGGGCACCGACCCGTCGAGCAGGATGCCCTGGTCGAGGTCGTCCGGGCCGTCGAGCCGGTCGCGCGCGTCCGAGATCGCGTTGGCTGCGTTCCGCGCCTCCGTGCCCATGCGGTAGAGCGTCGAGCGCGCCATGCCCATGTGGTACGCCTCGGTGGCGAGGATGCCCGCGGCGTCGGCGAGAAACTGCTTGCTCTGGATGAGCGGGGCTGCGCCCTTGTACGCCGTCACGCCGACGTCCTCCAGCAGCATCGAGCCGAGGAAGAAGTTCATCTCGCTGGCGAACGGGTCGAAGTCGTCGCCGAGGCCGGCCGCGCGTCCCGCCGCGGCAAAGCCGCCGGCGAGGTCGATCGCCGGGCGGCTCACAGCCGCATCGCCGAGCGTGCGGCGGTAGTAGCGGACGTGGGCGAGTTCGTTGGCGGCCAGTTCCTCCATGAACTCGCGGAGGTCCGCGTTCTGCCACGGGACCATGTGGCCGCCGTTGACGGCGCCGGGGGTGCGCCCGGCGTCGGCGTCGGCCATCCCGCGCCCCGTCGTGCCGCGGAGGTAGTACTCCGTCTCGAGCGACTCGAGGTTGAGCGCGAAGTTGAAGATGGCGGCGTCGGTGGGCGCGCCGGAGATCCCCGCCTGCGCTGCGAGGGCGGCGCAGCCGGGCAGGGCTGTCGCTGCGCCAAGGGCACCGAACATCTTGAAGGCGGAGCGGCGCGAGAGGTAGGGAGTTGAGGACGGCATAGCGGATGAGGAGGAGGTAAGAAGGACCATGGAGCGGCGGCCTACCGGGAGAGGGCCAGCCTTCGCGCCGCCTGGACTCCCATGATGTAGGATCGCAAGAGGGAGAGGCGTTAGGCGGGCGGGCTGAAGCGGAAGAGAGCCGTCGGGAGCGCCGGGGGCGCGCCGGGCGAGAACCAGGCCGAATCCTGGATGTGCGACGCGGTGACGTAGAGCGTCCCGTCGGGCCCCTCGGACATCGTGTCGGGCCACCGCAGCCGCTCGTCCTGCACGACGACGCGCTCGTCGTCGCCGTCGCGGAGCACGACGGCGTTCTGCTCGGGAGCGGTAAGGTAGAAGCGGCCGTCGCGGGCGATCCACAGCCCGTCCGAGACGCACGTCTCGCCGACGCGCTCGACGCGGCCGGCCAGCGCCTCGTCCGAGAGCGCGGCGTCGCGGAGCGCGTCCGTCGCGATGCGGTACAGCGTCTTGCCGGTCAGCGCCTGCCAGTAGAGCGTCTCGCCGTCGGTCGAGAGGGCGATGCCGTCGGCCGCGAACTCGGCGCCGCGCCCGTCGGGCCGGCGGACCGGCTCGCCGTCGGCCGTCACCGTCACGTCGGGCTCGGGCTGCGTGCTCGGGTGGCCGCTGAGCACGCGCCGCGCCGTGCCGGCGTCCACGTCCACGACGACGAGCGCGCCCGTCGCGCCCGAGTCGGTGAGGTACGCGTGGCGGCCGTCCGGGCTGAAGCGGACGTCGTTGAGGTAGCTCCCCTCCGGGGCCACGGACGCGTCGAACGAGAGGGTCTGCGCCACGCGGTCGCCGTCGAGCGCGATCCGGACGAGCTTGGCCCCGCCGGGCACGAGGTGCGACGTCGCCGGCGCGGCGGGGTCGAGCACCCAGACGCTCCCGCGGCCGTCGGCGACGACGGCCTGGACGCACACCCAGTGGTCTGAGGCCGAGACGTCGTGCTTCTTGGCGTTGCGCCAGCAGTTCCACTCGTCGTCCGGGTACGGCCGGAGCGTGCCGTCGGAGAGCAGCTCGGCGACCGAGACGGCCGTGTCCTCGGTCCAGCGGGGGAAGTTGACGAACGTCCGGCCGTCTTCGGAGACCGTGACGCCGGTGACCTGGTGGTCGAACTCGGCGACGAGCGTGAGAGGTGTCATGGGGAGATCAGCGGGTGCGGGCGGCGAGGGCGACGCCGGCGCCGGCGAGCGCGGCGAGCCCGAGCGCCCGCCACGGGTGCAGCACGGCCTGCGTGTAGAGGCTCGTCTCGAAGACGTGCCCGTCGTAGCCGCCGCGCTCCTCGAGGCGCCCGGCCGGGCCGTCGAGGCTGTTCTCGGCGAGCGGCCGCGCCGGGGCGTCGCCGCGCATGAGCGGGATGAACACCTTCTCCATCACCGTGTCGAGCAGGCCCGGCGCATAGTGGCCGAGCATCGTGACCTGCTTCCCGCCGCCGCCGACGATCACGTCGCGCGTCGGGTGCTCGGCGCAGTGGAGGATGGCCCGCGCCACGGCGTCGGGCGAGTAGACCGGGGGCGGGACTTTGGCCTCGCGGTCCATGTAGTTCTTGGCGTGGCGCGGGTACGGCGTGTCGATGGCGTTGGGCTTGACGAGCGAGACCGAGACCGGCGCGCCCTCCGCCGCGAGCTCCATCCGGAGCGCGTCCGTGAAGCCCTTCACGGCGTGCTTCGAGGCGCAGTAGATGCCCTGGAGCGGGATCGCACGGTCCGAGAGGACGCTGCCGACGTTGACGAGCGCCCCGCCGCCGCGCTCCTTGAAGTGCGCCACGGCCTCGAGCGAGCCGTAGACGAGGCCCCAGAGGTTGACCTCGAACAGGCGGCGCATGTCCTCGACGGGCACGTCTTCGAGCGTGCCGTAGATGAACGCGCCGGCGTCGTTGACCCACGTGTCGAAGCCGCCGAACCTCTCGACGGCCGTCTCGCCGATGCGGCGAACGTCGTCGCGGTCGGTCACATCGGCTACGACCGCGACGGCACGGTCACGGCCGATCTCGCGGGCGAGCGTCTCGAGGGCGTCGCCGCTGCGAGCGGCGAGGACGACGCGGGCACCGCGCTCGGCGGCGGTGCGCGCCGTTACGAGCCCGATGCCCGACGAGGCGCCGGTGATGACGACCGTCTGGTCGGCGAGCGGCTTCAGGTGGACAGACATGGGAAAGGGATACGTGGTGTCGGGCTACGCGAGGCCGAGCTGGTCGAGGATCTCCGACTGGTCGGTGACGCCCCAGCGCTCGGTGCAGCGGCCGTCGGTCCACCGGCCGAGCTGCATCGCCGGCGCCTCGAACGAGCGGCCGGTCGGGGCGTGGCCCTGGAACTCGCCGCGGTGCGTGCCGCGGACCGTGTACCGCATCGCGACCCAGTCGTCGCTCGCGACCATCTCGACGGGCTCGGCAGTCAGGTCGGGGAACGCCGTCCGGAAGTCGCGAAAGAAGCCTTTCAGGCCCTCCTTCGTCGGCGCGTAGTCGCCCGGGTCGTGGTCCACGAAGTCGTCGGCGAGGATCTCGTCGAGCACGTCGAGGTGGCCCTGGCTGGCGACTTCCTCGCCCCAGCGCTTCTGCGCGTCGATGTTCTGCTGTCTGGACATGGGAGTATGGGAAGAGTAGGATCAGGAGGAAAAGGCGTCTGCGACGGGCCGCAGCACGGGTGGCATTTCTCTACTCCGCTCCGAGCGGGCACGCCCCGTCCCCGTGCGCCTCGGCGAACTGGACGAGGATCTGCACGCACGGCGCGTCGCCCGTCTGCCCCGAGCGGTGGCCTTTCCCGCTGGCCGTGCCGAGGTCCTGGCCCCAGTGGATCTCGCCCGGCCCCATCTCGAGGCGCTCGCCGCCGGCCGTCTCGATAAACCACCACCCGGAGAGCGGCACGACCCACTGCGGGTGGGGACTCTCGTGCCAGTCGCCCGTCCACCCGACGGGCAGCACGACGAACGAG
>JBBSQZ010000278.1:0-4198 GCA_038243565.1 Rhodothermales bacterium | reverse complement strand
GGTGTGGGACGTGCATTTCTACGACCGTTTGCTGGGGCGGCTCGACGAGCGGAGCTGTCGTCTGAGCGGCTGATTTGGCGGCGTAGACTGTCACCCATCAGCCCGGTCTGTTTTGTCACCCATCAGCCCGGACGCACAGGGCATGAAAGCAAACCCGCTTTTGACACCCGCCGCCCGCCGCCCGCCCGCATTTCCCTCATGCCTCTTGCCTCATCCCCCATACCCTTCCACCCGTAGTTTCCCCGCCCCGCCCTCCCCCATCCGATGATCGTCGTCCTCCCCACCGCGGCCGCCGTGGCCGAGCAGCTTGCCGACCGCACGGCGGACGTGATCCGTGAGGTTCTCGAGCACCGCGCGCGCGCGCTCGTGTGCCTCACCGGCGGCTCGACGCCCGAGCCAGCCTACGCGCGCCTCGCGCAGGCCGCCGGCATCGAGTGGGACCGCGTCCACGTCTTCTGGGGCGACGAGCGGGCCGTCGGGCCGGACGACGAGAACAGCAACGCGGGCATGGCACTGCGGACGCTCATCCGGCCGGCCGGCATCCCGCCGTCCAACGTCCACCGCATCGAGGGCGAGCGCGGCGCGCAGGCCGCGGCGCGCGCCTACGAGTCCTGCCTCGAGGAGTTCTTCGGCAGCGGCCGCGCCCGCTTCGACGTGCTGCACCTCGGCATGGGGCCGGACGGACACGTCGCGTCGCTCTTCCCCGGCAGCCCCGCGCTGACCGTCCGCAACCACCGCGCCGTCGCGACGGAGGCGCCCGCGGGCATGGCCGTCCACGACCGGATCTCGCTGACGCTGCCGGTCCTCGGCCGCTCCGCGGTCACGCTCATCGCGGCGGCGGGCGCGACCAAGCGCGACGCCCTCGCGGCCGCCTTTTCGGACGATCCGCCGCCGATCGGCCTCGTCGTCCCAGAGAACGGTTCGCTGACATGGCTCCTCGACGCGGCACTCGCCGACGGAATTGTGACCGCGACGGGTTAGACCGCGGCGTGTGGTGAGTCTCTCGTCTCACATGCCGCGCCGCTCGTGACCCTCTCCCCGCTTCTTCCCGTCGCTGAAACGCCGTTTGGCGTCCGCTTCCTCGACCCGCCCGACGCCCACATCGCCGAGCCGCGCGCCGTCCTCGACGCGCTCCCGGAGGCCGTCGTGCAGCATGCGTGGGCGCGCGGGCTGTTCGGCCGAACCGCGCTCCGCACGACCGAAGGCGACGCCGTCACCGTCGAGATGCCGGGGCGGCTCAACCGCGCCTCGGGGCCTGACTTCTCCGGCGCCCGCGTCTCGGTCGGCGGGCTCGCGTGGGCCGGCGACGTCGAGATCCACCGCACGAGCGCGGACTGGGAGCGCCACGGCCACCACACGGACCCCGCCTACGACCGCGTCGTGCTCCACGTCGTCCTGAGCGCGGATGCTCGGACGGGCACGCTGCGCCGGTCGGACGGGTCGCCGCTGCCCGAGCTCGTCCTGCTGCCGCACCTCGACCGGAGCCTCGCCGCCGTCGTCCGTGACCTCGCCGCCGACCCGGAGTCGGCGCCGCGGTGCCGTGCGCGCTGGAACGACGTGCCCGAGAGCCTCGCCCGGTCAACCGTCCAGACGCTCGGCGCCGGTCGCCTCCGGCAGAAGGCGCAGGCGCTCGGCCGCGCCTTCGGCCGCCGGCCAGACCTCGACGCGCTGCTCACCGGCCGCATCTTCCGCGCCCTCGGCTACGCCGACAACGCCGACGCGATGGAGACCCTGGCCGCGCGCCTGCCGGTGCCGGAGCTGCGCGCCCTGCACGACCCGGCCGACGTGCTCGCGCTCGTCCTCGGCGCGGCCGGCTACGTCCCGTCGCTCGTCGAGGACGCCCTCACGCAGCGCTGGGCGCGCGTCGCGCCCGCCTGCCTCGTGCCGATGGCGCCCGAGACGTGGCGCCGGAGCGGGCGCCCGGCCAACGCGCCGCGCCGGCGCATCGCGCAGGCCGCTGCCCTCGTCGCCCGCGGCGGCGTCCTCCGCCGCGGCGCAACCGCCCGCTTCGCGGCCCTCCTCGACGCCGGCCCCGACGCGGCGCTGGCCCTGCTCCGCCCCCAGCCCGCCGACGCGACGCCGCGCCTCGGCGCCGATCGCGCCCGCGACGCGTTCGTCAACGCCGTCGCCCCGGTCCTGCTGCTCGACGCCGACCTGCGGACGGACTCGGGCCTCGAGGCGCGCGTGATGGGCGCCGTCGCCGCGCTGCCGGCCGGCCGCGACCGGATCACGGACGGCTTCCGCGACGCGGGCCTGCACCTCCGAGGCGCGCTCGAAGCGCAGGGCGCGCAGGCGCTCGCGCGCGGCTTCTGCGACGAGGGCCGCTGTGCCCGCTGCCCCATCGGCCGCCACCTCTGGCCCGGTCTGGCGGCCGGGTAGCGCCTGCGTGAACTGCCCGAGCGAGACAACTCGTTCGGCAGGCTCAGGGGCCGAACAAGGCCGTAGTCGTTCCCGCCACGAGGATGCTCAGCCCGAGGTACCGAGCCGAATCGCCGAAGTCTGTCGGGTTGTGCGTGAGGATGCTCCCGAGCCCTGAGTCGGCCGCGAACGCAGCAAGCCGGGCATCATGCGCTCGTACCCCGACGATCCCGCACATCAGAACGATGCGCCGCCATGTTGCAAAAGATTCGGCCGGCTCAGGTCTCACCTCGACGAGGCGTTCGATTCCATCCAGGAGGCGAGCCGCCTCGTCTGCAGACATCCCGAGTCCGTTGCGTTCCAGCGGTCGAGTTGCAACGACCCACGCCTCGGCGATGCACTGCGGCGCCGTCACGAGTGGATGTCCCGACTCGCGAAGCGTACGGAGATGGTCCAGGATAGCCGGATCGTCGAGGCGCAGCAGGACGTTGGTGTCGACGAGCACGCCCGCCGTCATGCCTCGTCGTAAAAGGTGTCCCGGGCCGGCGCTGGCGTTGGGCGAGGGCGCCCGGCGAGCGCTGCGGCGACGTCCGCCGCCGCAGTCTCCCACGCGGCGTCAGCGAGGTCGCGCTCAGCGAGGTCCGCCAGGTACGCCTCGACGTCGACGCCGCGAGCGGCGGCGCGCTGCCGGATGCGGCGCGCCTGGTCGGCTGTGAGGCGGATAGAGAGCGTGGTCATGAGCGCCTGCGTTAGAACCACAAGGTAGGCCGCGCTACATGCTGCGGCGATACTGACCGCCGACCTCGAACAGCGCCTGCGTGATCTGCCCGAGCGAGGCGACGCGCACCGTGTCCAGAAGCGCCTCGAAGACGTTGCCGCCGGAGCGGGCCGCCGCCTGGAGCGCCTCGAGCGCGGCCGGCGCCGCGTCCGCGTGGCGCGCGTGGAACGCGGCGACGCCCGCGATCTGGCGGCGCTTCTCGTCGTCCGTGCCGCGCATGAGCTCGACCGGCGGCGGCGGCGCGCCGTCGTCGGGCGCGCGGAACGTGTTGACGCCGATCACCGGCAGCTCGCCCGAGTGCTTGCGGTGCTCGTAGAGCATCGACTCCTCCTGGATTTTGCCGCGCTGGTACATCGTTTCCATCGCGCCGAGGACGCCGCCGCGGTCCGAGATGCGGTCGAACTCGGCGAGGACCGCGTCCTCGACGGCGTCCGTGAGCCACTCGGTGAGGTAGGCGCCCTGCGTCGGGTTCTCGTTCATCAGCACGCCGAACTCGTGGGTCAGGATGAGCTGGATTGCGAGCGCGCGGCGCACCGACTCCTCGGTCGGCGTCGTGATGGCCTCGTCGTAGGCGTTGGTGTGCAGCGAGTTGGCGTTGTCCTCGAGCGCGAGCAGCGCCTGGAGCGTCGTCCGGATGTCGTTGAACTGGATCTCCTGCGCGTGGAGGCTCCGCCCGCTCGTCTGGACGTGGTACTTGAGCTTCTGCGACCGCTCCGAGCCGCCGTAGAGGTCGCGCATCGCGACGGCCCAGATCCTGCGGGCGACGCGCCCGAGGACCGCGTACTCGGCGTCCATCCCGTTCGAGAAGAAGAACGACAGGTTCGGCGCGAAGTCGTCGATCGCCATCCCGCGCGCGAGGTACGTCTCGACGTACGTGAAGCCGTTGGCGAGCGTGAACGCGAGCTGCGAGACCGGGTTGGCGCCCGCCTCGGCGATGTGGTAGCCCGAGATGCTGACCGAGTAGAAGTTGCGGACGCCGCGGTCGACGAAGCTCTGCTGGATGTCGCCCATCACGCGGAGCGAGAACTCGGTCGAGAAGATGCAGGTGTTCTGCGCCTGGTC
>JBBSQZ010000277.1:0-4200 GCA_038243565.1 Rhodothermales bacterium | reverse complement strand
GTTTTGCGCCGCCTGGGGCTCAATCTGCTGCGTCGTGCGGCGACGAAGCGCAAGATGAGTCTGCGGATGAAGCGGAAGGTGGCCGGGTGGGATCCGGCGTTCCTCTCGGAGGTCGTCGGGTTTTAGCATGCGCTCGCCCTGGTCCGAGGGGCGCTTCGCCCTGTACGGAAGCGGCGTAAAGTCGGTGATGAAATAGCCCACCGAGCCGTCGACCATCGCCTCGAGGACGTCGGTCTGCGTGCGGGCGGGGAAGCCGCGCTTCGCGTCGTAGGCGACGTCGATCTGGTTTCCGGCGTCGATGGCCTCGTCGGTGAAGAGCGCCGAGTCGAGCAGGGCGGAGCAGAGCTGCATGTCGAGGGGAGGAGAGAAGGAGAGCGCCTCGCCCAAACGAGCGCGTCCTGCCCGGCTGTTCCGAGCGGGGCGCGCTCGTGTCCATGTCGGCAGGGCTAGCGCGCGGCGAGGACGCCCGAGAGCGGGGCCGGGCGCGCCGGCACCGGGTCCACGTTCGAGACGCGGCCGTTGACGAGGTTGCCGACATACGCGTTCAGCGCAACGCCCGCCGAGGTGCCGGTGTAGAGGGCCGGCGTGGCGACGAACGTGTGCGCATCGCCTGAGGCGAAGTACGTGCCCCACTGTGAGGGGAGCCGGCTACGCGTGTCGCGGAGCGCGGCGGCGTACGCCTCGCCAGAGATCGCGAAGCGCTGGCCGGTCGCCGGGTTGAACCCGAAGAAGCCTCGGATCGTCGCGTCCTCGAGGTGCGACGCGAGCGCGAAGCGCGAGTCGGGGAAGGTCGTGGCGAGGTACGCGTAGATGTTCTGGAGCCCGTCCGGCTGGAGGATGCCGGGCACCGGGAGCGCCCGGTCCGCGCGGTAAAGGCCGATGAGCGCCCCGCTGAGCAGCGGGCTCAGGACGGCGTCGTCGAACAGGATCGGGCCCGAATCGTCGAGCAGGTACGTCTTGGAGGCGCTGAACGTCGAGTCGACGGTGGGGAAGTTGAGCAGGGAGCCGAAGCCGCCCGCGCTGAGGCCGACGAGCAGCACCTTGCCCTGGTCGCCGAGGTACGGCCCGAGCAGGCGCATGTCCTTCTCGATGTTCAGGTGGCCGACGAAGTGCTGCGTGCCGGCCACGCCGGTCACGGCGCCGTTCGGCTCGGTCCCGCCGTGGATGTCGCCGGTGCAGTACGGCACATACACCTGGTTCCACGTGCCGACGGGGTTCGAGGTGTCGGTGCTGAAGATGCCGCCGGTGAGGCGGGTCTGCGCGGTCGCGGAGAACTCGGCCGCGCCGAAGCGGCTCGGGTTCGCTGCCGGCGCGCACGTCAGCGGGTCGAAGCACGCGCCGCCGCCCTCGAGGTAGATCATCGTGTTCGTCGCGCCCCGCTGGAGGCGGATGCCGAAGCCTGTGTCCGAGCCGTCGCGGCACTTGGCTCCACCGACGGGGATGTAAGCCCACGCACCCTTGTTGGCGGCCGCGGCGGTGAAGGCCCCCGTCGGGTCGACGCCGCCCGTCGTCGGCTCGTCGGTGCCAGAGTCGCAGGCGGGGAGCGCGAGGACGAGCGCGGCGAGCACGCCCGCCCGGGCGAGGAAGGTGAAGGATCGGGTCATCGGGAGGGGAGGAGGGGAACCGGGCGATGATACAGCCGGACCTGTCCGCTGCGTCCGGTCCATTCGCCGCGCCCTCCGCCTCTCGGGTCAGGGCGCGAGGACGCGGACGATGGCGCCGTTGAGGCGCGGCGCCACGTCGAGCAGCGTGAACAGGCTATGCAGGCCGAGCGGGTACTCGTAGTACGTGAACGTGCCGCTGCCCGAGGGCCGGCCGGCGGCGGCGAAGGCTCGCGCGAGCGCCCGCGAGAACTCGACCGTCGCGATGGGGTCGATCACGCCGTGGTGGACCTCGGTCGTCGGCAGGTCCACGACGTAGGCGGTCGGGGCCGTCCGCGCGAGGCGCAGGCGCATCTCACGGTAGCCCGCCTCGGTGATCGACAGCGAGCCGTCGGCATTGGCCGTGACGGCGTCGGGGGGCAGGATGGCGCTCGTGATGAGGTTGTTGAAGTCGTTCGGCGCGGTCATCGCGGCGCGGATGGCGTCCCCGAACTGCTGCTCGCTGAGGATGGCCGGCGAGTAGGCGATGCGCACGTCGGTCGGGCCGAAGGCGTCGAGGACGAGCTTTACGCGGCGGTCGCGGGCGCCGAGCTCGAGCGCGACGAGCCCGCCGCGGCTCTCGCCGAGCACGCCCACGCGCGACCCGTCGGCCTGCGGCGTCCGGTCGAGCGCGGCCGAGAGCAGCGCCATCGTGTCGTCCACGTCGTAGTTGCCGATCGACGGGTCGCCCTCGGCCGTGAACACGCGGCCGTTGACGGAGAGGCGCTCGCTGCGGTACGCCGGGACGACGTAGACGAGGCGCTCGGCGGCCCCGAGGAACTGCGCCGGGAACGAGCCGGCGTCGTACGGCGCGCCGCCGGGGCCGCTGTAGCCGCCGTGCGCATACACGAGCACGGGCACGCGCGCCGAGGCGGGCAGCGAGACGGGCACGAGCACGGCGCCGACGTGCCGCACGCCGCCGACGGTGTGCGAGAGGACGGTGAAGCGGACGGGGATCGTCCCCAACCGCGTCTCGCCCTCGGCCTCGACGCGGACGTCGCGGGCGCGCGTGTCGCGGCTCCGCCAGTCGGCACGGACGGCGTCGACCTCGGCGGGCGTGGCCGGCGCGAGCAGGTCGGCGAGGACGAGCGGGCGAAGCGTGTCGGCTGGCGGGGCGTCAGGACCACCGCTGTCGCAGGCGGGCAGCGCCGCGAGCAGGGCGAGCGCGACGAGGGCGCGGGCCGAGCGGGAGAGGGATGGCATGGTCAGGATATGTGAGGGCTGGTCATAAGGCGCAGCAACCCGGGACGTTCCTGCCGGGCTGTTCTGCACGCTTTCCGTACGTTCCGTCCGTCTCGCCCTGCACACCATGACGCTCCCCGACGCCTTCCTGCCCACGCTCCGGTCGCGCCTCGATGCGCTCTACGGCGATCGCCTCGCGCGCGTGGTCCTGTTCGGGTCCTACGCCCGCGGCGAGGCCACGCCCGAGTCCGACGTGGACGTCCTCGTCGTGCTCCGCGATAAGAGGTCGAGCTACGAGGAGGCATGGGCACTCTCTGATGTCTCAGTCGACCTTCTGGATACATACGGCCTCGTCACGTCATTTCTCACAATCGACGCCGAAACGGAGATCCAGAACTGGCCTGTCCTGATCAACGCCCGCGAGGAAGGCCTCCTCGTCAGCCCATGACTGAAGAAGCCCGCGCCCATCTCGCTCTGTCAGCCAGCGACCTCGCCGGAGCCCGCCGCGATCTCGACGCCGGCGATCCGCGCCTGGCTGTCACGCGTGCCTACTACGCGGTGTTTCACGCCGCCGGCGCGGCGCTCATAGCCGAGGGACAGGCGCCGAAATCTCATGCCGGGACGAACGCGCTGTTCGCCAGGCTTCTCGTCCAGACGGGGAAGCTGGACCGCACGCTCAGCCGGGTGCTGAGTCTGCTGATGGAGCTGCGCCACGAGGCGGATTATCACGTCGGGGGGGATATTTCGATGACGGAAGGTGAGAAGGCCGTCGCAGATGCAACGGCCTTCGTCGCTGCCGTCGAGACCCTCCTGTCGGGATGAGGTACTGGCTCTGGTCCGTCTCGCGCGAGGCCTTCCCCGCGTTCGTCCGCGCCGGCACGTTCGCGCTGCGGCGGCAGGGCCGCGCGCGCCTCGCCGAGGTCCGCGCGGGCGACCGCATCGTGGCGTACATCTCGGGCCGCCGCGTGCTCGCCGGCCTGTTCGAGGCGACCGGCGCGATGTTCGACGACGCGACGGCGCTGGCGCCGGGCGTCCACGCGCCGCACCGGGTCCGCGTGCGGCCGCTCGCCGTGCTGCCCGAGGAGGCGCGCGTGCCGTACGACGGCTTCGCGCCGCACCTGCGCGTCCTCGACACGTACGCCGACCTGCCGACGCCCGAGGCGCGCTTCCGCGCCGTCGTGCAGCGCGTCCTCCACGAGGTGCCGCTGATCGACGGCAAGGTGCTCGAGTTCGTCGTCCGCGCCCGCGCCGGGGCAGATCCCGAGGCGCTGATGGCCGCCGTCGAGGCGGTCCGCGACGCCGCCCGGATCGGGCGTACAGCGCCGCCCGTCGCCGTCGCCGAGGCGCCGGCCGTCTACGCGCCCGGCGCGTTCGACCG
>JBBSQZ010000276.1:0-4212 GCA_038243565.1 Rhodothermales bacterium | reverse complement strand
GGACGCACCGAGACGCCCACGCGCTCCGACGCCTCGGGCGACGCCTCGCCCGCCACCGCGAACGCCGCCTCCGCAGGCTCAGCACTCCGGTACATCCACCCGCGCGTCGGGCCGTTGTACCGCGTCGTGACCCACAGGTGGCCGTCTGGACCGAGGACCAACTGGTCCGCCACATGCCCCACGAGATCGTTTTCCTGGCCCAGCGGCAGCCGACCGACCGCCTGCCACGTCTGAGCGCCGTCGCGCGTCGCGTAGACCGTCCCGCGGCCGAGCACCGTGACCGCGCGGCCCAGACCCGTCTCTGCGTCCACCCCGAGACCGACCACGCCCGCCGCGGTACCCCACGCCACGCCGTCGCGCGGCTCCGGCAGCGCGACCGGCGACGACCACGACCTCCCGCCGTCGTTCGTCCGCCACGCCTTCGCGCCGCTGACGCCCCCCTCTCCGAGGCCAATCGCGACCGCGCCGTCGCACAGCGACGCGTCCGCGAGGCCGCACGCCGGCGCGCCCGTCTGCCGGCTGCCCGGCGTCGCGACGGCCGCCGCGCCGAAGATCTGGTAGCGGTAGAAGCCCCATATCGGTGTCGGCCCGTAGGAGTCGCCGCCGTCGTCGGTGGTGGCGATGCCCCCGTTGCCGCCGGCGAGGATGCGGCCGGAGGGCAAGGGCGCGAAGAGGCCGAGGAAGCCGTCGCGGACGCCGGCCTGGTCGACGGGGAGCGCGTCGATGTTGGCGGGCTGCCAGCTTGCGCCGCGGTCGTCGCTGTGGTGGAAGCGTCCGCCGGCGAGGACGCGTCCGGCGTGAGGCGCGCCGGGCGGGACGGCGGCGAAGCCGGCGGGGGTCGTAGGACTGACCGACCCGAGGGGTGGAGCCACCATCACGATGGTCCACGTTCTGCCGCCATTGGTCGAGCGCGCAAATTCCCCGATACGTGCTGCGACGAGCGTGTCGCCCCCGAGCGGAAGCAGTGTGGCGATTCCTACCAGTGTGCCCCGCATGCTCCAGACTCCTTCGGGCGGACCAGACGGCCCCGGCTCATACACATATGCGTTAGAATCATCACTAGATCCATACAGCTGTCCGTCCGGACTAAAAGCAAAACTATTGATTGCTCGGCCTCTGTCCCCGACATGTTCCCATGTGTAGACGCCGGTGCCGAGTGGCGGAAAAGGCTGAGCTTGTACAACCGCGACAGCGACGAAGCACAGCACGGCCAGTTGAAAAATACGGTGCATGACGAGGACCGGAAAACTGGCAACCCAAAGTGCGGCCCGGCCTCTCCGACTGAGAGACCGGGCCACGTGAAACCACGCCTCAGTGGGCGATGGTGACGCGGCGGACCTCGGTCCACGCCGCGCCTCCACTTCGCGACACGCGGACCTGCACCACGTAGACGCCCGGCGGCATCTGCGCCGCGTCGAAGGCGAAGGCGTGTGCGCCCGCGCCGAGCGGGCCGTCGTGCAGCACCGCCACGCGGCGCCCGAGCGCGTCGTACACCGTCGCGGTGGCGTGCTCGGCCGCCGCGGCGAGCGAGAGACGGACCGCGGCGCGCTCCGCCGCCGGGTTCGGGTACACGTCCACGCCGTCCGCGAGGTCTGCACGGCTCTCAGCCGCGCTGCCCGCAGCAGGCGCGTCCGCCGTCGTGCCGGCGGCGCCCGTCGTCCCGCGTCCGGCCGAGCCGCCGGCGAGGCTGCCCGGCACCACCGAGAGGTCGGCGGCGGGGAACGCCCCCGCCACGAGCGCCATCGCCGAGCCGAGCGCCTCGACGTCACCGGCGGCGTCGGCATCCTCAGCGAAGGCGACGAGCTGCGCGAGCGCGAGCGCTTCGCCCCCGGCATCGACCGCCAGCCGGACGCGCAGGCCGTGGCCTGTCGCGGCGTGGAGGCCCGAGAGCGATGCCGCGACGGCGTCGGCCTCGGCCGTGCGCCCGAGCGCGGCGTACGCGACCGCGAGCGCGCGCCGCGCCCACGGGGTGGCGGCGGTCGCGCGCGCCGCCGCCGCTTCGAGAGCCGCCACGACGGCCGGCGGCTGAGCGTCCGAGAGCAGCGCGGCCGTGGCGCCGAAGACGGCCTCGCGGTCGTCGTCGGTCTCGGTAGCCGCCGCCGCCGCGTAGAGCATCGCGAACGCGTCGTCCGTGTCGCCGGCCCAGGCCGCCTCGCGCGCCGCCGCGGCGCGCGCGATGACGGCGTCCGAGGCGCGCCCGGCGGCTGGCGCGGCACCCGCCGACGGGCGGAGCGTCATGCCCGCCGACGCTCGGCCCTGCGCAAAGCAGGTCGGGTCGGGCGTGCTGGGCAACGCTGCGGTCGGGGCCGCGCTGATCAAGCCCGACGGACCGACGTCGAGCACGAGGTCGCCGACTGAGCGGCCGATCCCCTCGGCGTTGACTCCCCAGTAGGCGTAGCGCGCGACGATGAACGCACCGCCGCTCGCGGCCGCGTCGTAGGAATTGCCGCTGTCCGTGTTGAGTTCGAAGATGTTGGGCCGGCCGGTCGCGCCGAGGAACACGCACTGCGTGCCGTCGATGCTCGCGGCCGTGCGGGCGGTCGGCCCGCCGACGTTGACCGAGACGGACGTGTTGTTCAGCCCCGATGGCGAGCGGACCGAGACGAAGGCGCGCTCGTCGGCCTGCACGCCCACGCTGTAGTTGTCGTTGACCTGCGCGTAGCCGGTCACGCTCACCTGCGTCCCGTCGCCGAGGGCGCGGATGCCCCCTGTTCCGTTGACCGTGACGCTCGCCTCGCCGTCCACGAGGACGTGTGCGCCGCCCGTCGCGACGATGCCGAGGCCGTCGTTCTGCGTAATTAAGCTCCGCCCGGTCACCGTCACGTTCGCGGTCGTGCCGGTCACGCGGAGGCCGTTCGTGCCGAAGACGGTCCCGCCGCCCAGCGTCATCGTTTCGGTCTCGACGGGACCGTCGCCGGTGATGATCGAGCGCCCCGTGATCGTGACCGCCGCGTTGTTGACCGAGATGGCCGCGCCGGGCGGGTACGGGAAGAGTCCCTGGGGTCTGGAAGGAAGCGCAAACCGCCACCGCGCGCCCGAGACGGTCACGCCGGCGAGCGTGCCCGACGAGCCGGGCTCGAAGAAGATGCCATCCCAGCCCAGCGCCGCGTCCGCCGCCTTGAATTTGACGCCGCTTGCGTCGAACGTGCCCTTCGTTTCGAGGCGTGTCCCCGGCGCGAACGCCAGCGTCAGCCAGTCCTCCGTCCAGTTCATCGGCTCGCCCGGCAGGAAGACCATCGACACGGCCGGCGTGAGGTGCTTCGTGAGTGTATCGCCATAGACGAACACTCGGTCGATCGGCATCAGGAACGGATTCGTTACCGCCTGCGATGTAACGTTCAGGAGCGGCGTCCCGCATGGCACGGCAGCACAGATGGCGTTGCGGTGATAGGGGTAAACCCACCCGTCGTCCGGGATCACATCGTCCATAAACAGACCGGCGCCGTTGTTGGCCAACCAGAAGTCGTCCGGGCTGACGTGCACGCCATCATCACCTATTAGGAAATACACATCTTCGTTAATACCAGTGTTAGCATAAGGGCGGAAGAATGCACCAGCGGGGCCGGACCGGCTGGACCCATAGACAAAGCGGCTAATGCCGAGTGAGATCGACGGGTGCCCCGGCCCCGGTTCTGTCAGTCGCTCAATCTCTACGGTGACTGGCCACTGGACCTCGCTCCCATAGTAGAAATGCAGGTCCCTCCCGTCAGCACCGTTGCTGGGCTCAAAGCCGATGAAGTAGTCACAGCCTTTCGATTTCGCGCGGAGCTGGACCGTTCCGTTTCCCGGGTTCGGCGCACTGTAAGTGGGGTCGGGCACGCCGAGCACGCCGTTGCGGTCATAAATGCGGAGGTCAGCCCAAACACCTTCGAGTTTAATGGCGAACTCGCTCTTCCCGATACTCGAGCCACAGGGCGCCATCTGGGCGGCGGCCTCAGGGACGGCTAAGCTCAACACGGCCAGAGAGAGAGAGAGAGAGAGGAGATGGACACACGCATGACAGCTACCAGATGGTGAGAAGGAGCGGTGCGGGGGACGATGTCCGAACGGTAGGGAATCCGCCCCGCCCGTCCTAGGCCGTGTGGACAATCATCGTAGCGAGATCAGCACAGAGGCCAGAAACACCATGCTAAGGTAGTTCTGGCCCAGTTTCTCGTACCGCGTTGCTACCCGACGGTACTGCTTCAGACGGTTGAAGAAGCGCTCGATCTT
>JBBSQZ010000275.1:0-4261 GCA_038243565.1 Rhodothermales bacterium | reverse complement strand
GGCGCAGCGCGAGGGGCTGCTCCAGATCGGGAATCCGCTGAGCGAGCTGCTCGTGCGGCAGGCCGCGGCGGGCCGCATCCCGTCCGCCTCGGCGGACCTCCAGCCGCTCTCGGCCGCCGAGGCGTCGCGCCTCCTGGACACGCTCGCGACGCGGACGGACCTCTCGCGCGCCGACCGCGAGCTCGTCCAGCGCTACCGCGGCGAGGCGCCGCCGCCGCGCTTCTCGCCCTACGGCCTCTACCGCGACGGCTCCGCGCCGGTCCGCGTCGAGGGCGACGGCTACGCCGTCGAGGCGGAGCCGCTGCTGTACCTCGCGGCCGGGCCCGCCCGCCGAACGGAGACCGAGACGCGGAGCCCAAGCGTGCTCGCGTACCAGGCGTCGCGCGGGATCCGCGTCGGCGGGCACTTGGGGCGGCACCTCTTCTTCGAGACGCGCGCCGAGGAGAACCAGCGCGTCGACCCCATCCTCGACTACGACGGGAACGGCGCGACGACGCCGCGCCTCGGCTTCGTGAAGCTGCCCGACGGCGAGACCTACGACTACTTCACCGCTACGGGCGTCGTCGGCTACCACGACCGCTTCGTCGAAGTCCGCTTCGGGCGCGACCGCAACCGCTGGGGGCCGGGCGAGAACTCGCTCTTCCTGAGCGACTACGCCGCACCGTACGACCACCTCGAGGTGCGTGCCCACGCCGGGCCGTTCCGCTACGCCTCCGTCTTCGCCCGCTTCACGACGCCCGTGCGCGCCACTGGCGCCTCGCTGCTGCCGTCCAAGTACGGCGCGTTCCACCAGTTCGGCGTCACGATCGGGCGCGTGGACCTCGAGGTGTTCGAGCAGATCATGTTCCACGACGACACGACGGGCGGCAACCGCTCCGGCTTCGAGATCGGCTACCTCAACCCGGTCATCTTCTACCGATCGGTCGAGTCCGAGCTGGGCTCGGCGGACAACGCGCTGCTCGGCGGCGCCATCGCCGTCCGGCCCGCGCGCGGCGTCCGCGTCTACGCGCAGGGCCTGCTGGACGAGTTCACGGCCGCCAACTTCTTCAAGGACTACTGGGCCAACAAGTGGGGCATCCTCGGCGGCGTGCACACCGTGGACCTCGGCCTGCCGGGCCTCGAGCTGCGCGCCGAGGCGGCGCGCCTGCGCCCGTTCCTGTACTCGCACTTCGACGAGGAGTCCTCGGCGACGCACTACGGCGACGTCCTCGGCTACGCCGCCGGGCCGAACGCCTACGACCTCAGCTTCTTCGCGCGCTACCGCCCGACGATCAAGGTCCAGACGGCCCTCAACGTGGCGCACACCGTCCGTGGACGGAATCCGGACGGCGGCAACGTCGGCGCGGACCCGCGGCTGCCGTACACGACGCGCAGCCAGGGCGACGACCTCAACGGCTACCCGACGCTCGTCGGCGTCCGCCAGACCGAGACGCTCGTCGAGGCGCGGGCGGGTTACGAGCTCCTGCCGGGCCTCATCGCCGAGGGCGCGCTCGTCGGCCACTCCGTCAACGACGCGCTGCGCGGCACGACGCGCTCGCTCGCCGCGCTGCTCCAGATCCGCTGGGGCCTTCCCTTCCGCAGCGTCCGCTACTGAGCGGGGCGTGGGGCAGGAGGAGTTCCGATCTTGAGCGCCTCACCTCTCCCCCGCATCATGTCTACCCGCCGTGTCCTCGTCGCCGACGACGACAAGAACATCCGCCTCACGCTCGCCGCGACGCTCGCCGACATGGGCTTCGACGTCGTGACGGTGATCAACGGCTGGGAGGCCGTCTACGAGGTCCGCAAGCCGCACCCGGATGGGCCTTTCTGGCTCGTCCTGATGGACTACCAGATGCCGGGCATGGACGGCCTCGAGGCGCTGAACGACATCCACGAGGAGTTTCCGGGCGTCCACCTCGCTATGATCACGGCCAACGGCAGTATGGAGACGGCCGTCGAGGCGATGAAGGCTGGCGCGGCCGAGTACCTGGCCAAGCCGTTCACGCCAGCGGACCTGTCGACGCTCGTCCGCACGCTCGAGGCAAAGGACGCGGCGGCCGGCTGACCCGTCACGCCGCGGCGGGCAGGGTGAAGGTGAACGCGGCGCCCTGCCCCGACGCCGATTCGACGCGGATCGTGCCGCCGTGCGCCTCGACGATCTCGCGGCAGATGGCGAGGCCGAGGCCCGATCCGCCCTCGGCCTTCGCGCCCGGCGCCTGCACGAAACGGTCGAAGATGCGGCCCTGCACGTCCACCGGGATGCCGTCGCCGTCGTCCGCGACCGTCACCTCGACGAACGCGCCGGCGGGCCGGGCCGAGACGGTGATGTGGCCGCCGCGCTCGGTGAAGCGGAGCGCGTTCGACAGGAGATTCGTCAGCACGTGCTGCACGCGCGGCGCGTCTGCCAGAGCGATGAGGCCGTCCGGAACGTCGGCCGTCACCTCGACGCCGGCCGTGTGGGCGGGCAGTCCGATGCCGCGCACGGCGGGCGCGACGAGGTCGGCGACGGGTGTCGGGGCGAGGGTCAGCGCCAGCCCGCCGGCGTCGATCTTCGACAGGTCGAGGAGGTCGCGGACGAGGTCTGTGAGGCGCCCCACGTCCTCCGAGACCGCCCCGAGGATGTCCGCCTCGACGCCCGAGACACGGCCCGCGAGCTTGTCCTTCAGGAAGGCAATGCCCATGCTCATCGACGTCAGCGGCGTCTTGAGCTCGTGCGAGGCCGTGGCGACGAAGGCGCTCTTGAGGCGGTCGAGCTCGCGCAGGCCCGTCACGTCGCGGAGGACGACGAGCGCGCCCGGCGCGTCCTCGCCCGGCAGCTCGACCGGCGTCTCGACGACCTCGAAGTGGCGCGCGCCGTCCGGCGAGTCGATGAAGCGCGGCGCGGCGCCGGGATCGAGGCGCGCCGACGCGAGCGTCTGGGAGACGGCCGCGAGCGGCTGCCCGAGCGCGGCACCGCGGTCCGTATCGAGCGCCGCCTCGGCGGCGGGGTTCAGGCCGTCGATCGTCCCGTCGGCGCGGACGACGACGATGCCGTCGGTGACGGTCGCGATGACGGCGGCGCCCTTGCGCTGCTCGGCGACGAGGCGCTCAACGTCGAGCGCGCGGTAGGCGCGCAGGCGCGCCGTCATCTCGTTGAAGCCCTGGGCGAGCGCGCCGAGCTCGTCCGACGCGCCCGGCGCGACGGCCACGTCGAGGTCGCCCGCGGCGATGCGCCCCGCCGCCTCGCGCATCCGCCGGACGGGCCGCGACACGCGCGCCGCGAGCGCGACGCTCAGCGCGATGCCGAGCAGCAGCACACCCAGCGCGACGCCGACGACGCGTTCGACGGCGCGGCGCGCCTCCACTCCAGCCCGGTCCGAGGCGGCCACCATCGCCGCCTCGTTGAGGTCGCGCAGGCGCGTCACGGCCGCCTTCGCCGCCTCGAAGCGCGGCCGCACGTCCGTCTCATAATCGGGTCCGCCGACCGCGGCCGTGAGGTACGCGGCATACGCCTGCTCGATGGCCGCCGCTGCCGTCCCCTCGCCCTCGACGGTCACGTTCCCCTGCGCGACCTCGAGGGCGTCGTAGAAACGGGGGGCATTGGCCCCGAACTGCTCGATGCCGGCCGGGCCGAGGAGCACGGCCGAGTCCTGCCGCTCGAGCGCGTCGGCCATCGTCTCGGCCGCTTCGATGGAGCGGTAGTTCTCGCTCAGCACGGCCGCCTCGGCGTCCCCGAGGCGCACGATGCTGCCGACGGCGAGGGCGACGACGCCGGCGGCGAGGGCGATCACGAGGCCGTAGCCGAGCAGGATCTGGGTGCGGAGCGTCATCTGAGGGCGGAGGGCGGAGGGCGGAGGGCGGAGGGCGCAATCTCTCTGCGTTTGCCCGCCTTCTGCCCTCCGCCCTCGCATTTTCCGCTCACAAAAAAGGGCGGCGGCCTCCGGAGAGACCGCCGCCCTGGTCGGACAGGCCGGGACGCTTACGCGTCGTCGTCCGTGTCGTCGTCGTCGTCGTCCGCCTCGTTCTCGGCGAGCTGCGCGCGGAGCGCGGCCAGGCCCGAGAGCTCGCCGAGCGTCGCCGGCCCGGTCTGGGCGCGGGCGTACTGGTCGACCTGCTGGCGCTCCTGCTGGCGCTCCTGCGTCTTCGCCTGGCGCTCCGCAAACTTCTCGGACTGCTGCGCGTCGCGCGTCTTGGCCGTCTCCGAGAGGACGATCTCGCGGTCGTCGCGGTCCAGCCGGATCACGCGCAGGTCGAGGACGTCCCCGATCTGGTACGCGTCCGTCGGGCGGCCCGAGCGGCCGAG
>JBBSQZ010000274.1:0-4263 GCA_038243565.1 Rhodothermales bacterium | reverse complement strand
GTCGAGGGCGAAGCCGTCTACACGGTCGTCGAGACGTCGCGCGGGCCCCGCTTCGTGCTCGGCCTGTTCGTCGATGGCCTCTACGACTCGCGCTACGACGGCTACGACTTCGCCGCGCTGCGCCGCGACGGCGGGCGCCCCGGCGTCGGCGCGTACTCGGTGACGACCGAGGGGGCCGGAACGCGCGCGTTCACGGCGAGCTACGCGCAGGTGACGGACGCCAACGACCCCGACGAAGCGGTCGGCCCGGCGATCCGCGCGACCGAGGGCGTCGTCACGATCACGCAGGTCGACGACTTCGGCTTCGTCTCGGGCACGGTCCACTTCTCCGGCGACGGCGTCCGCGTCGAGGACCCGCGCACGCGCATCCGCGGCGAGGTCTCGTCCACGTTCGAGGCGCGTTATGAGAGCCCCGAGACGCTGCGCCGCCTCGGCGTCGACCTCGGGCTGGACGAGTAAATACTGGTTTAAGGTTTAACGTTTAAGGGGCGCATAAACCAACCTTAAACCTTAAACCGAACTCACAGCATTCCCACGCGGTCCTCGGGGATCGGAAGGACGTACTGCGTCTCGAGCGTCTCCTCGTGGACGCCGAGCTGGCCCGTCCCGCGGAAGTCGATGCGGACGAGGCGCCCGACGGCCTCGACGACCTCGCCGACGCCGTAGAAGGCCGGCGCAGGTCCGTAATAGACGAGCTCGCCCGCGGCGGGGCGGCTCTGCCGCGCGCGGCGGTAGAACGGCGGCACGACCGGCAGCAGGTCCAGCCGGTACTTCGGGGTCGGGTTGGGGAGCGTCTCGGACATGCAGGCGATCGTCTCGGCCCGTCAGAACCGGCGGGCGGCGTGCCGTAGTATAGAATCCCGTCCCGCCCGCCGCAGGTCCTTTCCGATGTCCCCGTCCCCGCCCGAGGCCGACGCCCCGGAGCCGCTCGCGCCGCTCCAGCCGTTCGGCCGCCGCATCCTCGACCGCCAGATCGGGCGCAACGCGCAGCTCTTCGCCGAGGCCGTCGGTGCCCTCGAGACGCCCGAGGCGCGCTTCCCGTACGTCCGCATCCTGACGGCGCTCGTCGAGACGGCGCACCCGGAGTGGGCGCAGGCGCCGCAGAAGGAGACGCTCATCCCGGACCTCGTCGCGGCACTCTCGGGCAGGACGCTCGCCGCGGCCGAGGTCGCCGCCGTGGTGCGGGTCCGCGACGAGGAGCGCGGCATCACGGCGGGATGATGGGGCATGGGGCATGGAAGTAACCCGCTTTCCCCACCCGTGGCCCTCTTGCCTTTCCCCCATGCCTTTTGCCCCATCCCTCATGGCCATCAACTCCGCACGCGGCCGGGGTTGGCGGCGATGAACGCGGCCCAGTCCTTCGGCGCGCCGGCCGTCGGGCCGCTCGTCGCGCGGTGGACGTGGCAGAGCGCGACGGCGAGCGCGTCGGACGCGTCGAGGCCGCGGTCGTCGGTCACGCCGAGCTGCTGCCGGAGCATGAACCAGACCTGCTCCTTCGTCGCCTGCCCCTTGCCCGTGACGGCCTTCTTGACCTCGGCCGGCGCGTACTGCGCGATGGGCACCTGCCGGTGGACGGCCGCGAGCATCACGGCCGCCTGCGCGCGCCCGAGGACGAGCATCGAGCGCGCGTTCTTGCCGTAGAACGGCATCTCGACTGCCGCCTCGTCCGGGTGGTGCTGGTCGATGAGATCTACGACACGCTCGTAGATCTTGGTGAGCCGGATCGTGTGGTCCATCGACTCGGGCATGTGCAGCGCGCCGTAGTCCAGCACGGTCTCGCGGCGCCCGGCCGTCTCGAGGACGCCGAAGCCGCAGTGGCGCGTGCCGGGGTCGATGCCGAGGACGATCATGGGAGCGCGGGGGGACGGCGGACAATGTAGGGGCATGGGGCATGGGGCAAAAGCAAACCCGCTCTTTCCATCCGCTGCCCTCCGCCTTCCGTCCTCCTGCATTTCCCCCATCCCTCATGGCCCATCCCTCATCCCCCGAACCGCCAGGTTCGCTCAGAACAGCCCCACCGGGTCCACGTCCACGTTCACGCGGTGGCCGTTCGGGACGGCGACGCCGTCAACGACGCGTTGGACGGCGGCGCCGAGGACGGACGCCGGCAGGCGCCGCGGCGCCTTGAGCAGCGTGTGGACGCGCCAGAAGCCCTTGATGCGCCCGACGAAGGCCGGGACCGGCCCGAGGACCGTCGTCCCGGCGATCTGGCCCGCCTCGCGGTGGAGCGCCGCCGTCCAGCGCTCGGCGAGGTCGCGCGTCGAGCGGTCCGTGGGCCCCTTGAACTCGATGCCGACGAGGCGCGCGAAGGGCGGATAATCGAGCAGGTGGCGCTCGGCCATCTCGTGGCGCGCGAAGCCGGCGGTGTCGTGGGCGACGGCGAAGCGGACGGCCGGGTGGTCCGGGTTGCGCGTCTGGATGAGGACCTCGCCCGGCAGGTCGTGGCGTCCGGCGCGGCCCGCCACCTGCGCGAGCAGCTGGAAGGCCCGCTCCGAGGCGCGGAAGTCCGGCAGCAGCATCCCCGTGTCCGCCTCGACGACGCCGACGAGCGTCACGCGCGGGAAGTCCAGGCCCTTGGCGACCATCTGCGTGCCGAGCAGGATGTCGGCCTCTCCCCTGCCGAAGCGGTCCAGGAGCTTTCGGTGGGCGCCGCGGCGCGTCGTCGTGTCGAGGTCCATCCGGAGGACACGCGCCTCGGGAAAGACCTCGGCGAGCTCCTCCTCGACGCGCTGCGTGCCCGCGCCGAGCTGCCGGAGGTCGCCGGAGCCGCAGGACGGGCAGAGCTGCGGGATCCGCTCGGCGCGGCCGCAGGTGTGGCAGCGCAGGTTGCGCGTCGGCTTGTGGACCGTCAGCGAGACGGCGCAGTCGCGGCACATCGGCGCGTGGCCGCAGTCCTCGCACTGCAACACCGGCGCGTAGCCGCGGCGGTTCTGCAAAAGGATCGTCTGCTCGCCGCGGGCGAGGCGCGCCGAGATCGCCTCGCGGAGCGGGAACGCGAGCGACCCGCGGAGGCGCCGGATCTCGCGCTCGCGCGTGAGGTCCACCACCTTCACCTCGGGCAGCGGCGCCGCGGCGCGCCCGCCGACGGGCACGCGGACCGGCATCGCGAGGCGCTCGTACTTGCCGCCCTGCACGTTCGCGACCGTCTCGAGGCTCGGCGTGGCGGACCCGAGCACGCAGACGGCGCCCGCGCGGTGCGCCCGCATCACGGCGACGTCGCGCGCGTGGTAGCGCGGCGCGGGGTCGAACTGCTTGTAGCTCGCCTCGTGCTCCTCGTCCACCACGACGAGGCCGAGATTCTGGACCGGCGCGAACACAGCGCTGCGCGGCCCCACGACGACCGGGTAGCGCCCGCTGCGGATGCGCGTCCACGCGTCGAGGCGCTCGCCGGGGCTCATCCGGCTGTGCATCACGGCCACGAGGCCGGGGAAGTGGGCGGTGAAGCGGCGGACGGTCTGCGGCGTGAGCGCGATCTCGGGGACGAGGACGATGGCCGTGCGGCCGGCGTCGAGGCACGCGCGCAGCGCGCGGAGGTAGACCTCGGTCTTGCCCGAGCCGGTGACGCCGTCCAGCAAGAAGGTTTTCGCGGCGTGCGCCTCGATCGCGCCGACGATGTGCCGAAGGGCATCTGTCTGCGCCGCGTGCAGCTCCAGTCTGGGCGGGCGCGCGGGCGCCTCGCCGTCCAAGCCGTCCGCCCGGCGCTCGACCTCGGCGTCGTACGCCTCGACGAGGCCCAAGCGCACGAGCGACGTGGCGGTCGATGCCGAGGCGCCGGCGTCGCGGAGCGCCTCGGCCTGCCGCTGCGGCCCGCGCGCGAGCACGTCGAGGAGCGCGCGCTGCTTCGCGCCCGTCACCTCGTCCGTCGCCGCCGCCTGCCCGTCGCCGCCGGGCGCCGCGAGGCGCAGGTGCCGGACGATTCTGGGCCGCGCGCGCGCCGCCTGGATCTCGCTCTGCACCGAGACGGCGCCGGCGGCCTCCATCCGGCGGAGCAAACTCACGGGCGCAGTCGGACGACCGAGACGCTCGGCGAGTGCCGCGAGCGTCATCCCGTCGCGGTTTTCGAGCGCGTCGAGGACGGCCTGGCCGTCCGCCTCGGGCCATGTGGACTCGAGGGCGCGGACGGTCTGCCGGCTCTCGACCTCGCTCGCCGGCAACGCCGCGCGCAGCGCCTCGCCCCACGAGCACAGCGTGTAGCCGGCGACCCACTGCGTCAGCGCGAGGAGCTCGGGCGTGAGGCCGGTCTCGGGCGGGTCGAGGACGTCC
>JBBSQZ010000273.1:0-4274 GCA_038243565.1 Rhodothermales bacterium | reverse complement strand
TCCTGATCCAGCACCTCGCCGCTGGAGACTCGCTCGGCACGTTCCTCGACGATTTCCCATCCGTGACGCGCGAGCAGGCAGTCGGCTACCTCGAGATGACGCTTCAAGAAGCGGAAGCCACGTGAGGGCGCTGCTCGACGAAAACATGCCGCGCGCGCTTGTGGCGCTGCTCGCCCCGGAGATCGAGGCGCGGACGGTGCCGCAGGAAGGGTGGCGCGGGCGCAAGAACGGGCTGCTGCTCTCTGCGGCCGCCGAAACGTTCGACATGCTCATCACGACCGATCACGGAATCCCGCACCAGTAGAACCTCTCGCGGTATGACATCGCCATCGTGCTGCTCGAGGCGCGGAGCAACCGCCTCGCCGACCTCGCGCCGCTCGTGGGACGTCTCAAATCGCGCCTCGGCGCTGTATCACCAGGAGTCGTGCTTCGCGTCTCGGCCTGACGCCCGTCAGCCGATGAGCCACTCGGCGAGGTAGAGCACGCCGCCGACGAGCCCGCCGACGACGGTGCCGTTGATGCGGATGAACTGGAGGTCGCGGCCGACGGCGAGCTCGACCTGCTCCGAGATCTGGTGCCCGTTCCACCGCGCGACCGTGTCGCGGATGAGGTCCGGCACGCGGCCGCCGTGGCGCTCGATGGCCCACTTCGCGACCGTCTCGACCTTCTCGTTGACGGCCGCCTGGAAGGCCGGGTCCGACAGCATCGCCTGCCCGAGCTCGACGGCCCGCGCCTCGATGAAGGCGAAGACCTGCGAGTCCTCGGCGCGGAGGTCGCGGGCGAGGAACGCCTTCAGGGTGTGCCACTGCTCGACGGCGAAGGCGCGGACGGCCTCGTTGGCGAGCAGCCGGTCGCGCCACGCGTCGACGCGCGCCTGCGTCGCCGGGTCGTGCTCGAGCTTGTCCACGAACGCCTGCACCTGCTGGTGGACGCGCAGGCGCAGCGGGTGCTGGCGGTCCGCGATCATCTCGTCGAGCGTCGTCTCGAGGGCCTTCTGGACGGCGTCGCGGGCGACGTCCACGAGCTTGTCCGGCACGAAGCCCGGCAGGCGGTTGCGGATGAGCCCGCGCAGCGCGTCGCGGTTGTTGGACGCGACCGATAGGCCGGCGCGGAGGACCTCGTCGAGGAGCGCCTCGTGGCGGTCGTTCGTCGTCATCTCGAGGAGCAGGTCCGAGAGGCGCGGCGCGAGGGCGACCTCGCGCAGGCGCGGGCCGAGCTCGCGCGCGGCGAAGTCGCCGATGCGGTCGTCGCCCAAGCGCGCGATGCCCCGCTCGACGATGCCGACGGCCTGCGTCCGGATGCGCCGCACGTTGTCCGGCTCGCGGAGCCACCCGCCGGCGACGGCCGCGAAGTTGACGCCGTCGAGGCGCGCCATCACGTTGTCCGCGTTGAGGAAGTGGACGCCGACGAACGTCGCGAGGGCGTTGCCGATGCGGTCCTTCTTCTCGGGGATGATGGCCGTGTGCGGGATCGGGATGCCCATCGGGTGCCGGAAGAGCGCCGTCACGGCGAACCAGTCCGCGAACGCGCCGACCATGGCCGCCTCGAAGACGGCCGCGGCGAAGCCGACCCAGAAGCTCGCCGTCCCGTCGGCCATCCCGCGGCGGACCACGTTCAGCACGACGAACATGACCGCCGCGAAGACGAGCGCGCCGAGCGCGATGCGCTTCATCCGGACGAGCGCCGCGCGCTTGGCGTCGGCGTCGCGGACGACGGGGGCGGGCGGCATGAACGCCGCGGCGCCGTCGCCAGACGGGGCGCTCGGGGCGGCGGGGCGGACGGCGGGCGGATCGAGGGTCGGGTCGGGCATCCAGCAGGGCGGGGCGGGCACGTCGTACGCCGCGCGCCCCGGTTCCGGTTCGCGGAACGGCGGGCGGCGCGTCTCGTGAGAGGGCAGACATTTCCGGACCCCGTGATGCGCCTCGCCCTGATCACGCTCGCAGCGCTCGCCTCGGGCTGCGCGCCCCGCGGCGCGCCGACACACACCGCGACGCCCGTCTCCATCCCAGGCGTGCCCGCCTCGTCGGCCGAGGCGCCGGCCGTGCTCAACGGCACCGTGACGGCCGGTGCGCCTCTGGGCCTGCCGCCAGGGGCGGTCGTGACGGTCCTCCTCGAGGACCTCGCGACGGGCGCGCGCGTCGGCGAGCAGACGATCCGGCCGAGGGCTGAGGCGGCGCTGCCGTTCGCGATCGCCTACAGCCCGCGCGGCATCGATCCGGACCGGCGCTACGGCGTCCGCGCTGAGATCCGCGACGCGGCCGGCGTCCTGCTCTGGGCGTCGCCCGCGCCGGCGCTCGTCTTCACGAACGGTGCCCCGCTCGACGGTGCCGAGGTCGTCGTGGCGCCTGTTCCGCGCTGATGCGGGGCACCCGGCGCCGCTTCGCGCGTTGATCCGGACACCACCCCCGACGCCATGACGACCGAACTCCTGACCATCGACGGCATGACCTGCGACCACTGCGTCCGCGCCGTCGCCGAAGCGCTCGAGGGCATCGACGGCGTCGAGGTCGAGAACGTCGCGATCGGCTCGGCGACGATCCGCCGCGACGAGGCGCGCGCGAGCCGGGACGGCATCACGGCTGCGCTCGAGGAAGAGGGCTACACGCTGGCGTCGTAACGCCCGAGCGTCTTGTCTGAGGGCGGAGGGCGGAGGGCGGAGGGCGGAGGAAAGAATCTGCTTCCGCCTCCCATTCTGTGTCATTCCGGCCTCCGAGCAGGGATCTCCTGGACGGCGGGACCTGCTCGGACGCTCACGCTGAGTGCCTACCCACACCGAGGAGATCCCGGATCAAGTCAGGTCCGGGTTCACCCGGCGGGATGACATGTTTTTGTTCTCGTGGCAAGCGTGACGCGCGGCGCAGGCGCGGACCTCTCTGAGGTGCTCGGTCCAGCCTTTCCGCCCTCCGCCCTCTGTATTTCCCCGTTGGCCGATGCCCCGTTTGCGGCTAGCCTCCGGCGCACCCGCCCCGCGCCGTCATGCCCGCTGACCTCGACCCCGTCCCGCCCGTCGACCGCGCGGCGGAGAAAGCCGTTCTGGACCTCGAGCGAGACGAGCTCCTCGAGCGCCTCGCAAACGGCCTCGAGGGGCCAATGACCGCGCTCGGCTTCGTCTGGCTCGCGCTCCTCGTGGCCGAGCTGACCATCGGCCTGACGCCGTTCTGGGCGACGGCCGGGACCGTCATCTGGGGCGTCTTCATCGCCGACTTCGCACTACGGTTCGTCGTAGCGCCGAGGAAGAAGCGGTTTCTCAAGACGAACTGGCTCACGGCGCTGTCGCTCGTGCTGCCGGCGGTCCGCGCGCTGCGCATCTTCCGCGTGCTGCGCGCCACACGCGGGCTGCGCCTGCTGAAGGTCGTCGGCTCGCTGAACCGCGGGATGCGGGCACTCGGCGCGAGCATGGGCCGCCGCGGCTTCGGCTACGCCGTCGCGCTGACGGCGATCGTGACCGTCGCCGGCGCGGCGGGCATGTTCGCCTTCGAGGACGCGCCCGGTGGCCTCACGAGCTACGGCGAGGCGCTCTGGTGGACGGCGATGCTCATGACGACGCTCGGCTCGGACTTCTGGCCGAAGACGCCCGAGGGCCGCGTGCTCTGCATCGGCCTCGCGCTCTACGCCTTCGCCGTCTTTGGGTACGTCACCGCGACGCTCGCCACCTACTTCGTCGGGCGCGACGCGGACGATGCCGGCGCCGAGGTCGCGGGCGCGCGGCAGGTCGAGGCCCTCACGGTCGAGATCGCGAGCCTGCGCGACGAGATCCGCGCCCTCGCGGCGCGGCCAGCGTAAACGCCGGCGCGCACCAGGGTGAAGGTCAACGAAAGCAAGGGTGGATTGGCGACGGTCGCGCCGCGGACCGCCTCCGCCAGACGACCACCTTCGGCGACGTCGTCGGGGCGCCCGTCGGGCACGCGTTCTTCGCCGGCGAGCACTGCCCGGCCAACTCAGGGCTACGTGGGCGCCGCCGCGACGGGCCGCGTCGCCGCGGAGGCCGTCCTCGCCGCAGTCAGTGTGAGGGCATAGGCGGCGTATCCTCCACGTTCGCTTTCCACCGGTTCATGGAGTCCGACCTCGCCGCTGCCGTCGACCAGACGATCCGCGCCCGCGCCACGGCCAAGGTGAGCTCTGCCGAGCCGGCCTCCGCTCACAACCGCCGCCCCGTCGTCGACGCGCTCATCGAGGCGGCACACTGGGCGCCATTCCACCGGCCTGCCGCCGAGGCTCACCGCCAGACGCTCACGTCGCCCGTGCCGTGGCGCATCTACGCGCTGGACGCGTCG
>JBBSQZ010000272.1:0-4292 GCA_038243565.1 Rhodothermales bacterium | reverse complement strand
TGCATCGCCGTCGGGATGACGTCGTTGGACGACTGGCTCGCGTTGACGTCGTCGTTCGGGTGGACACCGTGGTCCTTGCCGACGGCCTGGCTGGCGAGGCTCGCGATCACCTCGTTGGCGTTCATGTTGGTGGACGTGCCCGAGCCGGTCTGGAAGATGTCCAGCACGAACTGGTCGTCGTGGTCGCCGCGGGCGACGGCCTCGGCGGCCGTCTGGATCGCCTCGGCCGTCGTGTCGTCGAGGATGCCGAGGGCGGCGTTGGCCTGCGCCGCGGCGCCCTTGACGAGCCCGAGCGCCTGGACGAAGCGCCGCGGGAAGCGGATGCCCGAGATGGGGAAGTTGTCGTGCGCGCGCTGCGTCTGCGCGCCGTAGAGCGCGCTGGATGGGACCTGGACGGGGCCGAGCGAGTCGGTTTCGGTGCGGAAGTCGGGCATGTCGTGGGGCGGAAGGCCGGGGCGGAATAGGTGAGCAACGTACCGGCGGCCCGGCGCGCGGGTTCGGGAGATCCCGGCGAAACACGTGGCGTCCGGCGTTCACTCGTATCCTCACGCAGTCCACGCCGCAGACCCATGAGCGTCCACGAACTCGAGCAGGCCATCGAGGCCCTCAGCCCGGAGGAGTTGAAGCGCATCGCGGCGCTCGTCGATGCACGCCTGTCACGCCTCGCACCGGCTCGAGATGCGCTGGACCGTGCGCGCGCGCTCGTCCACGAGGGCCACGGTGAGTCGGTCCCGGACCTGTCACACAACCCGGCGTACCTCGACACCCTCGGCGACCGCTCGCCCCGGTGACGGTCATCGCGGACACAGGCCTTCTCGTCGCCTTTCTCTACCGTCGCGACCGCTATCACGGATGGGCGCTCGGCGTGTTCGAGGACGCCACGCTTCCCGTGCTGACGTGCGAGAGCGTGCTCACCGAGACCGCCCACCTCATCGCGCGCGGAGGCATCCCGCGCAGCCGGGCCGTGTCGCTCCTGACGGCGGGCGCCGTTCGCATCGCCCAGCGAATCGACGACGACCCGGCGCGGATCGAGGCGCTTCTCGTCCAGTATCGCGACCAGGAGATGGACCTCGCAGACGCATGCGTCGTCCACCTGAGCGAACTGGTGCCGCATGGCACCGTGGCAACGGTCGACCGGACCGACTTCCACGTCTACAGGCGGTTCGGAAACGAGGCGATCCCACTCGACCTGGCCCCCGATGCCGTAGGGCGCGCCGGTTCGGGAGATCCCGGCGAAACGCGAAGCGCTTCGCCCGTGACATCACGACCGCGGCGTCGCGCCGGTGTGGCGCAGCACGACCGGCCGCACGAAGATGGCCACGCCCACGAGCGCGCCGAGCGCAGCCAGCGCCCAGGCGTCGGTCTCTGCGAGCCGAACGACGAGCGCGACCGTCGCAGCGGCCGCCAGGACGGCCCCGCCCCCGGTGATCGCCCGCGCCCCGGCGCGCTTGAGCCACGCGAGCGCGCACACGACGCCGAACGTGAACAGGAACGCGAGGCTCGCCGCCTCGACGAGCGTCGCGAGCGTCCCGACGGCGGCGAGGAGCGCGGCCATCCCGCCGAGGGCGAGGACGGCGCGGTCCGGCACGCCCGCGCCGTTCTGGTGCCCGACGGCCTCGGGCAACTCGCCGTCCCTGGCCACCTCGCGGGCGAGGCGCGCCGTCGCGAACAGCGTCGAGTTGATGGCCGAGCCGGTCGAGAAGGCGGCGGCGATCGTCACGGCGACCAGCCCGGCCGTCCCGAAAGCCACCTGGCCCGCGACGGCCAGCGCGACCTCCTGCTGCGCCACCACCTGGTCGGCCCCGACGAGCATCACGACGCCGAGCGCGACCACGACGTAGACGCCGATCACGACCAGGATGGACGACAGCACGACGCGCGGCAGCGTCCGGTCGGGGTCGCGGATCTCGTCGTAGTCGTACGTCAGCAGCTGGAAGCCCTCGTAGGCGATGAACACGGACGCCGCGCCGAAGAGCGCCGCGCCGATGCCGCCGTCCGGGACGCCTCGGCCGAGCGCCGGCACGTCCCAGTGCCACAGCCCGACGCCGGCCAGCCCGACGAGCACGGCCAGCTTCACCCACACGAGCACCACCTCGACGCCGCCCGCCTCGCCCGCGCCGCGCAGGTTCAGCCCGACGAACAGCGCCATGATGGCGACCGCTGCGACGTGCGGCACGACGGCCCCGCCGCCGGTGACGTGCCCGAGGTACTCGCCGAAGGTGGAGGCATAGACCGCGTTCGTCAGCACGTAGCCGACGATGAGCACCCACGACAGGCTACCGGCGAAGCCCTCGGCGTGGATCTCGCGCAGGAACGTGAAGGACCCGCCGCCCTCGCCGTACGCCGCCGCCAGCCGGACGTAGCTGTACCCGGATGCCATCGCCACGACGCCGGCCATGACGAAGCTCAGCCATGCCCACGGCCCGGCGATGCCGACGACGACGCCGAGCGTCGAGAAGATGCCGCCGCCAACCATTCCGCCGACGGACATCGCCCACGCGGCGCGCCCGCTGAGTTTCCCCGACGTGTCTGAGGTCCCGGCCATCGGCAGGGTACGCGCGGGGCGCGGCCGGGTGCCCGGGGGCCGATACCTTGCCCGGCCACCACCGCGCCGCCCGCCGTTGACCCGCTTCCCCACGATCGCCGCGATGCAGGCCGAGGCCGACGCCGCGCGCGCCGCCGGCCGCCGCCTCGCGCTCGTGCCCACGATGGGCGCGCTCCACGACGGCCACCTCGAGCTCGTCCGTGACGCCCGCCGCCGCGTCGGGCCGGACGGCCACGTCGCGGTGAGCATCTTCGTCAACCCGACGCAGTTCGGTCCCGGCGAGGACTTCGACGCCTACCCGCGCACGCTCGACGCCGACACCGAGGCGCTCGAGGCGCTCGGCGAGGGCGTCGTCGACGCCGTCTTCGCGCCCTCAGCGGCCGAGATGTACCCGTTCGGCCTGCCGCCGTTCGTGACGGTCCGCGTCCGCGACCTCGGTCGGCACTTGTGCGGCGCCTCGCGGCCGGGCCACTTCGAGGGCGTCGCGACCGTCGTGGCGAAGCTGTTTCTGGCGTGCCACCCGCACGTCGCCGTCTTCGGCGAGAAGGACGCGCAGCAGCTCGCCGTGCTGCGGCGCCTCGCGGCCGAGATGGGCTTCGGCGTGGAGGTCGTCGGCCACCCGATCGTGCGCGAGGCCGACGGCCTGGCGCTGTCGTCCCGCAACCGCTACCTCTCGGCCGACGAGCGGCGCGACGCGCTCGCGCTGTCGCGGGCCATCCGGTCAGCCGAGCGCCTCGTGAATGACGGGGAGCGCGACGCGGCGCGCCTCGTCGAGGCGATGACGCGCGAGCTCTCCGCGCCGGGCATCCGCCTCGATTACGCCGAGCTCGTCGACGCCGAGACGCTCCAGCCCGTCGAAACTCTCGTGGAGGACGGGCCGTCCGGAGGCCGGTACCTTGCCGCCGTCGCCGCCATCGCCGGCACGACGCGCCTCATCGACAACGTCTCGATAGGCATACGGGATGGGGCATGAGGCATGGGGAATGCGCCCGCCCATGCCTCATGGCCCATGCCTCATCCCTCTTACCATGACCATCACGCTGTTCAAGGGGAAGCTCCACCGCCTCACCGTCACCGAGGCGGACCTCCACTACGAGGGCTCGATCACGCTGGACCGCGAGCTGATGGACGCCGCGACGATCCTGCCGTACGAGCGCGTGCAGGTCGTGAACGTCAACAACGGGGCGCGCCTCGAGACGTACACGATCCCCGCCGTGGCGGGCAGCCGGACGGTCTGCCTCAACGGCCCCGCCGCGCGCCTCGTCGCCCCCGGCGACGAGATCATCGTGATGGCCTACGCCGACATGACGCCCGAGGAAGCGCAGACGCACCGCCCGCGCGTCGTCCTCGTGGACAAGGACAACAACCCGAAGGGCACCTTCGACCTCGACGGCGCGCCGGTCACGGACCCGCACCTGCCGGCCGTCACGAACGCCATCGCGACGAACCCGGCAGACGAGAACCCGTCCGTCGCCGTGCACGACTGAGAGTTTGAAGTTTGGAGTTTGAAGAGGGCGTAAATCGTCGCCATTCTCCAAACGCTTAGCCGTATCCTATCAGCCCCACTGGTCTCAAACGAGAGACGGGAACACGCAGATTGGAGCTTGAAGAGCCGGGACAGCACCCGCGCTCCTCAAACTCCAAACTTCAAACTGCATTCCCTTTCCTACGCCACCTGCACGTTGGCGAGGCGCTTGCCGAAGCGGACGTCGCCGGACTGCGCGAGCACGCGCTCGACGAACTCGCC
>JBBSQZ010000271.1:0-4302 GCA_038243565.1 Rhodothermales bacterium | reverse complement strand
CGTCGTGCACCATCGCGGTCGCGTTGCCGTCCTGGAAGGCGAGGTCGAGGTCCGTCTCCTGCCGCTTCTCCTTCGACGCCATGTCCTTGGCCCAGTCGCCGGCGCCGCGGCGCTTCTGGAACCAGCCGAGCTGGTTCTTGCCGATGACCTTGGCCGCCGTGGCCGGCGAGAACGGGACGAAGCGCACCGACCAGCGGTACGGGAACGGCAGCCGCGTGAGCGGGCCGACGAGGCCCGGCCGCGTCGTGTTCGGATAGCCCTGTACGGCGACGACGCGGACGTGCATTCGGCCCACGCGCGGCTCGAAGCCGCCCACGAAGGGCTGGTCGGCCAGCGTGTAGTCGAGATATGCGCCCCTGCCGGGTACGCCGACGTCGTGGTCGAGACCGGTGAGCAGCTCGTGGAGGTGGCCGAGGAGCGCGCGGCTGCCGAGGCGCTCGACGCGCATCGAGGACGCGAGCCGGTCCTGCAGCGCGCGCGCCTCACGCTCGAACCGCGCAACGATGCGGTCCCAGTTGAGGGCGCCGCTTGCGGCGCCGCCCGAGGTGCCTCGTCCTCGCACGACGGCCCGCTCCAGGCGGGCCGCGCCCGCTTTGGGCGGCGTGTAAGTGAGCGCGAGCACCGACTCGGTCTCGTAGTGCTCGCTCGTCGCCGTGTACTGCGCCCGCCGCGCCTCGTCGATGAGCGCGCTCACAGGGTCCGAAAAGTGGCACCGATCGCGCGGCGCGTAGCCCACGGCCTCTCGGCGAACGGCGGTGACGTGGACCATCCAGCCGTCGCCGTAGGCGGCGAGTGCCGTGTTGACCCCTTCGGCGAGCGCTGCGACCTCGCCCGGCGTGGACGAGGCGAGGTCGCGTCCGCGGAAACGCCACGCGGCCAGCAAGCCGCCGTCTTTCATCAGCACGACCCCCTCCCCTACCAGGAAGCCCCAGCCGAGAAGGTCGGAGACGGCCCGCGCGTTTCGTCCCGAGCGGTGCTCGGCGAGGCGAGAGAGACCGGTCGCGCCGAGCGCGCCGGCGACTGTGCCGGCGGCAGCGGCGAGAAGACTCATTGGGAGCAAATAGAAAACAAGGCGTCTAGGAGTCTAGACGCCTTGAATGGACGGATCGGGCTTGCGGGGCGACGCGCCCGCCTCGGGGAGCGGCGCGTACATGCCCGACTGCGTGAGCGTGCGCGCGAGAAACTGCGGGAGCAACTCGTCGACGTTCGAGAGCCGCACCATGAGCGGATGCACACCTGCCACGACGCCGACGATGACGAGCACGCTCGCGACCGACAGCCCAAGCAGGTACACGAGGCAGAGCACGAGCGTGACCTCGAGCACGAGAAAGCTGCGGTCGACGCCGGCGTAGCGTGGGATGCGGACGAGCGACTGGTGGACCGGCCGCTCGGGCAGCCGGCCCTCGTCCGCGCGTCGCGCCGAGGCGCTGTGGGAGTGCGGCACCGGTTAGAGCGTCGCGCCGGAGATGCCGAGCGTCGCCGCGAATGAGGCCGCGCCGATCGCGACGCCGAGACCGAGCACGGCCTGCGCGACCCGCTTGACGCCCTCCTCGTTGCGCGTGAAGGCCCAGATGATGCCGCCGGCCGCGAGCGCGATCACAGCGACGATCCGGACCGTGTTACCGGTCAGCGCGTCGGCGATGGTCTGGAGCGGGCCGTCCCACGGCATCGCGGCGCCGCCGCTGGCGGCGGCCGGGCCGGCGACCAGGAACGCGACCACGGCGAGGCCGGCAGCACGGAAGAGGATCTGGCGGAGGTCGCTGGAGCGCGTTACGGTGTGCCGAGGCGCCCTGGAAGAAGTGGAACGGGTGCCGGCGTCCGAAGAGGACGGAGGCGTAAAAGGGAGGCGGTTCATGGCGTGGCCAGGTAGTGGGGCCGGGCGTCCCCGGCCGGGGGTGTGACCGCGGCGCAGCCTGCGCGGCGGGTCCGGGCGTCCCCAGGATGTGAGCCTCAGACCGGTTCGAGCTGGTAGTCCGTCCCGTCGTGACCGACGACGCGGACGACCTCGCGGACGCGGCGGCCATCGTTGCCGCCCTGGACGAGCAGCACGACGCCGACGGCCTCGGCCACGAGCGCGTGCTGCGGCGGCACGTTGGCGCGCTGCGCGAGCCGGTCGAGGCGGTGGAGCGCGCCTCGGGCGGTCGTCGCGTGGAGCGTCGCGCACCCGCCGGGGTGGCCGGTCGCCCAGGCGTCGAGGAGGTCGAGCGCGGCCGCGTCGCGGACCTCGCCCACGACGATTCGGTCGGGCGTGCACCGGAGCGTGAACCGGACGAGATCCGACAGCGATACCTCGTCGGACGTGCGGAGCGCGAGGTAGTCCTCGGCGCGGCACTGGAGCTCGCCCGTGTCCTCGAGCACGACGACGCGCTCGCGGGGGAACTGGTCGGTCATCTCGAGCAGGAGCGCGTTGCAGAGCGTCGTCTTGCCGGAGCCCGTCCCGCCGGCGACGAGGATATTCTCGTGGTCGCGCACGGCGGCCTCGACAGCGTCCTTCTGCTGGAGCGTCATCACGCCTGTGGAGACGTAGTTCGCGAGCCGAAACACGCGGCGCGCGGGCTTGCGGACGACGAAACAGGCGTGTGGGACGAGCGGCGGCACGAAGCCTTGCAGGCGTGCCCCTTTGAGCGTCCCGTGCGGAAGCTCGGCCTGGACCGAGGGCGCCGTCGGCCCGAGTGGGTCGCCGTGGAACGAGGCGACCGCTCCCAGGAACTGCTCGATGCGTGTCGGCTGGAGGCGCGTGCCGGTCGAGACCTTGCCGCGGGTGTGCGTGTCGAGCCGGAGCAGCCCGTCGTGGGCGTTGACGTAGAGCTCGGTCACGTCGTCGTCGGCGAACGCCTCGACGACGGCGCGGCCGAGGTAGCGCTCCATGAGCTCGCGGTAGCGGTCCTCGCGGTCGGACGGAGCGCTGGTGCGAGGCGCCTCGTCCGGCGCTGAGGCGCCGGTGCGTGCCTCGGCGCTGGCCGAGGTGCGGCTGGTGGGTGGTGGGGAGTGCAGCGTCTCCATCGAGGCGGGCCGGGGGAAGGGGCTCCCCCACGAGCGCGAACGCGCCGTCCGACTGGACACCGCCTCTCCCCTTTCGCTGCTCTCTAGCCCTATCGATCCGTCTAGGTGTCTAGACACCTAATATCCTAGACCTGTCAGCCTTCGACGAGCAGAGGCCGTAGCCGCTCGCGCACGTCCCGGACCGGGCCGATGTAGCGCGAGTCGACCGACGTGGGCACGCGCCCGGCGTGGAGCCAGTACTCGCCCTCCCCCAACACGTGGCGACCGAGGGCTGGCCGCAGCGGACGCCCCGAACGGTCGCGGAACAGCGGCGTGCTGTCTGGAAGCACGCGTCCGCCGACGCGCACCGAGGCGCTGTCGACGACGACGGTATCGCCGGGAAGACCAGCGAGCGGCTTCCCGAGCTCGACCGTGCCTCCGGGGCACGGCCCGCGGGCGAGGTAGCGGCCGAGCGCCTCGGCGGCCTCGGCACTCGGACACGCGACGACGAGGTCGCCCCGACGCGCCCCCGCCGGGTCGAACGCCGAGGCGAGGTAGAGCCCGCGCGGGATGCTGGACGTGTAGTTGATCCGGACGCCCGCAGCCCACCCCGCCACGGCGAGGACCACCATCGCCACGCCGAGCGCGAGCGACGCTCGCGCCGCGAGACGCCACGCGCGTCGTCTGGGATGGATCGTCGCCACGGGCTACCGGAAGTGGCGAGCCTGCACCGAGTAGGCCTCCCCCCTCTCCTGCTCGCGCTCAGCGACGTAGCGCGCGAGCGCCTCGGCGACGACCTCGTTCTGTCCCAGACCGTCCTGGTCTTTGATCGCCCGGACTTTGGCGCGGAGCCACGCCGGCACGTTCCAGTTTGCCTGCACGGTCCGGTCATGGTCGGGATCTCCGGGCTCGGGCACGTCCGGCTTCTGGGCCGCCGGGACAGCCTTCAGGGCGCTCGGCGCGCTCGTGTCGTCCTGCGCCTGCTCGGACGGCGCGTCGAACACGCCGTCGAAGGCCGCGCCCTGGCGGGCGGTCGCGATGCGGGGCTTCCGTTTGCTCATGAGTACAAGAAGTCTAACAGGGTAGATGCCTAGCGGTCTAGATGTCTAGAGTAGCGATGATGGCCTCGATCTCGTCCACGAGCGCGGCGTAGTCCTTCGCCGCGGGCGACGACGGCGCGTAGAGGGGGAGGGGGACCCGGGCCATCTCGGCCTCGCGCACCTTCACAGTCTCGCGCACGAACGTCTTGAGCGCGGGCTCGCCGTCCGGCCCTGCGACGCGCGACGCGACGTAGTCAACGAGCTCCCGGTCATGGAGACT
>JBBSQZ010000270.1:0-4344 GCA_038243565.1 Rhodothermales bacterium | reverse complement strand
CGGTCCGGGCGTCGTCGCGGGCCTGCTCGGCGGCCTCGCGCGCCGCGTCCGCCGCTTCGTCCGCCGCCTCGCGCGCGGCATCCGCCGCCTCGTCGGCCGTCTCCTGTGCGGCGTCGGCCGCCTCCTGGGCGGCGTCCGCAGCATCCTGCGCGTCGCCGGCCGCGCCCCGCCCGATGTCGACCCCGAAGCGGCCGCCGAGCGCCCCGATGCGCGACGGGTCGATCTGCCCGTCGATGATCACGAACGAGGCGTCGCCCTCGTCGTGGTCCAGCGACACGACGACCAGCCCGTCGAGCGGCTCGTTCGGGTCGTCGGAGCCGCGGACGTAGACCCACACGTCGTCCGTGTCGTCGCCGTCGGGGCGCACGCGGACGAGCGTCTGCCAGCCGTCCGCCTGCATCTGGCGCTCGATGCCGGCGAGGCGGTCGGCGAAGCCGACGCGGGCGGCGTCGAGCGGGTACACGCGGACGAGGATGCTGCGGAGGCCGCGGAGCATGCCGGCCGTCTCGGGGTCGTCGTCGGTCGCCGAGGCGGCGAGGCGCAGCAGCGCCCCGCGGAGGTTGACCTCGACCTTCGGCGGGCGGCTGAAGTAGGCGTCGAGCCCGGCCACGTCAAAGCCGGCGGGCTGCGCCCGGGCGGCGGGGATCAGGAGGGCGGCCAGGGCGGCCGCGAGCAGAAAGCGTGTCATCGGAGGGGTCGGTTTAGAGAATCCGAGCGGGTTCGAGGGCGGTCGAGACGCGGCGCATCTCCGTCTGCACGGCGGCGTCGGCGGAGCGCTGCGCGCGGGCGACGATCGAGAAGGCGAGCAGCAGGTCCTGGCGAGCGGCGGCGGAGTCGGCGGGCGTCGGCGCCACGGCGAGGTCGGGCGTGTCGGGCAGATCGAGGCGCTCGGAGGGCGCCACCGGGGCCGGCCGAGGCGCGGCAGCGCGGCGCGTCGCGCGTCGGGGCACCGTCCGAGCACGACGAGGCGCAGTCGGCGTCTCGATAGCGATTGGCGCCTCGGCGGGCGTCTCGGTCGTGGCCGGCGTTGCGGTGAGCGGCGTCTCGTTCGGGGTCGGAGGCGGCGTCCCGTGCGTCTCGGCGGGCGTCGTCTCGGCGACGAGCAGTGCCTCGGTGCGTGGCCAGAACGTGGCCAGCGCGACGAGCGCAGCGGCGGCGAGGACGCCAGCCCAGACGCGGCGGCGAACGGGACGGACGGCCGGGCGAGCCGCGCGGTCCGCCGAGCGAAGCGGCGCCGGGCGGGCCCGAGCCGCCGTGCCGACCTCGGCGAAGACGGCGGCGAGGACCTCGGGCGGGCACGTCTCGTCGCGGAGGCATGCCAGCGCGTCGTCGAAGCCGTCGTCCAGCGCCTCGGCCTCGGCGAGGCACGCGGCGCACGTCGCGGCGTGCGCGTCGAGGCGCTCGGCGGCGCCGGGCAGGCCCGCCGCGGCGGCGTCGACGAGGCGGTCGATGTCGGGGCAGGGTGTCATGGACATGGGACGAGGTCGGGGACCGACGTGCGGAGCGCGGCGCGCAGGCGCGCGCGGGCGCGGTGGAGGTAGACCTTGACGGTCGTCAGCGGCAGATCGAGCGCCTCGGCGATCTCGTCGTAGGCCAGGCCCTCGACGTCGCGGAGCACGACGAGCGACCGGAACGGCTCGCCGAGGCCGGCAAGTGCGGCGTCGAGGCCCGAGCGGAGGTCGGCGGCTTCGGCGAGGGCATCGGGGAGGGCGTCGGGGGATTCGGGGTCCGGCGCGATCTCGCCGGCGTGGGGTTGGGGGCGGGCCTTTCGGCTGCGGAGCAGGTCGAGCGCGGCGTTGCGGGCGACGCGCGCCGCCCACGCGCGCTGCTTCTCGAGTGGAACGGCCGCGCCGTGGCGCCAGAGCTTCACGAGCGCCTCCTGCGCCGCGTCGGCGGCGTCGTCGGCCGTGCCGGTCACGCGCAGCGCGACGCGGTACACGAGGTCGGCGTGGAGACGGACGAGGGCGTCGGGCGGCATCGGCTCGGGCGGGGTCAGGTGAACGACGGGCGCCGCAGCGCAGAGGTTACACCGCGGCGCGTGTACCGCCGAGATGCCCTAGCGCCGCGGGCGGCGGCGGCCACATCTTCGGACTCCTCCTCTCGCCACCTCCGACTATCAAACCGGTTCTTCTGCTCGTCACGCTCGCCGTTCTCAGCGGCTGCGACACAACCAGCGACCGGCAGTACACCCGCGTCCTCGGGGAGCTCGAGGTCGAGCAGGACATCCAGACGGTCACCGTCCCCGAGACGGTCCGGGCCGGCCGGGCCGTCCCGGTCACGGTCATCACACGCGGCGGCGGGTGCGAGAAGCAGGGCGGCACTGAGGTCGCGTTCGTGGACGGCGCCGTCGAGATCCGGCCCTTCGACCAGACCGCTCGGTTCAGCGGCGACGGGTCATGCACTTTGCTTCTGAAGCAGTTTCCGCACACAGTCCTCGTGACGTTCCCCGAGGCCGGTCCTGCCATCGTCCGCGCCGTCGGGCAGAAGGTCTACGGCGATATGCCACAGACGCGCGAGCTGAACATCGTCGTCCGGTAGACTGCGCCTTGCTCGCTGCGCTTCATCGCGAAGGTGGCGGCGAGGGCGAACAGCGGCGTCCAGACGTACCAGACGTTCTGCGCCGGGTCCAGGAGGTCCAGCGCCGCGACGAGCGACGCGGCACGCGCCGGCGAGGAGGGTCGTCCGGAGGTGTGCGGAGCGCCGCCTCGGTACGTCCGGCATCGAGCACGCGGCCGCGGACAGTATGTGCCACCGGCGCGATGAGGTCGTCCGGTGCAACCGGGGGTGCGCGCGCGGCATAGTCAGACCATGACGCTCCCGCCGGTCTGCCGACTTTCTCTGCTCGGGCTTCTGCTGCTCGCGTGCGGGTGCGGCGGTGACCAGACGCGCGGCTCGGCCTCGCAAGGCACGACCGGGCCAGACGCAGCCGCAGGCCAGGACGTGCTGACGCAGGCCGCGACCTACCTCGACACGGACCGCCCGCAGCGCGCCGCCCGGCTCCTGCGCTCGCACACGGCAGGCGGCGCCGCGCGCCTCGACCCCGAGACGCGCCTCCTCGCCGCTCGCGCCGAAGCCGGCAGCGGAGACTGGAAACACGTCCTGGACCTGCTCAATGGCGCCGGCGGGCTGGACTCATTGAGCGGAGGGCGGGGCCTGTACCTGCTCGCTCGGGCGCACGACGAGGCGGGAGACGTGGACGTCGCGCGCGCGGGCTACGACGCCTTTCTGAGCCTGCCCGATTCGTCCGACGGACTGGGCCTCGAGCGCGCCGCAGCACGCCTCCGGCGCGCGCTCGTCGGGCTAGACCCGGGGGCCCTCGCCGAGGTGATGGAGGTCTCCGCCGACGGGCGGGCCGTGCTCGAAGCCGAGGCGCTGGCGCGCGCAGGACGCGCGGACCGTGTCGAGGCCGTCGCCGGGCGCTACACGACGGGTGCGCTCGGACGGCGCGCGTGGGCGGCGCGCATCGAGGCCGCACGGCGGGCCGGCGACGTCGGCGCGGCGCGGGATCTGGCGGCGCGCGCGCTCGCCGCGGCCGACACCGACGAGGCGCGCGCCGAGTTCGCGCTCGCGTCCGGCCTGCTGGCAGCTGGCGCTACTGAGGCGCGCGCCCACTTTCGCGAGGCGACGGCCGAGGCGCCCGGAAGCCCCGCTGCGCGCGACGCAGCCGCGCGGCTCCGCGAGGGAGACGTAGAACCTGCCGACTGGCTGGCGATCGCCCGCACCGACCGCGCGCTCGGCCTTCACGCCGAGGCCGCGCAGGCCCTCAGCCGGTGGCTCGGCACGGGCGCCGGCACGCCCGCCGAGCAGGCCGACGTCCGCTACGAGACCGCCGCCGCGCTCTTCGACGCGCAGCGCTACGACGAGGCCCTCACCACCCTCGACCCCATCGCGCAGCGGCTCGACGCGCGCGAACTTCGGGCCGGCACGCTCAGCCGCATGGGCCGCACGGCCGACGCCGCGGCGCTCTACCTCGAGCTCGCCCGCGCCAACCCCGCCCCGAACCTCTACTTCGCCGCCGACGCGCTCCACCAGGGCGGCGACACGGCCGCCGCGCTGCGGCTCTACGAGCGCCTCGAGCGCGAGCACGCCGGCACGCCCTGGGCCGGCCTCGCGACGATGCGCCGCGCCGGGCAGGCGTTTCTGGACGAGGACTACGCCCACGCGGCTCGGCTGTGGGACGGCTACCGGGCACGGAATCCAGGCGGCACGCTCGGCCTCCGGGCGCGCTACTGGGCCGGCCGCGCGCTCGCCGAGGCCGGCGACGCCCGTGCCGCAGACGAGCACTTTCGAGGCGTGCTCCGGCAGGAGCGGGACTCGTACTACGCGCTGCTCGCGAGCGAGGCG
>JBBSQZ010000269.1:0-4376 GCA_038243565.1 Rhodothermales bacterium | reverse complement strand
GTTGACGAACGCGGTCACGGAAGGTCTGAACAACTACCTGCGCTACTTCAAACGGATCTCGTTCGGGCTACCGAACTTCGATCATATGCGGGTCCGGGTGTTGATGGCGACCGCCTGACCACGGGATTTGTCAAAGAGCCGCGGTTTCTCGGCGTTACGAGGCGCGGGTCCGTCAGGCGAGAGCGTATCCCGGCGCCTCGCGGAGCACGAGCGCGCGGAGCGTGGTGAGGTACGCCGGCACGTCGAAGCGGTCCGGGTCCATGACGACCTGAAGCGCGCACCCCTCGACGAACCCGGTCGCGACGGCGGCCAGCGACTCGGGCGTCACGCCGGGGTAGCGCTCAGGCTCACTCTCGATCGCGGCCGACGTGAGCGGCACGTACGCCTCGCGGTAGTCGCCGAGAGCCTTCTGGATGCGTGTCCTCACGTCCGCGTGCTGCGTCCCCATCACCCAGAAGTCGATGAGCAGCGCGACGCGGTCGCGGTTCTCCGGCAGCCCCTCGATGTCCTGCTCGATCGCGTGCAGCAGCTGCAGCACCGGGGAGCGCGCGTCACTGCCTGCTGTGTCCGGCGAGAGGACTGTCGTCTCGAGCACACGGTCGAGCAGCGCTAGCACCAAGCCCTCGCGAGAGGTGAAGTGGAAGAAGACGAGGCCGTTGCTCACGCCCGCCTCCTTAGCGACCGCGCGCGTGGTCAGGCCACCGAGGCGGTCGCGCGTCGCGACGCGGTAGGCGGCGGCCAAGAGCTCGTCGCGTCGCTGATCTTCGGGGATTCTAGGGCCGGGCATGACGTTTTGAGAGAGCTGTTGACCAAGTGCTCAATATAGCGTATGCTTATTGAGCAGGCGCTCAATCCAAGATCCGCCGCCACTATCCGCTGCCGGGCGTCTCCACCCTCTCTCTCATGCGCGCACTCTCCCTCGTTCTCCTGCTCACCCTCGCCGGCTGTCTCCCGGTCCAGCGCGCGCTCGTCGACCGGGCCGTCGGCCAGCGCCGGGACGCCGCCGGGCTTGCAGAGCGTACCGCTGAGGTAAACGGGCTGCCGGTCGCGTACCTGGAGCGGCCCGGCACCGAGCCGGCGCTCGTCCTCGTCCACGGGTTTGGCGCCGAGAAGGACGGCTGGCTTGGCCTGGTGACTGCGCTCAAAGGCGGCCGGCGCATCCTGGCGCCCGACCTCGCCGGCCACGGCGACAGCCCGGCCGAGCCCGGCGCCCGCTACGACGCCCGGCGCTACGCCGCCGATGTCGCTGCCTTCCTCGACGCCATCGGTGCGGAGCGGGTCGACCTGAGCGGCAACTCGATGGGCGGGCTCGTCGCGACGATCGTCGCGCTCGAGCACCCCGACCGCGTGCGCTCGCTCGTCCTGCTGGACCCCTCCGGCGTGCCGTCGCCGACGCCGAGCGGGCTCGACTCGCTGACGGCCACCGGCACGAACCCGCTCATCCCGACGAACCGGGCCGAGTACGACCGGCTGCTGGCCTTCGCGTTCGCGCGCCCGCCGGACCTGCCCGGGCCGGCGCGCAACGTCCTGGCTGCCGCCGCCGCTCGCCGCGCCCCGTTCCTGCGCGACCTGTTCCGCAACCTCGGGGCCGAGCGCGGGTCGCTCCTGGCCCGGCTCCCCGAGATCGAGGCGCCGACGCTGCTCCTGTGGGGCGCCGCCGACCGCGTGCTCGACGTGTCGGCCGCGCCGCTCTGGACCCGTGCGCTCCCCAATGCGCGCCTCGTCGTGCTCGACGGCGTCGGCCACGGACCGATGATGGAGGTGCCCGAGGAGACGGCGCGCCTCATGGACGCCTTCCTGGACGCGCAGTAGCCCGCCGGTCTCGGCGCTGCCCAACCCGTTGCCCCCACTTCCATGACCCCTCTCATGTCCCCCTCTGCGCACGCTCGCGGCGATGGCTACACCGGCCCGCTCCCGACGGTGACGTACCCGCTCCTCGGCACGCCCCTCCGGCCCGCGCCGACGGTGCTGGTGGTCGGGTACCCCGCACCTGCCGCGGTTCAGATCGTGGAGCGCCTGATCACGACGGACGCTCGCCCCGTCACCTGCGTCGTCCCCCACGACCGGTGGGCCGAGGCGAGCCAGATGCACCGGGGCGCGCAAGATAGCGGGCGGCTCCGCCTGCTCGAAGGCCGCGCCGACGCACCCGGCCTTGGCCTCTCGTGCGCAGCACGGCGCCTGCTCGACACGACCGAGGAGATCTACGCGGTCACTTCGGCGCCGGAGATCGCGGCCGGGCACATCCAGGACTTCGCCGACGAGTGCCCTCGGCTGCGCGAGCTCCACGTCGTCGCCCGCGACGCGGCCCTCTCGCCGCGCTCCGCGTGGGGCGCACTCCGGCGGTCGCTCTCCGTCCCCGCTCCGGTCCGTGCCTCCCTGCGCAAGCTGACGGCCGCGTGCACACTCGGCGTCGCCAGCGTCGCGCCGGTCGTGCGCGCCGTCAGTCCGTGGAAGACCCTGCTGGACTTCGACATCGAGACGGCCCTCTCGGGGAAAGACCTCGAGCGCGACCTGTGGCCAGGTCTCGGCCACGCCGACTGACCGGTCCGTCTGCTTCTCTCCCGACTCCCTTCTCATGCTCACGTACACGCACGCGCCCGGCGCGCACCTGTCCACGTCCACCGAGGCGCTCCTCCGCCGCGTCCCCGCGGGGCCAGATGCTGGCCGTCTGTCAGTCCAGGCGCCGTTCACGGGTGAGCCGACCGTCTCGCTCCCGCTCTGCACGCCCGACGACATGCGTGCCGCGGTGGCGCGCGCGCGCCAGGCGCAGGCGGCGTGGGCCCAGACGCCGCACCAGCGCCGCCGCGACATCGTCCTCCGCTACCACGACCTGACGCTCGGCCATCAGGACGAGCTGATGGACCTCATGCAGCTCGAAGCCGGCAAGTCGCGCCGGCACGCGCTCGAGGAGGTCTTGGACGTCGCCATCGTCGCGCGGCACTACGCCGTCCGCGCCGAGCGGATGCTGAGGCCGCGCACGCGCCGAGGCGCGCTTCCGCTGCTCACCTCGACCGTCGAGCATCGCCACCCGGTCGGCGTCGTCGGGATCATCGCGCCGTGGAACTACCCGCTCTCGATGGCGGTCACGGACGCGATTCCGGCTCTGCTCGCCGGGAACGCGGTCGTGCTGAAGCCGGCCGAGCAGACTTCGCTGACGGCGCTCCGCGCGGCCGAGCTGCTCGTCGAGGCAGGCTTGCCCGAGGAGCTCGTCCAGGTCGTCACCGGCGACGGACCGACGCTCGGCCCCGCCCTCATCGGCGCCGTCGACTTCGTCGGCTTCACGGGCTCGACGCAGACCGGGCGCGTCGTGGCACGCGGTGCAGCAGAGCGCCTCATCCACTGTTCGCTGGAGCTGGGCGGCAAAAACCCCGCGATTGTCCTGGACGACGCCGACCTCGACCGCGCCGTCGAAGGGCTCGTGCGGGGCTGCTTCACGAGCGCCGGTCAGCTGTGCGTCTCCATCGAGCGCCTCTACGTGCAGGCCGGCGTGTACGACGCCTTCGTGCGCCGCTTCGCCGCTCGTGTCGACAGGATGCGCCTCGGTGCCTCGGCCGACTACGCGGTCGAGATGGGATCGCTCGTCTCGCAGGCGCAGTTCGACAAGACGGCGGAGCACGTCGACGACGCGCTCGCCAAGGGCGCTGTTGCGCTGGCCGGCGGACGTGCGCGCCTCGACCTGGGGCCGTTCTTCTACGCGCCGACGGTCCTAGAAGGCGTCACGCCCGAGATGAGCGTCGCGGCCGAGGAGACGTTCGGGCCGGTCGTCTCGGTCTACCGCGTCGCTGGCGAGGACGAGGCGGTCCGGCTCGCAAACGCGAGCGACTACGGCCTCAACGCGAGCGTCTGGACGCGCGACACCGCGCGCGGCCGCCGCCTCGCGCAGCGCCTCTCCTGCGGCACTGTCAACGTCAACGAGGGCTACGCCGCGACGTGGGGCTCGGTCGACGCCCCGATGGGCGGCATGAAGGCGTCGGGCCTGGGCCGCCGGCACGGCCGCGAGGGGCTGCTGAAGTACACCGAGGCGCAGACCGTCGCGGTCCAACGCGTGCTCCCCCTCGGCCCCGAGGCCGGGCAGAGCGCCGCCCGCTACGCCCGCCTGATGACGGCCGCCCTCCGCACGCTCCGCCACATCCCCTTTCTCCGCTGACCATGTCCAAGACACTCTTCCTGACTGGCTTCCCCGGCTTCCTCGGCTCCGCTCTTGCCGGCCGTCTCCTCGACCGCTACGACGCGGGCGTCACGCTGACGGCGCTCGTCCAGCCGCAGTATCGCGCGCTCGCCGAGGCGCGCGTCCGCGAGATCGAGGCCGATGGTGACGGCCGTACGGGCCGCCTCGTGCTCGTCGAGGGCGACATCACAAAGGCGCGCTTGGGGCT
>JBBSQZ010000268.1:0-4379 GCA_038243565.1 Rhodothermales bacterium | reverse complement strand
GTGATCGGCACGCCCAGCACGGACGGGAAGATGATCGGCGCGTGCCCGAAGATCATCGAGAACACGAACCCGACGAAGACGGCGTGCAGCACCGCGTCGTACGCCGGCCCGGCCACGACGGCGCCGAACACGACCGCCAGCACGCCTCCGACGGCGAGCCACACGTAGCCCGCGAGCAGGCAGACGGCGATGAACCGCGTCAGGCCCGTCTGCCGGACCGTAAACCGCGCCACGTCGTAGCGCGCCAGCCACGCCGCGAGCGCCACGAGGGCGACGCCGACGAGGCGCCATCCCACCTCGGGCACGGCCCCAGCCACGCCGAGCGCCACGACGAGCGCGCCCGCCAGCGCCAGGAACAGGCGCTCCACGCGCGGCGCGTGGAACAGCATCCGGCTGAGCTCGAGGCGCTCGCCCGCGATCGTCAGCACGAGGAAGCTCAGCCACGCCGGCACCACGCGGAAGACCGGCGCGCCGGCGAGCCACGCCACGTTGCCGACCAGCAGCGCCACCGCGCCCAGCGCCATCACGACGGCGAACGGCTGGGCCTGGATGCGCAGCACGGCGACGAAGATGGCGACGAGCACGGCGCTCCCGGCCACGATCAGCAGCGGCCCCACCGCCCCGCCGACGCCCGCGAGCACCAGCACGCCGCCCACGCCGATCGCGACGGGCGAGGCGTACGCCCAGCCGCGCTCGAGCGCGACGGCGCGCTCGAGGCTGATGAGCGTCCCGAGGAAGCCGCAGACCATCAGCGGCCCGTGCGCCAGCGCGAGGTCGGGCCGGAGCGCAGCGAGCGGCCACGCGAGGCGCAGCAGCCCGGCCCAGAGGCCCGCCAGCAGCGCCAGCATCCCCAGCACGAGCATCGGCACGCGCCATCCTCGTCCGGACTGCTCTATCTGCATGTCGTCTTCAGGTGGTCACGTAGAAAACTCAAGTTTAGGACGTACGCAACCCACGTTGCGCCCGATGCGAGTCGGATGGAGTCTGGCGCTCAGGGTGAGCGTCGGCCCGGTAGGGCGGCCTCGCCGAGGCCGCCGCTGGCGGCTCCGACGCGGCGCACTCGGCGAGCGCGCCCTACCAGACCGTGATCGGACGCAGACGCAACTTGGGTTGCGTACGTCCTGCCCGCCAACCCGCTCTTCAGAACGGCACGGATCAGCTGGCGGGAAAGGGCGCCGCGCCGCTCCCCGAAAGCGGAGCCTACGGCCTCGCCAGGGATAGATGGGCCCGGGGAGACAGAAGGGGGCTGGGCACCCTCATCCGGCGTGCGCATCGATCTCGTCCATCGCGTCGAGGGCGAGCGCGGAGTGGGCGTATGCACCGCCGGCGCGCATCTCGGACGCCACCCAGATGGCCTCCATGATCTCCTCCGGGGTCGCGCCCTTCCGCCGGGCGAGCGTCGTGTGGCCCTTGATGCAGTACGGGCACTGCGTCACGTGGGCGACGGCCACGGCGATGAGCTGCTTCGTCTTCTCGCCGAGCGCCCCCTCGGCGAAGACCTGCTTGCTGAAGGCGCGGAAGGCCTCTGCCGTCTCGGGCGCGAGCGCCGCGCGGCGAGCCGACATCTGGGGCGTGGCGGTGGGGTAGAGTGGGTTGTCCATGGGAGATCGACGGGTCGGGTGGCGAATGCGGCGTCTCCGGGACTACGCCGCCGAAACGCTCTCCAGTTCGGCCGTCTTCGGGAAGAGGATCAGGAGGGGGCGAGAGGGCTAGTGGGGCTTCTGGAACTCGATCTTCGGCGCCGCCTCGGCGAAGGTGGCCAGCAGGCACAGGTTCTCGTCCGCGGCGACGGCGTGGGGCGTGCCTGTGGGCATGAACACGTGCGAGCCGGGCGCGAGCGCTACCGGCGGCTCGTCGCCGAGCGTGATCGTCCCGCTGCCCTCGATGACGGCCAGAGCCACGTCGCACGAGGCGCGGTGCTCGGGGAACTGGCCCGCCGCCGGCACGCAGAACAGCATCTGCCGGATGCGGTCCGTCTGGAGAAGGACGCTGGTGGTGACCTTGCCGGGCGTGTAGCTCGCGCGGTCGAGGATGGAGGAGATCACGGGCTGCTCGGTGGCGGGCATCGGGGACATGGATCGGAAGGGTGTGAACGTGAGCGAGACGTGTGCGGGCGGCCGCGCTAGGCGAGGAGCCAGTAGGACAGGCTCCCCGTCACCAGCACGACGAGTGCGAGGAGGAGCAGGCCGGTCCAGTAGTCTGAGATCGGCGGCTCGGGGTCTTTCCAGGACATGGGAGGGACCAGGGGTAGGGAGTCAGGGCGTCCAGGAGGGCGGGTCGCTCGCGGGGAACGACTCTTTGAGCACCTCGTCGATGGCGGCCTCGCGCTCGCGGATGTGCTCGGCGCGGAGGCGCTCGTCGCGTACCCGCGTGTCGTCTGGCGGGGCGATGGGATCGGGTTGCGGCGGGGTGTGGTCGGGCGGCGGCTGGTCCATCATGGCGGTTCGCGTCTGTGACCGATGTCAACGCAGGGCCGGCGGGAAGGGTCTCAACCCGTGAGGTCGGGATCGAGGAGCGACACGAGGTCGTCGGCCGGGATGCCCGAGACGCGGGTGCCGGCCAGCGCCTGCCCGATCGCCTCGCGGTCGTACGGCACGCCCTCGAGGCGGCGCTCCATCGCGCGCAGGCCCGTCGTGTCGAGCACGTCGCCGAAGACGCGCGCCGCGGCGATGCGCCCCTTCCGGACGTCGAGGCGGACGTCCACCGCGCCGGCGGCGAAGCGGCGCGCGCGGCGCAGCTCGAAGGGCGGCGACGCCCCGACGTTCCAGTCCCAGGAGCCGTAGCGCTCGTCCACGAGGCGGCGGACGCCCGTCCAGTCCGTCGCGGTCAGCCGGTAGACGGGCACGTTGCCGCCGGCGAAGAGGCCCGCGAGCAGCCGGCGCCGGAACGTCGGGACGTCCATCTCGCGCTCGGCGAACTCGGCGATGTTGGCGACGCGGCTCCGCGCCGAGGCGTGGCCCTTCGAGCGGAGCTTGCCGGGGTCCACGTGGAGCGCGCGCCCGACCTCGGAGAGGTCCGTGTCGAAGAGCAGCGTGCCGTGGCTGAACATCCGGCGGGCCGTCGAGAACTGGGCGTTGCCCGACACCTTGCGCCCGGCGACGACGACGTCGTTGCGCCCCTCGAGCGCCGCGTCGACGCCCATCTCCTGGAGCACGCGCGTCACGGGCCCGGTGAACAGGCCGAAGTTGTGGAGCCGGCCGGGGCCGGCATCGGTGATGAAGCTGAAGTTGAGGTTGCCCGCGTCGTGGTAGACCGCGCCGCCGCCGGAGAGCCGCCGCACGACGTGGATGCCGCGCTCGCGGACGTAGGCCGCGTTGGTCTCGTCGAACGCGTTCTGGCCGCGCCCGAGGATGATCGACGGCTCGTTGACGTAGAACAGGACGTAGGTGAAGCGGGGGTCCAGGTGCCGCAGCGCGTACTCCTCGATGGCGAGGTTGACGTGGGGGTCGGTGATGCCCTCGTTGTCGATGTGGACGAGCTGCGGCATGGCGGGCTACTGGCCGAGGAACTGGATCTCCGGCGCCGCCTCGACGAACGTGGCGATGAGCGTCAGGTCCGACGTGGCCTCGACGGCGTGCGGCACCCCGGCGGGCATGAACAGGTGGACGCCCGCACGCAGCGCGATCGGCTCGGCGTCGTCGAACGTGAGCGCGCCGGTGCCCGCGGCGACGGTCACCGTAGCGTCGCAGGTCGCCCGGTGGCGCGGCATCGTCAGGCCCGCCGGCACGGCCATGAGCATCTGCCGGATGCGGTCGGTCTGAAGCAGGACGGCGCCCTGCGTCTGGCCCGGCACGTGGCGCGCGCGCTCCGTCACGTCGACGTGCTGCACGGCGGCGGGGTCGAAGAGCGGGGCCGGGTCCAGCTTGAGCGGCGGGAGCGTGGAGGGAGCCGGTGAGGCGGGGCGTTGGGACGCGGCGGGGGTGCCGCGCCGCGTGGAGGGGAGTTCTTTCATTCGGTGCCTTCCCAGGTCAGGATGTCGGCCTCGCTCCGGGTCTCGGAGAGGGGCGGGGTGGACCACTCCGCGCACGTCGGGAGCGCGGGCTTCTTCTCGGTGAGGTTGTAGCCCAGCGCCTGCCACTGCGTGGCGAGGTGCGCGTTCCACTCGGCGTAGTGCGCCCACTCGGCCGGCAGCTCGTCGTCCGCGTAGATGGCGTCGACGGGGCAGGCCGGCACGCAGGCGTTGCAGTCGATGCACTCGTCCGGGTGGATCGCGATGAAGTTGGGGCCGACGTAGAAGCAGTCGACCGGGCAGACCTCGACGCAGTCGGTGTGAAGGCAGTTGATGCAGGGCTCGGCGACGACGTATGGCATGGGATCAGTGGGTGCGGTAGAACCAGACGATCCAGTCGTCGCCCTCGCCGCGCTCGACCCAGTGCTTC
>JBBSQZ010000267.1:0-4388 GCA_038243565.1 Rhodothermales bacterium | reverse complement strand
CGAAACCGGGGCCGGAAGTCGCCCAGCCCGTACGCGAGGCGCAGCGACGCCAGCGTGACTCCGTCCGGCCCGATGCCGACGAGCGCCCCGATGAGCGGGCGCTCGCGACGGGCCGTGTGGAGGTTCAGCCCGAACGCGAGGCTTGGCCGGAGCGGGACCGCCGAGCCCGCCGCCGTCCGGTCTGACGCGAACCGGACGCGTGGCGTGAACTCCCGGAAGACGTTGTCATACGCCGCGCCGACCATCACGAGCGCGATGCCCTCGGCGCGGAACGGACCGATGGCGGGGCCTATGACGCTGCGCCCGCCCACGCCGACCGAGAGCGCGTCGCGACCCACGAACTCGCCTCGCGGGTACCCGACGACGAGGTCGCGGTCGAGCTCCGGCAGGTAGAACCATGGGAGCGTGTCGGCCCCATCCTGCCGGGTCACGGCGGCGTTGAGGCGCAGGAAGACAGAGCCACGCTCGGCGAGAAGGGGAAGCTGGACCGGTGCCGGACGGAACAGGTACGCGAGCGCCTGGGCGTGCCCGAACCCGAGGCCCGAGCCGTCGAGCGCCTGGAAGCGGCCGACCTCGCCGTCGAGGTAGGCGCCGTGCGCGGGCATCGACGGCACATCGCGCGTGTCGCGGATGGCCGAGAGCGCGAGGTCGACGCCGTAGCGGTCCGTCCCGACCAGCGCCTCGAGGCGAGCGACGTCGGCGGTGTTCGTGGCGGCGAGTGCGCCGGTGCTCGGCTCGGTGACGCCGCGGAGCCGGTCGAAGCGGCCGCGGACGGTCGGCTGGAGAAGGAGGCCGCCGGGCCCCGCGGGAGCCCACTTGAGGCGCGCCTCGGCTTCGGCCGCGAGGCGGTCCAGGAAGAGGGAGGTCCTGGAGGCCGAGTGCGGACCGTGGCCCTCGAAGCGCGTCCGGTTCGTCGTCCACCCGCCGACGCCGACGAGGCCCACGAGCGGGCTCCGGCGCGGGTCGCCCGTGAGGTACTCGGCAAAGCCGCCCTGAAGATGCTGCGCGAGCCGCGCCTCGACCTGGAGGTGGTCGTCGGGGCGGAGCACGCGGTCCGCTGCGAACCCGCCGCCGACGCCGATGCCCTTCGACCCCGAGTAGAGCGCGCTCGGCGAGAAGATGGGCCGCACCCGCAGGCGCTCGACGTCCACGGCCGCCTCCGTCGCCGCGGTGTCGACGGCGCGCGCGACCGAGACCGTGTCCGTGTCTGCGCGGACGGCTGTCCGCGGGAAGGGTGCGGTGGCGAGGCCGAGCAGGGCGGCGACGAGAGCGATCATAGGAAGCGAGTGGTGACTTCGCAGTGTGCGCCCCGGCGCGTGTCCGCTACCTGTCCGCCGCATTACAACCCGGAAAGGCGTGTGCATCCGCCCGGCGCGCGCGTACGCTTCGGCCTCCACCCGTCGCTCCCGCCATGCGCCTGCTCGTCGTCGAGGACGACCCCCGGATCTCCGAGTTCGTCGCCGGGGGCCTCCGCCAGGCGGGCTACGCCGTCGACACCGTCGCAGACGGCGAGACGGCCCTCGGTCAGGCGCTCACGGTCGACTACGACGCGGCCGTCGTAGACGTGATGTTGCCCGGCTGCGACGGCCTCTCGCTCATCGAGGCGCTCCGGCAGCGCGGCTCGGCCGTGCCGGTGCTCGTGCTCTCGGCCAAGCGCTCGGTCGAGGACCGCGTGCGCGGGCTCGAGACCGGCGGCGACGACTACCTCACGAAGCCCTTCGCCTTCGCCGAGCTCCTCGCGCGCGTGCAGGCGCTCGTGCGCCGCGGCACGGCCGCACCCGAGACGACGCGCCTCGCGGCCGGCCCGCTCGCGCTCGACCTGCTCACGCGCGAGACGACGCGGTCCGGACTGCCGCTCGACCTCCAGCCACGCGAGTTCCGGCTTCTGGAGTACCTCATGCGCAACGCCGGCCGCGTGGTGAGCAAGACGCTGGTGATCGAGCACGTGTGGGACTACGACTTCGACCCGCAGACGAACGTCGTCGACGTGCTCGTGCACCGGCTGCGCAAGAAGGTCGACGAGCCGTTCGAGACGCGCATGATCGAGACGGTCCGCGGCGTGGGCTACGTGCTCCGGCTCCCCGAGGCGGGTGCCGAGGCGCCATGACGACGCATCGTGACGCGGCAGTGCCCCGGCAGTGGAGGAGCTCGCTCAGCGTGCGCCTCGCCGTCGCCTACGCGGCGCTCTTCCTCGTGAGCACGGCCGCCCTGTTCGCGCTCGCCTACGTGCTCCTCGGGCAGTCGCTGCGAGAGCGCGACCGCGCCGCGCTCCGCGATGCCGCGGCCGAACTCGCGTCGGACTACGCGCTCGGCGGGCGGCGCGCCATCGAGGCCGAGGTCGCCGAGATCGAGGTTGCGCCAGCGTCCAGCCAGGTTCTGCTCCGCATCGCCGAGGCCGGCCGGCCGGCGCGCCTCGTCCCGGCGTCGCGGTGGGCACCGTACGACACGCGCGGCATGGACGACGGGAGCACGAGCGTCCCCAGTCTCGGCGACGATCCGCCGCTCGACGCGCTCGCGGTTCCGATACGAGACGCGGGCCTCGTGCTCCAGGTCGCGGCGCCGTCGTCGGCCCGTGCCGAGGTGCTCGAACGGTTCCGCAACCTCTTCGGGATCATCGCGCTGCCCGTCCTGCTCATCGCCCTCGGCGGCGGCACGCTCCTGGCCCGCCGTGCGCTCGCGCCTGTGCGCTCGCTCGCGGACACGGCGCGGCGTGTCGCCCAGACCGGGCGCCTCGGCGAGCGCGTGCCGACGACGGGCTCGGGCGACGAACTCGACGAGCTCGCAGGCCTCGTCAACGGGATGCTCGTCCGCGTCGAGGCGCTCGTGGACGGGATGCGGGGCACGCTCGACGACGCCGCGCACGACCTCCGGACGCCGCTGACGCGCCTCCGTGCCGGTGCCGAGCGCGCGCTCCTCGCCGGTCCGCAGGATCAGCGCGAGGCGCTCTCCGACGCCGTCGAGGAGACCGACGCCGTGCTCGCGATCCTCGCGGCCGTGATGGACGTCGCCGAGGCCGAGACGGGCACGCTCGCGCTGCGCCGCTTGCCCCACGACATCGCGCACCTCGTTGCCCAGGTCGTGGACCTTTACGAGATTGTGGCCGAGGAGAAGGGCGTCGCGCTCGTGCTTGCCCCGACCAGACCTCTCGTGGCGCCGGTCGACGCGGCGCGTGTTCGGCAGGCCGTCGCCAACCTCGTCGACAACGCGGTGAAGTACACGCCGCCGGGCGGCCGCGTGTGCGTCACGGTGGGCGAGGAGGGTGGAGAGGCCATCGTAGCGGTCGAGGACGACGGACCGGGCGTGCCCGCATCGGACCAGCCGCGCATCTGGGACCGCCTCTTCCGCGGCGACCAGAGCCGGAGCGAACGCGGGCTGGGGCTGGGCCTGAGCGTCGTCCGCGCCGTCGCCGAGGCGCACGGCGGCACGGCGGCCGTCGAGGGCGAGCGGCACGGCGGCAGTCGGCTCACGCTCTGTCTACCCCTCGCCAGCCCGCTCTCCTGATGCCGACCCCCCTGACGGACCGCACGCCGCCGGATGCCAACCGTCCGCTGCCCGACGCGGGCGGGCTTGTCGGGATCGTCGCGCTCGCGATTGTGGTCTCCGCCGTGCTCGTGTGGGGCATGGCCCGGTGGGACGCCCGAGCCCGCGAGCCCGTCGACGTGCAGGCCGCACCGGGGACGTTCGTCCAGATCCCGCTCTCGGACGGCTCGACGGTCCTGCTCGGCGGTGGGTCGGTGCTGCGCTATTCGCGCCGGTTCGGGGACGTTCGCGCGGTCGCGCTCGTCGGCGAGGCCTATGTCGAGGCGAACCGGGCCGCAGCACCGTTCGTCGTGATGACGGCCGAGGCGGCCGTGACGACATCAGCCGCCCGGTTCGACGTGCGGTCGGGTGAGGGCCGGACGCGCGTCGCCGTCGAGCGCGGCGCGCTTCAGGTCGCGCCGCTAGAGCGGCCCCAGAGCGCCACGGCGCTGGCCGCGGGCGACGTCCGGGACGTCGAGTCCGGCATCGTCGCCCCGGCGCCGGCCGGCGTGAGCGTCGCGGACGCGGCTGCATGGCGCGTCCCGGCCGGGCAACCATGACGGCCCGCCGCGTCCCGTGGCGGTCGGCCGCCGTGCTCGCCGTCGTCGCCAGCGTGTTCGCCGTGTGGTGGATTGCATCGCTGGGCGGCGTCGGCGTGTTCCGGGCACGCTGTGGCTGGCTCGCGCCCGTCGTCACGTTCCCGCTGCATGTGCTGACGACGCTGACGCCCGTGGGCGGGAACGCTTGGCGGCGGCGAGGCGCTCGTGTGGGCCTTCAAGACCTTCTACCACCGGACGCGGCCCGCCGGGCAGATCATCCCGGCACACGGCTACAGCTTCCCGAGCGGTCACAGCACGACGGCGATGCTG
>JBBSQZ010000266.1:0-4392 GCA_038243565.1 Rhodothermales bacterium | reverse complement strand
GGCGCGCGCGACGCGCCTCTCGGGCGTCACGGGCACCTTCGGCGCGGCGGCGACGGCGCGCGCGCTCGCCGGCGAGGACGACGCGCTCACGCTCGGCCTCTCCGTCACGCTCCCGACGCGCCTCTCGGGCACGCGCACGCTCACGCTCGGCCAGAGCCTCGACCGCGACACGCTCGCGCAGGAGACGTCCGGCCGCGCGACGCTGCCGCTGATCGCCCGCGGCGGCCTCTCGTACCGCACGGGCAGCCGCTGGCTCCTCGCGGCGGACGTGCTCTACGAGCCGTGGTCCACCTTCAGCAGCACGCTCGCCGTCGGCGGCTACGACACCGGCTCGGGCCTCAACGACCTGCAGGACCGCCTGCGCGTCGGCGGCGGCGTCGAGCTCACGCCGGCCGGCCGCGACCGCACGTCGGGCATCCTCGCGCGGACGTCGTACCGCCTCGGCGGCTACACCGAGCGCGGCCTCTACGCGCCCGACGGCCGCTCCGTCCAGACGCTCGCGCTGACGGGCGGCCTGTCCGTGCCGAACCGCTTCTCGGGCGCCCGCTTCGACCTCGGCTTCGAGGTCGGCACGCGCGGCGTCGCCGAGGGCCCGCTCGTCCGCGACCTGTTCGCGCGCGGCTCGCTGACGCTCAACTTCGGTGAGCGCTGGTTCATCCGCCGCCGCATCGAGTAGAATGCGGTGTGGTGGGGGGCGCCTCGGCGAAGCGTCAGCTGCCTGAACGACGCGTAGAACCCCGCCGTACCTCGGCAGTCCCCACGCGGCGCGCTCGGCGAGCACACCCTACCGGCACGGCGACCGTCGGGGCGCTCAGTCGTCTACGACACCTCGGCCGGCCGTCGCCTCGACGAACCGCTCGGCCATCGCGGCCGCGGCAGACGTCGGGACGCCGAGGACGAGGCGCGACCCGGCCGCGTCGAACGTCTGCTCGCGGACCTCGACGCCGGGCTCGGACGCGAGGCGCATCGCCGCCGCCGTGTCGCCGAAGCCGAACCGAAGGCTCAGCGCGACGCGCTGAACCCGCGTCGCCGTCAGCGCGTCGTCCAGCGCCAGCGCCGCCGCCTCGCCGTAGGCCCGCGCGAGGCCGCCCGTGCCGAGCTTCGTCCCGCCGTAGTAGCGCGTCACCACGACGAGCGTGTCGGAGAGGCCGCGGCGCTCGATCTCGCGCAGGATCGGGATCCCGGCCGAGCCCGACGGCTCGCCGTCGTCCGACGTTCGCGGCGTGGCGCCGTCGCCGCGCTCGCCCGGCGCGCCGAGGCGCGCGGCCCAGCACCAGTGCGTCGCCTGCGGCTCGCGCCGCCGGACGGCGTCGAGCGCCCGGTTGACCGCGGCGTCGTCCGCTGCGGGGAGCGCCTCGCCGATGAAACGCGAGCCCTTCGTCTTGGCCGGCTCGGCGAGCGCGGCGCCGGCGAGGACGAGGTAAGAGTCGGACACGGGGCGGCGGCGGTGGGAGCCGGACGTTACGGCCGCTCGCTCGGTAGCTTCGTGCAATGACGCCCGACCTGGAGACGCTCGCCGCGCTGTGCGCCTTCGCCTTCGCCGCCGGCGGCGTCGACGCCGTCGTAGGCGGCGGCGGGCTGATCCAGATGCCGGCGCTGTTCGTGCTGCTGCCCGGCGCCGGCGTGCCGCTGCTCGTCGGCACCAACAAGATGTCGAGCGTCTGGGGCACGACGGCCGCGGCCGCGACCTACGCCCGGCGCGTCCCGATCGACGTCGCCGCGACGGCGCTGATGGCGCTCTCGGCCGGCGCCGCGGCGTGGTTCGGCGCGCACGCCGTGGACCTCATCAGCCGCGAGGCGTTCCGGCCGCTCCTCATCGCGGCGCTGGTGCTGCTCGGCGGCTGGACGCTCGCCCGCAAGGACTTCGGCGCCGAGGTCCGCGATGCAATCCCCGTGGGGCGCCGGCGCCTCGGAGGTGTCGTCGTCGGCGCCGTCGTCGGGTTTTATGACGGCTTCTTTGGGCCGGGCGCCGGCGCGTTGTTCGTCTTCGGCCTCGTGGCGCTCGCCGGGCTGGACTTCCTGCGCGCCTCGGCCGCGTCGAAGCTCGTCAACGTGGCGACGAACGTGGCGGCGCTGGCCGTGTTCGTCGCGTCGGGCGCCGTGCTGTGGAGCGTGGCCCTACCGATGGCCGTGTTCAACCTCGCCGGTGGCATCGCCGGGTCGCGGCTGGCGCTGCGCCGCGGTTCTGGCTTCGTGCGCGTCGTCTTCGTCGCCGTCGTCGGCCTGCTGCTCGTTCGCCTCGTGTTCTGGGGTTGAAGGGTGGAGAGGTGGGCTTCGCCGTCCTTCGGATGAAGGGTGGAAGGGGAAATCAAAAGGCCACGTTGGACGGCCTTTCCCCTTCAACCTTATCACCCTTCAACCTTTCAACCCTCTATCTCCGTCACGAGCGCGATCTCCCGGAGCACGCCCTGCACCCGCATGCACTCGAAAAAGTCGCCGGTGTAGACGCAGTCCTTGCCCTCGGTGTGGACCGTCCACGCGTGCTGCGCGCCCTCCTCGGGTGTGCAGTCGACGGCCTTCATCAGCTGGACGATGACGTCGTCGAAGGTGTGGACGTCGTCGTCGTAGAGGACGACGCGCCACGGCGTCTCGACGCGCTCCTCGACGTCCGTGTCGGCGTCGACCTCGGGGAGCGCCGGGAAGTCGGCGGCGGGGTCCTCACACAGGAGGCGGCGGGCGTGCGCGCGAATCACGGTCGTCAGGCGGTCGGGCGGCGTCAGGATGAGACGGCGACGCCATCGTCAGTGCCGAGTTCCGAGACGAGCGCGAGCACCTCGAAGTCCTCCGTGACGGGGTTGGCGAGCAGCTTGCGGCAGGCCGCGTCGGCCATCGCCTGCGCCTCCATCGCGTCGTCCGTATCGAGCGCGAGCTCGATGAACGAGCCCGTGCGGACGTTTGCGACGGCCGGCAGGCCGAGCGCGTGCAGCGCCCGCCGGACGGCCTGCCCCTGCGGGTCGAGGATCGACGGGCGGAGCGTGATGCGGACGTGGGCGTGGTACATGGATCAGGCCGGGCGGGCGGAGTCGGAATCTAGCGCCGGCGGCACCTCCACCGGGTCTGTCGTCGCAGCGCGGACGGCCCACGCGAGCGCGCGGCCGAGGCCGATGAGCAGGTACACCGTCGCCGCGACGAGCAGGCCGCGCTCCTGGAAGACGGCTCCGAGCACGAGCGCCGCGAGGAAGCCGACGTAGCGCCAGCGGTACGTGCGGAGGTTGGTGCGCGTCGGCTGAGGCAGCGCCGGGAACGAGACCGGCGTCACCATCAGCGTCGACAGCACGACGACGAGGATGATGAGGATCGAGAGCTGCGGCCGCGCGAGGATGTCCACGTTGAAGCCCTTCATGCCAGCGAACGTCAGGATGAACACGACGACCGTGCCGGCCTGGGCCGGGATCGGGAGCCCCGTGAACTCGGCGGATTTCCTGCCGGGCGCGGCCTGCGTGTTGAAGTGCGCCAGCCGAACGGCACCGAACAGCGCGGGCAGGCTCGCGAGCAGCGCCCCCCACAGCGGCCCGAGCTGGTGCAGCCCGAACTGGTACAGCAGGAAGCTCGGCGCGACGCCGAACGAGACGACGTCGCTCAGGGAGTCGAGCTCGAGGCCGAACTCGCTCGACACGCCCGCGAGGCGCGCGAGGATACCGTCCAGCAGGTCGAAGAATCCGGCGAGGACGACGAGCCACGCCGCCGCCTCGAGGCGCCCGTTGGCCGTCTGGATGAGCGAGAAGAACCCGGCGAGCAGGTTCATCAGCGTGAAGAAGTTGGGCACGGCGACGCGCGCGCGGTGCGAGCGCCGCGCGCGCCGGGCCGTCGCCTCGCTCGGGGAGCGGCGCGCCCGCAGGATCGGGCCGCGACGTCTGGGCCGAGTCTGCGTCATGCCTCGGCCGTGGAAAGGGGCGCGCGTCCGTCGGCCATGTCGGTCAGGCAGGTGGAGCGCGCAACCTACGACGCGCCAAGCGGCGCCCCGGCGCGCAGACACGAAACGGGGGGCCTGCGACGCTCGCAGGCCCCCCGCCGGCATCGAGGCGTGGGCCGCCCGGGACGCGGGCCTGCGCCCCGTCCCGAACCCGCCGCGGCGCGTTCGCCTCTGGCCCGCCGCAACACGAGCACCCGCTGAACTCAGCGCGCCCGGTACCGGCAGACCCGAGGTGGGCCCCACGCGATCGGACCGGAACGCGTGCGGCCCGGCTGGCACTTCCCGGTCGGAACGATCGGCGCGCGTGCACTCCCTTCGACGCCCGTCGGCCCGAAGACCGAGGTGGGGTCGGAGCGCGTCCTCCGGTGCGTCTCCCGCGCGCCGCGGCGAACCGCTTGGCACAACCGGACCGAGTGGTCCGGGCAGGAGGACACCGGTGGCGACGCCGGAGACCGGCGTCGGGTGCGCGGGGATTCCGG
>JBBSQZ010000265.1:0-4417 GCA_038243565.1 Rhodothermales bacterium | reverse complement strand
GAACCCCGAACCCCGAACCCCTACTCCGCCAGCGCCACGTCCAGCCAGACCGTCTTCGTGCCCGTCGCGGGGGGCGCCGTCGTCTCCTGCGGCGCGGCGGTGTCGCGCGCCCGCCGGCGGTCCGCGCCGTAGCCGTCGACGCGGCCGTCCGACGTGCGGCCGACGAGACTGGGCGGCGGGGCGCTCGATGGGCGCCGCGACGCCTGCGCGAGCTCGAGCCCGAGTCCGAGGTGCGCGCCCGACGCCTCGCCGGCGAAGGCGGCTGCGGCCGGCCCGCGCAGCGGCAGCCGCACCTCGACCACCAGCCCGCGGAGCGTCCACGTCGCCGCCGTCTCGACGCCGGCGATGCCGCCCTGCGCGGCGGGCGTCGCCACGCCGCCGCGGACCGTCGCGACCTGCCCGGACGCCGCCCCGAACGCCGCCCGCAGCGAGCCTTCGTCGACGCGCGGCGCGTCGCGGAGGTCGGCCGACGGTTCTCCCAGGATGCCCGAGCCGACCGGGAAGCGCAGCCCGACGCGCCGCGCCGTTCCGCCGGCGGGGTCCAGCCACAGCGTCAGCCCGCCTGCGGCGAGGCGCCGCGCCTGCCACTCGTCGCCCGCGACGACGGCGACGACGAGCGCGTCTGGCGTGTTGCGTACGCCGAGGCTCAGGCCGGACTCGCCCGGGACCGGCCGCAGGCCCATCGTCCACTCGGACACGTCGCCGTCGACGACGGCCGGCGCCGGGGCGCTCGCGACGAGCGGCAGCGCCGAGCCGCCGCACCCGGCGACCACGAGCAGGGCGGCGAAGAAGGCGAGGCGGGGCATGGCGGGCGCGGCGTGTGTCGCGCCAAACTGCGCGCGCGCAGCCGCGAGGACCGCGAAATCTCGCCTCGGCCCGTTACGGCGCGTCGTAGACCGAGACGTTGTACGGGTGCTGCAGGATCGTCACCGGCTTGCCCGGATCCGACGCGAACACGGCGATCATCACCGACTGCGTGCGGTCTTTGCTCAGCCCGACGATGGCGAGCGCGTTGCCGGTATCCGTGATGCCATACTGCTGCTGCGCGATGGTGGCGATCGGCCCCGCGACGACGAACGTCTTGAGCCTGAACGTGTTGGTGCCGGCGGTGTAGGTTGCGTTGCGGCCGGTGCCGGCCGGCGTGATGCCGAGATCGGCAAACGCCAGCCGGTCGAAGGTCACGTCGTCCTTCCCGCCGCCGACGGCGTTGGGCTTCATCTTCCACGTCGAGACGCCCGTCGAGAGACGCACGGCGTCGGACGTGAGCTGGTCGAGGTTGTTCTTTTGCTTGTTCTCGCCGAAGGCGCTGATGCCGACGACGACGGCGAGGCCGACGAGGACGACGCCGAGAACGAGGAGGAGGAGCTGCTGCTGGCCCATGAGGGTCGAGGAGGGTGAACCGTGTCCCGGAACCGGTTGCAAAGACCCGGCCCACCGTCCCACCGCTGCGCAGATCGCTGAAAACGCCGTACCGGCCGGGTGCCAGCCGCCCGGCGGCCGGCAGAAACGAAACGCTCAGCGACGGATCGTTACACCCGGGTCCGCTTTGCCCGCGGCGCGGCCTTTCGCCGCCGTGCGGCCGCGGGCCGGGGCACGCCGAAGCGCACGAGCCGCACCGTCGCCGGCGGCACGTTCCACAGCACGCGCCGCGACGCGACGACGAACGGCGCCAGCGCCCCCCCCACGGCCGACGGCCCCGCGGCGCCCCGCGCCCGGCGCACGCTCTCGCGGACGACCCGGAAGCCGGTGTACTCGAAGTACGCCAGCAGCCCACCCGGCCGCAGCATCGCCGCCAGCTTCGCCACGATGCGCGCCACGAGCGTCTCGGAGAACGCGTTCAGCGGCAGCGACGACACGACGTAGTCGAACGGCGCCGCGGGCTCGAGCGCCAGCACGTCGCCCTCGACGAGCTCGACGCGCGGGGAACCGGGGCGCCGCGCCCACCCCGCGATCCGGTCGCGCAGGCGCGTGCAGAAGGTCGGGTTGAGCTCCACCACGACCAGCGTGTCGGAGGGCCCGAGGCCCGCCATGAGCACGCGCGTGAACGCGCCCGTCCCGGCGCCGACCTCGAGCACGCGCCGCGGCGCGCCGGACGGGGGCAGGCCGGCGAGCATCTGCCGGCCGAGGGCGCGGCTGCTCGGGACGATCGCCCCGATGGCCCCGCCGCTGTGGCGGACCTGCGCGACGAACACCAGGAGATCGGTAAAGGCCATGTGCGGGTGGCGGACGCGGCAAGCTACGGCGCGGCTGCGCGCCGGCTACCTTGCCGCATGGATACGCTTATCGACACGCTCAACGCGGCCGACCCCTTCGACTTCGACCTCGGCAAGCTCGCGCTCGTCGTGGTGCCGCTGCTCTACCTCGCCGGCATCGCCACGGCCGTCGACGCCATCATGCACGCGCGGACGCCGCAGGGCTCGACCGCATGGGTCTTCGCGCTCGTCGCGTTCCCGTTCGTCGCCGTGCCGCTGTACTGGGTCGTCGGGCGGTTCTCGTTCCACGACTACCTCGAGGCGCTCCGCGAGGTCGACTCGGCGCGCGAGGCGGACCTCATCGCGGCGATCTCCGTGCCGCCGTTCGTGCCCGAGCCCGCCGAGGGCCGCGACGTCGGCGAGATGCGCGCGTTCAGCACGCTCGGCACCGTCCCGTTCTCCTGCGGCAACGACGCCCGCCTGCTCGTCGACGGCGCCGCCACGTTCGAGGCCATCTTCGCCGCCATCGACGCCGCCGAGCACTACGTGCTCGCGCAGTTCTACATCCTCCGAGCGGACCGCGCCGGGCTGGACTTCCAGGACTGCCTGCTGCGCGCCGCCGCCCGCGGCGTGAGCGTCCGCCTGCTCTACGACGCCGTCGGCAGCATCGGGCTGGGCACCCGCTACCTCCGCACGCTCCGCGCCGGCGGCGTCGAGGTCTCGGCCTTCACCGGCCCGCGCAACTGGCTCAAGAAGCTGCGCCTGAACTTCCGCAACCACCGCAAGATCGTCGTGGTGGACGGCCGCGCCGGCTTCGTCGGCGGCCTCAACGTCGGCGACGAGTACATGGGCCGCGACCCGGCCTTCGGGCGCTGGCGCGACACCCACCTCGCCGTCCGAGGGCCGACCGTGCAGGCGCTCCAGCTGTCCTTCGCCCGCGACTGGTACTACGCCCGGCGGACGCGCCTGTCCGGCCTCGAGTGGGCCCCCGAGGCGGACGACGCCGACCAGACCGCGCTCGTCCTCTCGTCCGGGCCGTCGGACGCCGTCGAGACGTGCGGCCTGCTCTACACGCACGTCATCGAATCGGCCGAGGAGCGCGTCTGGATCGCGACGCCCTACTTCGTGCCCGACGGCCGCGTCCTCGGCGCGCTCGAGCTCGCCGCGCTGCGCGGCGCCGACGTCCGCGTGCTGATGCCCGAGAAGAGCGACAGCTTCTTCTTCAAGTACATCCCCTACGCCTTCCTCGACGAGATCACGCGCGTCGGCGTGCGCGTCTTCCTCTACCGCGACGGCTTCATGCACCAGAAGGTGACGCTCGTCGACCACGACTTCGCGACCGTCGGCACGGCCAACTTCGACAACCGCTCGTTCCGCCTCAACTTCGAGACGACGGTCGTGGTCGAGAACGCCGCCTTCTGCGACGAGGTCGAGGCGATGCTCCTGGCGGACTTCGCCAACGCCGTCGAGGTCACGTGCGAGGAGCTCGAGAACGCCTCGTTCTTCTTCCGCTTCGCCGCCAGCGCGACGCGCCTGCTCGCGCCGATGCTGTGAGCGGCCGCGGTGGGCCGGGGCAGCTCCGGTTGCCGCAGGAAAAGTCGTTACTTGTGCCTGTCCTCCCACTGCCCATCCGGTGCGCTCTCTCGTCCTCGTCTCGTGCCTGTGGTGCGCCGCCGCGTCGGCGCAGCCCGTCCCGGCGGCGCCGACGCCCGGCGCCCGGCCGACGGCTGGGGACTCGGCGCAGGCCGCGGCGGCCGTCCTCCGGCCGGCCGTCCCGTTCGGCTCGTCCGTGACCTACCGCGACATCCAGCGCGAGTACGGCGGCCTCCGGCCCAAGCCGCGCGCCGTGCCGGACTCCGCCTTCACCGAGGCGCAGATCGGCATCATCCGCCTCGTCGTTGACGAGACCATCTCGCGGGCGGGGGCGCTGTTCTACGACGTCTTCTACCAGCTCTGGCGGCCGCCGCCCGGCGCCGCCTTCTCGACCGTCGTGCTCTCGGAGCAGCCGCTGCCCGGCCAGGGCACGCTCGTCTCGGTGCGCCTCGACGGCGAGGTCGTGTTCCAGTCGCGCCTCCAGCCCCGCGAGGAGGTCATCGAGCAGACGGCCGAGCTGGCCGTCCAGACCACCCTTCGGCGCGTCGTCGGCGCCTAGACTCTTCCGCCCTATGCTGTCCCTTTCGTTCGTCCGCCGCGCCGTCGCCCTCTCCGCCCTGTGCCTCGCCGCG
>JBBSQZ010000264.1:0-4442 GCA_038243565.1 Rhodothermales bacterium | reverse complement strand
GTCGTCGGTATACGGGCTCGGCGTGGTGGGGTCGGCCATAGACGTGTCGTCGCTGCCGGAGATCACGTGGGAGAACCGGACGGCGAACCTGGCCCTGACGGTGTCCTGAGCGCCTTGCCAGGCCTCCCGTTACATCACAGACTCAACCATTGTCCACACTGCCTAGGGCGGGGCGGTGGCGTCTCCGTAGCTTCGATTCACCACCCTCCCTCACCCCCCAGCGGCTGAGCGGTCGTCTGTTAGGCGGCGCTCCCGGCCGCGTGCCCGTAGCTTCTCGGAATGAAAGTCCGCGACGCGCTCAAGCTGATCCAGAAAGACGGCTGGTACCTCTCCCGGACGCGCGGTAGCCACCGCCAGTTCAGACATGCCACTAAGCCGGGACTCGTGACCGTGCCGGGCAAGCCCGGCGACGACCTAGCCGTAGGGACATACGAGAGCATCCTCAAACAAGCCGGTCTGAAGTGATGAAGTACCTCGTCGTGATCGAGCCGACCGCCACAGGGTTCTCGGCCTACTCGCCGGACCTGCCCGGCTGCGTGGCGACCGGAGCCACGGAAGCGGAGGTCGAGCAAGAGATGCAGGAAGCGATGGCGTTCCACGTTGAAGGCCTGGAGCTGGAGGGCTATCCCGTACCCGCGCCGTCGACTCGGTCGGCCTACCTCGAAGTCGTGGGTTCCGCCTAACTCGCCGCAGCACGCCGACCGCACGGGCGGGCTTTTTCACTGCGGGTTGCCCAGCGTATCCTGCGCGTTGTCCCGAGCGCCTCGCCGTGAGTTCGGCAGGTGAGCGGCCATTTGTTACCGCGCCACTGGCAGGAGGCGTCTGATCGAACGGGTGAGGGAAGCGTTCATCAGCGCCATATCCTCTCACAGACCCATGGGCTTCGACCAGGTCGAAGCCCGAGACCCTGATGTCGTCAGCGGCGCGCTCGTGTTCGCCGGGACGCGGGTCCCCGTCCAGACGCTGGTCGACTACCTGAAGTCAGGCGAGACCCTTGGCCGCTTCCTGGACGGATTCCCCTCCGTGGGCCGCGAGCAGGCCGAGGCGTACCTCGAACTCACGCTGACCGAGGCTGGCGCTCATGCCTGACGTGGTGCGCCGTGTGCTCCTGAACGAGAACGTAGACCGGTTGCTGAAGCCGCTGTTCGACGCCGGCCTCGATGTGGCCACGGTCCGTGATCGCGGATGGGACGGACTCAAAAACGGGGATCTGCTCCGAGCCGCCTCGGCGGAGTTCGACGTGTTCGTGACGGTGGACCGCAATCTCCAGTACCAGCAGGACCTGCGTGTGCTGGACCTCGCCATCGTCGTCATCCAGTCGGTCCGCAACGCATTCGTGGACGTGGCGCCGTTGATGCCAGCCGTCAATGAGGCCGCCCGGGTTGCGGTACCCGGTGCTGCGACCCTCGTGGCGCGCTGACCCGTCGATCCTCCGGCTACGCGTCGTGTGTGAAGCGATCCGTGCCGCGTGGGGGCGTCTCGGTCTGCCGGAACCGCGGCGCGGCGACTCGGCGTTTGGAGTGGGCACATGCCGCCCACCACGGCGTCGCGCTGGCAGACGATCTGGGAACCGGCGGCGTGTACCTGCTGCTGCTCCAGGACGGCCACGACCTCGTCGCGGCGAGCCTCCGCCCGTTCACCGTCCTCTGCCAGCCGTGCGCCTCGCCCTGCTCGTTGTCGCCACCGCGCTGGTCGCCGGCTGCATGCCCGGCGCCGCGCCGATCACACCGCAGGCAGACACGCCCGTCTTCCGCCCCGAGGTCTTCTTCGACGGCCCGAGCCACGGCAACCCGGTCCTCAAGATCCGGATGAAGGCGCCGCAGCAGCTCCACGTCCGGAGCACGGGCACGCCGCAGGCCGACAGCACCTTCCGCCTCGACCAGACGATCTCGTACCCCGACGGCCACGCCGTGGAGCGGACGTGGATCATGCAGGCCCTCGGCGGCGGCCGCTACTCATCCACACTCACGCCGGACGCGACGGGGCCGGTCGAGGCGTACACGGAGGGCAACCGCTTTCACATCCGCTACCCGATGGGCCGCACGACGACGATGGAGCAGACGCTCTCACTTCATCCCGACGGGCAGGTCGCGGACAACGTCGCGACGGTCCGGATGGGCGGGATGGTCGTCGCGCGGATCACCGAGACGATCACGCGCGGCGCCGAGTAGCTACTTCGCCGCGGCGAGGCTGTCCGAGATGCGGGCGAGCGTCGCGTCGATCTGCGGCTGGAGCGCAGCGCACACCGTCTCGGCCGTGTTCTGCCAGAGCAGCGCCTCGGCCTCGCGACCCGCCTTTTTGAACGACTCGGCCGCAGCCGTCGCCTCGGCGCACGAGGCGCTCCCGTCGCCCGCCGCCGTGGCGGTCTGGTAGGCGACGGCCGACGACTCGGCGATGGCGACGTGTCGGGCCGTCGAGTCGGCGGCAGCAGCCGTCGGGGACGAGTCGGACACGGTGCAGGCCGAGGCAAGCAGGGCGAGGGCGAAAAGCGAGAGGCGGGTCATGAGCGAGAATCAGGTGTAGCGCCGCCGGCGCGTCTCGGGCCAGCGCGCCGCGGAGCGCCTCGGCGGAAGTCTACGCCGCGACGCCGGCGGGCGTCGCGAGGTGCGGGTGCCGCCCGACGACGCCCGCGAGCAGCGCCTCGACGGCCGCCGTGTCCGCGGCAAGATCGCCCGTCGGGACGATGGCGCCGAGGCCGACGAGGCGCCGCTCGGAGCGCCGCCGGCCCCAGTCGAAGGCCAGCACGGAGACGGGCACGCCCGCGCCGACGGCCGTCCGGTGCCAGCCCGTCTTCCAGCCCTCGCTGCGGCCGCGCGTGCCCTCGGGCGAGACCGCGATCCACATCCGCTCTGCGGCGTCCAACGCCTCGACCGACTGCCCGACGACGCCGCCCGGCACGCCGCGGCGCACGGGCCGTCCGCCGAAGGCGCGCAGGACCGGCCCGGCGCCCCACCGGAAGAGCGAGTGCTTGGCCAGGATCGTCGGCCGGATGCCCGTCACCGCGACGGCGGCGAGCGCGACGATGCCGTCGAGGTTGGACGTGTGCGGCCAGCCGATGAGGACGGCGCGCGGCGCCGCGGCGAAGCCGCCGGCGAAGCGCACGCCGAGCGTGACCATCACGAGGCGCCCGAGCAGGCGCACGGCGGCCGGGTACGGCCGCTGCGGCAGGCACGGCGGCAGCGCCGGAAGCAGCACGGCGGGAATCAGGGCCGTCGGCGCAGCGAGGAGCGCAGGCGTCATGGAAGCACGGTCGGGGTGGCCGAGGCGCGGCTGGCCGTGGCGCAGCATGCGAGGAGCGCGAGACGCCGGGACACCGGTCCGGAGTGGGGAGCCAGCTAAGCTAAGCGCCTGGATCAGTCCGTCCGCGTCCGGATCGTGCCGGCGTCGTCGGTGGCGAGCGTCCAGCCGGCCGCCGTGCCGGCCGGCGCCGCGGCGCCGCGCGTCAGCACGAGGCGCGCCGCGCCGCCGACGACGGACGTCGCGATGGGCTCGCCCTGCGACGACACGGCGAGGGCGGGGACGGACGCCGATGCGTTTGCCGGCGCGTCGGCGGGCGGCTCGGAGCACGCGGCGAGGCCGAGCGCGAGGATCAGAACGGAGCGGGTCATGGTGTGGACAGGGCGTCCAGCGGGCGAACGGTGGCGCGGACGGGCAGCGTGGCGCCGCTCGCAAAGGTGGCCGTCGCAGCGAGCGTGTCGCCGACGGCGAGCGGGCGCGCGAGCTCGACGAGCATCGCGTGGAAGCCGCCCGGAGCGAGCGCAACCGTGGCGCCAGCCGGGACAGGGAGGCCCTCGACGGGGCGCATCCCGTGCAGGCCGCCCGCCTCGACGAACGCCTCGTGGAGGTCGGTGCGGGCCGCGCCGTCGAAGGCGACCGAGACGAGCGTGTCGGGCTGAGCGCCGCCGTCGATGGTGACGAAGAGGGCGCCGGTGCCGCCGAGCGGCGCGGGCAGCGCGTAGGCGTCCGAGATGGCGAGCGTCGCCGCGGCAACGTTAGAGGCGCCGCTCGCCTCGGCCGGCGGCGCCTCCGGCGAGGCACAGGCGGCGAGGCCGAGCGCGAGCAGGAGGGAGAGGCGGGTCATCGGAGAGAGGGCATGAGGGATGGGGCATGGGCCCTGAGAAGACGGGATCGGGGTTTCCCCATGCCTCGTCCTCCATGCCGTGTCAGAGCAGCGCGCGCACGTCGTCGGCGACCATCTGCGGGATGGCTGCGCTGCCGCCGTACGTCTCGACGACGCGGCCGTCGGCGTCGATGAGCAGCATCTGGTCCGAGTGCGAGAGGGTGTAGCTCGCGCGCCCGCTGGCGAGCGTGTCGCGGGCGGAGACCTCGGAGCGGACGCCGAGGCGGGTCATCAGGGAGGCGACCGTCGCCGTGTCGCCCGTCGCGAGGCGCCAGCCGCCGCGCGCGCCCCACGTCTCGGCGTAGCCGCGGAGGACGCCGGG
>JBBSQZ010000263.1:0-4463 GCA_038243565.1 Rhodothermales bacterium | reverse complement strand
GAGATTGCTTCGCTTCGCTCGCAATGACACGACGTGGGTTCCCTATCCTCCTGGCGTGATCGCGGGCACGTCGAAGTGGAGCGGCGGCGTCTCGCCGGTGACGCGCGCCTTGAACTGCTCGAACGACTCGGCGTCGTAGGCCGCCTCCTGGACGTAGCGCAGCACGAGCAGGAACGTCGCGGCGTCCGTGTAGCCCGGGAATTTGGAGAGCGGCTGGCCGTCGGGCGCGACGAAGATGGTCGTCGGGGTGCCGGTCACGCCGAAGGCGTTGCCGAGCTCGGCCATCGAGACGGTGTGCTCGAAGAACGGGACCTCGGCGGGGCTCTCGAGGTCGAGGCGCGTCGGCGCGAAGTGGGCAGCGACGTAGGCCTGCACGGTTGAGTCGGCGTAGACCTCGCGGTCGAACTTCGCGCACCACCCGCACCACACGGCATAGGCGTGGACGAGCAGGATCTTGTCCTGCGCCTGTGCCTGCTGAATGGCCTCGGCCATCGGGAGCCACTGCGGCGCGCTCGCCGGGACGACCGAGGCGTCGGTCTGCCCCGCGGCGGGGAGCGCCGCGAGGGCGAGGGCGGCGGCGAGGGCAAGGCGGGTCATGACGGAAGGCGGAGAGCGGAAGGCAGAAAGCATTTCCCGAATGGCCGAATGGTCGGTGGCCGCGGAGCGCGAAAAGGTACAGTCACGCACCGAGGAGCCGGGTGAGGGCATCCCGGAGGCGCGCCGCCTCGGCGTCGGGCGAGAACGCGGCGCGGAGGCGCATCAGTCCCTGGCGGAAGGCCGGGCGTTCGGCCGGGTCCAGCCCGCGCCGGATGGCGGCGGCGAGCGCCGCGGCGTCCTCCGGGTCGGCGACGACGCCCACGCCGGTCGCCTCGACGACGGCGCGCAGCGGGACGATGCCGGCGCCGGCCAGAATCGGGACGTCGGCCGCGGCGTACTCGAACAGCTTGTTCGGGAGGGCGAGGCGCAGGCTCTCCGTGAGCGGCTCGAGCGCGAGCGCGCCGAGGTCGGCGTCGGGCGTGAGCGCGGCGAGCGCGCGCGGTGGCGTAAACGGCAGGACGTGCGAGCGGCCCGGCAGGAGGTCGGCGGCGAGCGCACGGATCTCGTCCTCCTGCGACCCTTCGCCGATGAGCACGAGCGCCGCGCCTGGCACATCGGCCATCGCGCGGACGAGGTGCGGCAGGCCGCGGCCGGGCCGGAACAGGCCCTGATAGAGCACGAGCGGCTGGTCGTCCGGCACCCCGAGGCGGCGGCGCAGCGCGCCCGTCCGCTCCACGCGCGGCGCGTCCGCGACGTTGTGCAGGACGGTCGGCCGTGGGATGCGCCGCTCCGCGGCGAGGCGCTCCGCGATGGCGTCGTTGACGGTGAACACGGTGTCGCACCGGGGCGCGAACCGCGCCTCGATGGCCGCCCAGACGCGCCCGACGAGCGGCCGTCCGGCCGCCGAGTCGACGCCTTCGTACCACTCGCGGGCGTCGTAGGCGAGGCGCGCGCCGTGGCGCCGGGCGGCCGCGGCGGCCGCGGGGAGGACGTGCAGGTCGCTCGCCCAGACGAGGCGCGCCGGCCGGGCGAGCGCGGCGGCACGGACGGCGTGGTGGGCGGCCCAGAACATCCGCGGCCCGCGGCCGGCCGGAAACGGGAGCGCTTCGTAGGCCACGCCGGGCGGCAGCGCGTCGGCGTCGCGCGGTGCGCCGAAGCCGACGGCCGCGACGCCCAGGCCCATCGTGTCCATCGTGGCGAGCTGCCGCAGCGCGCGAGACGAGCCGGTGATGTCGCCGAGGTGCAGGAACAGGACGTCGGGGCGGGACACGCGAGCGCGGAGCGAGAGGAGTTCACCGATCGGGTCTGAACCGCGCGGCAGCCAGCCCCGTAGTTTACACGGCTGCCGGTGGCCCGGTTGTTGTTATGGCCCAGGCGTTCACCCTTTCTCGCTCGCCGCCGTGCTGCTCCGCCGGGTCCTGCTCGCCCTCGCCGCCTTCGGCGCGATCGGCCTCGTCGCGTACCCCATCGTGCGGCCCGACGCGCCGAGCGTGCTCCCGAACCTGCCGCTGCTGCCGTCGCAGCCCGAGGCGTCGCCGGCCGTCGTAGAGCCGGTCGAGCTGGGCGCGTCCGACAGCGATGCGCCCGAGCCGCTGCCCGTGCCGGACTGGGAGGCGCTCAACTCGCAGACGACGACCGTCGCCGCGCGCGTCCGCGAGTCGGTTGCTTACATCGTCGTCACGCCCGAGGGCTCCGGCGGCGACGCCGCCTTCGAGGCTGCGGACTCCGAGGCCGGCTCCGGCATCGTCCTCTCGCCCGACGGCTACGTCGTCACGAACGCGCACGTCGTCGAGCGGGCGGGCCGCGTGGACGTCCGCCTCACGGACAAGCGCGAGTACCGCGCCGAGGTCGTCGGCCGCGACCTCACGACGGACGTCGCCGTGCTGCGCCTGCTCGAGGCGCGTGCCTCGGGGCCGCTGCCCGTCGCGACGCTCGGCGACTCGGACGCGCTCCAGATCGGCGAGACGATCCTGGTCGTCGGCAGCCCGTTCCGCCTCCAGGGGACCGTCACGCAGGGCATCGTCTCGGCCCTCGGCCGCCAGATCCAGGCCATCCAGGACGACCTCCGCATCGAGGACTTCATCCAGACCGACGCGGCCGTGAACCAGGGCAACTCGGGCGGCGCGCTCGTGAACCTCCGCGGGCAGGTCGTCGGTATGGTGACCGCCATCGCGTCCGAGACGGGCTACAGCGAGGGCTACGGCTTCGCGATCCCGTCGAACCTCACGCGGCGCGTCGCCGAGGACCTCATCGCCTACGGCGAGGTCCGCCGCGGCTACCTCGGCGTCGACGCGCTGACGGTGACGGCGGGCGACGCGCGGCAGGCCGGCATGGCGCGCATCCACGGCGTGCTCGTGCAGAACGTCGTCTCGGGCGGGCCCGCCGCGCGCGCGGGCCTCCGCGCCGGCGACATCCTGCTGGCCGTCGCCGGGCGGCCCGTGGACGAGCTGAACCAGTTCCAGAGCCGCCTGGCGCAGAGCCGTCCGGGCCAGTCGGTCGCGCTCACCGTCTGGCGCGACGGCAGCGAGCGCGAGTTGCAGGCGTCGCTGATCTCGCAGGCGGACCCGCTCTTCCAGCGCGGGCTCGCCTCCCGCGACCCGGCGACGGGCCCCGCGGCGCCCTCCGACGGCGGCGAGGCGCCGCAGCGCTCGGACGCGCCGGACTGGGGCATCCGCTTTCGGGACCTCACCGCGCAGGACCGCGAGCGGGCCAAGGTCGCAGCGGGCGCGCTCGTCGAGGCGATCACGCCCGGCTCCGCCGCCCAGCTCGACGGCCTCCCGATGGGCACGATCGTCGTCGAGGTCGAGGGCCGGCCGGTCGGCTCGGCCGAGGAGGCCCGCCGCGCGCTGGCGCGTCTCGCCCGGTCGGACAGGTCGGCGCTGCTGCGCGTCCGCCGCCTGGACGGCCGCACCGCCTTCTTCGACCTCCTCACCGCCCGGACGGATTAGGCGGAAGGCTCGAACCGAGCGCCTCGACAGGTTCGGCGCCCACACACCCGTCACGTCCGGCACACCACCAGAGAATAGGTCATCCTGAACGTGTTTCAGGATGACAAGAGAGAGGGGGCGTGAGTTGCTGCCCTCTGCCCTCACTCCACGCAGACCTCGACCGTGGCGACGATGGGCAGGTGGTCCGAGCCGCGCCGCGACGCCGCGCTCGCGTGCGCGTGCAGATCCGTGACGTGCGCGCCGCGGGCGTAGAGCCGGTCCAGCGCCAGCACGGGCCGCACGGACGGGTACGACGGCGGCCACGCCTCGTTGTGGTGCCGCTCGGCAAAGGCGGCGTCGAGCTCGCGCGAAGCGGCCGTCGGGCGCCACGCGTTCATGTCGCCGACGAGGACGGCCGGGCCGTCGGCGAGGCGCGGGTGGTGGAGCAGGGCGCGGACCTGCCGCGCGCGCGTCCGGTCCACGAGTGCGAGGTGCGTCGCGGCGACCGTCAGGCCGCTCCCGGCGAGCGTCACCGCGACGGCCGCGCGGCGTTCGAAGCGCCCGAACGACAGGTCGATGACGTGCGCCGCGGCAAACGGCACGCGAGAGAGGACGGCGTTGCCGAGCTCGCCGCGGCGGTGCTGCCGCGTCACGCCGAAGGCGAGGTGCAGCCCGAGGCGCTGCGCGACGTCGCGCAGCGGGCACGCGTCTCCGGTCGGCCGCAGCACCTCCTGAAGGGCGATGACGTCGGCGTCGAGCTCAGCGAGGACGTCGTAGGCTTTCTCGGGGTCGTAGGCGCGCCCACCGCGGACGCCCGCCCAGCGGTGCACGTTGTACGACGCGACGCGGATCGGGCCGTCGGGCGGGGCCGAGGCGCCGGGCGGCGCCGCGATGATCTCGGAGAGGGACGGCCGCTCAGGCCACAGGATCGACACAGCGGGGGGCGCGGCGGGGCCGGCGCGGTTCTGCGGTGAAGACGGCACCGGCCCGCAACGCGAT
>JBBSQZ010000262.1:0-4476 GCA_038243565.1 Rhodothermales bacterium | reverse complement strand
TCGACACCCTGGCCCGCGAGGCCGGCGCCCCGCTCGCCGCGCCGTCCCGCGCCAGCACCGTCCGCCTCGACACGGTCTCGGGCGTGAAGCGGGCCGCCGTCGCGGCGCAGCACGCCGCCGAGGCCGCCTCGGCGGGCCTGTGGACGCGCGTCGTCGCGGCGACCAGCTCCGTGCTCGGCTTCGGCACCGAGGTCACCGAGGACCTGCTCATCACGGTGTTCCTGATCGCCGTGCTGTGGGCCGTCCGCACGGCTGTGCTCGCAGGCGTCCACCGCCGCGCGACGGACCCGCGGACGCTCTACCGCTGGCGCAAGGGCTCGCTCTACGGCACCGTCGCCGCCGCCATGCTCGTGCTGCTGCCCGTCTGGGGCGGCGCCGTCGGCTCCGTCGCGACGTTCTTCGGGCTCCTCTCGGCGGGCCTCGCGATCGCCCTCCGCGACCCGGTCGTCAACCTCTTCGGCTGGCTGTACATCCTCTGGCGGCGGCCGTTCACGCCCGGCGACCGCATCACCGTCCGCGACCGCACGGGCGATGTCACGGACCAGCGCCTGTTCTCGTTCACGCTGCTCGACGTCGAGACCGAGACGGGCGCGTTCCAGTCCACGGGCCGCGTCGTGAACCTGCCCAACGGCTGGATCTTTACGGACGCGTTCGTCAACCACACCGGCGCGTTCCCGTACGTCTGGCACGAGATCCCGGTCGTGGTCACGTTCGAGAGCAACTGGCGCGGCGCCAAGGAGCTCCTGCTCGGCATCGCGCGCGACCGCGCCGAGGCGTTCTCGGAGAACGCCGAGGCGGCGCTCCGGCGGACGGCCAGCGAGCACTTCATCTTCTTCTCGAAGCTCACGCCGACCGTCTACACGTCCGTCGTGCAGGACGGCGTTCGGCTGACGCTGCGCTACCTCGTCCCACCCAGGCGCCTGCGCGTCTCGGAGGAGGCCGTCTGGGAGGACGTCCTGGACGCCTTCGCCGCCCGCGACGACGTCGCCTTCGCCCTGCCCACGCAGCGCATGTACCGCACGACGGAGGAGGGCAAGCCGGGCGCGGGTGGGCCGGGAGAAAAGGCAGTTTGAAGTTTGGAGTTTGAAGTGCGGAAAGGGCATCGCTCGGGACACTCAACGTGCTGCGCAACGGCCTCTCCAAACTTCAAACTCCAAACTTCCACTACTCGATGTCCTCCACCGCCTCGTCCGGGTCGTCGGGCCGCCCGACCGTCCGCCAGCGCTTCTGCCGCGTGTTCTCGTACTCCGTCTCGACCGTCTCGAGGATGCCGAGGTAGGACGCGTAGCGCTGCTCGGTGATCGTGTTCGCCTCGACGGCGTCGATGACGCAGCAGCCGGGCTCGTGGACGTGCGTGCAGTCGGGGAAGCGGCAGTCCGGGATGAACGGGCGGAACTCGACGAAGTAGCCGCCGAGCTCGGTCGGCGACATGTCCCAGATGCCGAACTCGCGGACGCCCGGCGTGTCCGCGACCCAGCCGCCGGCCGCCTCGTAGAGCGTCGCGAAGGTCGTCGTGTGGCGGCCCTTCTGCGTGCGCAGGCCGATGTGCGACGTCCGCAGGCCGAGGCCCGGCTCGACGCCGTTGAGCAGGCTCGACTTGCCGACGCCCGACGGCCCCGAGACGACCGACACCTTGCCCGCGAGCGCCTCCTTGAACGCCTCGACGCCCTCGCCCGTCTCAGCGCTCGTGACGAGGACGGGGTAGCCGAGGTCGCGGTAGAGGCCGGACCAGAAGTCCATCGCGACCTGCGCGCGCGGCTGGTCCACCATCAGGTCCGCCTTGTTCAGGACGAGCCCCGCCGCGACGTGCCGCGCCTCGGCCGCGACGAGGAAGCGGTCCACGAAGCCGGGGTTGAACTTGGGGCCGTAGACGGACTGCACGCACCACGCCATGTCCACGTTGGCCACGATCACGTGCTCGCGGACGGCGCCGCGGCCGCCGGCGGCGCGGCGCGAGAGCTGGTTGTGGCGCGGCCGGATGGCCGTCACGAGGGCCGTCTCGTCGCTCTCCATCCGCAGCTCGACGCGGTCGCCGACGGCGAGCGGGTTCGTCTCGTCGATGTCGAGCGCGTCGAGGCGGAAGCGGCCGCGCGCACGGGCCTTGACATCCACGCCCTCGTCGGTGCGGACGTTGTACCAGCTGCCGGTCGAGCGGATGACGAGGCCGTCGAGCATGCGGTGTACGTCGGTTGCCGGCGTGTCGGTTGCCGGCGTGTCGGGGGGAGGCAGGTTGGTCAGGTCGGGCATCGGTGAAACTCAGGGTCCGGAGGGCCCGTCGAACGCCGACACCCGCTCGCGGCTCCGGCCGCCGACACAATGCCCGCACCCCGCCCACCGATCGACGACCTCCGCCGCGCCTTCGAGCGCCTCGCGACGCCCGACAAGGCCGCCTTCGTCCTCGAGGCCACGTTCGACACCATCGGCCAGGCCATCGCCGAGACGGGCCGCCGCGTCTCGACGGCCGTCCGGGACCTCGACCTCGACGCCATCTTCCGCGACCCGATGCGGCCCGCCGACCCGGTCGACGCCGACGAAGCGCATGACGATGACGACCGCGCGATGGACCCCGAGGCGCCGACGGCGGAGTCGCACGCGGCCGAGACGCCGCGCCCGCGCAGCCGCAAGCCGCGCCGCGGGCCGGATGAGGACTGATGAACGAGTGGATCGAAAAGTTTGAGCGCGCCGGTCTTGTAGGCCGCTTCGGCCTGCTCGCCGGTGGGGCCGTGCGCCTCGCCGCGGCCGCCGCTGAGACGGCTATCGACCGCGCGGCGTCGATCGCCGTCGAGGCGCAGACGGCGTTCAAGAAGGAGATGGACCCGAACGTCTCGGACGCGCGCATCCTCGAGGAGACGACCGAGCGGCCGCGCCAGTAGGCGGCCGCCGGCCGGGTGCTTCGTCTCGGTCAGCGGACGACGACGAGGCGGGCCGTCGCCACTCGGTAGGCGGACTCGAGGCGGACGGCGTAGACGCCGGGCGCCGCGCCGCGCGCGTCCCACGTCACCGCATGATCGCCCGCCGCCTGCTCACCCCGTACCAGCGCCGCGACATTCCGGCCGAGCGCGTCGACCACGGTGACGGAGACCAGGCCAGCTTCGGGCAGGGTATAGCGCAGCGTCGAGACGCCGCGGACGGGGTTCGGGAATGCGGCGAGCGCCACGGTGGGCGCGGGTGATGGCTCCGTCGCGACGGCGGCCGGGATGCCCGTCGCGCGGACGAGGAAGGCGCCGGGGAACGGCGGGTTGATGCGTGCACCGTACGGGGCCGTCCCGAGGCTGTCGATCACGGCGGCGATGCTGTCGGCGTAGAAAATCCACGAGTTGACCAACGACGACGCGCCCGCGTCCAGCCGCGCCGGCCGGTCCTGCCCACCGAGCAGCTCGACGCTGGCGCCGACGAAGAAGCCAGCGCCGACGAGCGTCGGCGGGATGGGGACCGTGATGGGCGTCGTGCCGACGATCGGGCCGGGCAGGAGGGCGCTCGCCACGGAGACGGCGTTGCGCGGGTCGCCGTCGCCGTCGGCGTCCGAGAGGACCCAGATGGTGACCGGGTTGGCGCGCGACGGGAACGTGTTGCCGAAGGCGACCGTGACGCTCGTGATGGCCTCGCCGCCGGGCTGCCGCAGGTAGTAGTTGCCCCACAGCATGTCCGGGTCGAAGGTCGACGGCGGGCCGATGTTCTGCGACCCGGTGCCGCGGTCATACTGGTACGTCACGGTCTGCGCGTCGGCGGCGGCGGCGAGCAGGAGCAGGGCGAGGGCGGCGCGGATCATCGGAGTGGTGGAGGAGGGCCGGCAAGCTAGTGCGCGGGCACCTCACCGCGCTGCGCTCGTACTCTGCCCGCACCCTCTGCCGACGACCGATGACCGAGACGACCGAGACCACCGAACCGCTCGCGCTCCCGCCCGACCTCGACGCGCGCCTCGGCGCGCCCGGCCACTTCCCGTTCACGCGCGGCGTCTACGAGACGATGTACCGCGAGCGGCTGTGGACGATGCGCCAGTACGCCGGCTTCTCGACCGCCGAGGCGTCCAACGAGCGCTACCGCGCGCTCATCGCGGCCGGCACGACCGGCCTCTCCGTCGCCTTCGACCTGCCGACGCAGATCGGCTACGACGCCGACGACCCGCAGGCCGAGGGCGAGGTCGGCAAGGTCGGCGTGTCGATCTGCTCCATCGACGACATGCGGCGCCTCTTCGACGGCATCCCGCTCGCGAGCGTCACGACGAGCATGACCATCAACGCGACGGCGCCGATCCTGCTCGCGCTCTACGTCGCCGTGGCGAAGGAGCAGGGGGCGGACCTGACGCGCCTCGGCGGGACCATCCAGAACGACATCCTCAAGGAGTACGCCGCCCGCGGGACCTACATCTACCCGCCGCGCCCGTCCATGCGCCTCATCACGGACGTGTTCGCGTGGTGCGCCCGCGATCTCCCGCGCTGGAACACGATCTCGATCTCGGGCTACCACATCCGCGAG
>JBBSQZ010000261.1:0-4486 GCA_038243565.1 Rhodothermales bacterium | reverse complement strand
TAGAACGAGACCTCGATGCCGACGGCCGGGGTCAGCCCGAGCGACTCGTGGCGCTCGACGGCGATGTCAGCGCGGAGGGCGCCGACGTGGACGCCCGCGCCGGCGGAGATCCGGCTCGGGCCGTCCGAGACGCCGACGCGCAGCGCGAGGGCCGAGACGGGGTACGCCTCGATGCCGGCGCGCAGCGAGAGGCCGTAGTCGAGGTTCTGCTCGGCGTCCAGCACGAGCGTCGCGATGCGGCTCGGCGCGTACGCCAGCCCGACGGTGATGGCCGGGACGGTCGCGAGCGAGTGCCGGACGTCCTCGGCCTCGTCCCACAGGATGCCGAGCAGGTTGCGCCCGGCGAGGCCGGCCCGCAGGCCGCGCACGACGTCGCCCTGGACGCCGAGCGACAGCAGCGGCGTCCCGACGCTGCCGTAGCCCTCGGTGCTCGCGGACTCGTAGCCGACCGCGAGGCCGGCGTCGAGGCGCCGCGTGCGGCTGAGCGGGATCGGCCGCGCGACGCCGACCATGACGCGCGTCTCGCGGTGCTCGGAGAAGCCGTAGGAGCGCGCCGTGAGCGCGAGCGTCCCGACGGGCGTCGGCGCGGCGGCCGAGAGCTGGGCGAGGCGCAGCTCGGACAGCCCGAAGGCCTGGCTCGCCTGCAGCGCGCCGCGGCGCTCTACGAGCCCGGACCACGCCGCCGGGTTGGCGTGGCCCCACGCGCTCTGCCCGAGCGCGACGCCGGCGCGGCCCATGCCGAGATACCGCGCGCCGCCCTCGGCGAGCTGCGCCCGCGCCGGCGCGGCGCCGAAGGTCGCGGCGCCGAGGGAGAGGACGGCCGTCAGAGTCCAGAGTCGGCGCATAGTGGGTGGGGGGCGAGCGTTGAGACGGCGGTGTGCCCCGGCGGGGCCTTCCGAACCGCCCGGAAGCCCGCCGAACATACACGCTAGCTTCCGATCTCCCGCACCCGTTCCGTCATGCCGCGCCCCGTCCGCCTTCTGCCGCTGCTCGCGCTCCTGCTCGCGGCCTTTGCCGCTGCGCCCGCGCGCGCGCAGGAGCTCAACTGCTCCGTCAACATCAACCGCGCCGCGCTGACGGGCAACGAGTACGAGTTCCTCGACGAGCTCCGGACGCAGATCGAGCGCTACTTCAACGACCGCGCCTGGACGAACGACGTCTTCGACAACCGCGAGCGCATCGACTGCACGGTCCAGATCACGCTCATCGCGTCGCAGTCGCTGACGCAGTTCTCGGCCAACATCGCCGTCCAGGCCAGCCGCCCGATCTACGGGACGGCCCAGCGCTCGACGACGCTGCTCATCGGCGACGACGCGTGGATCTTCAACTACGCCCGCGGGCAGGCGCTGGTCTACGACCCCAACCGCTTCGACTCGTTCACGTCGGTCCTGGACTACTACGCGCTCGTCGTCCTCGCGACGGACTACGACTCGTTCGCGCCGCTCGGCGGGCAGCCCTTCTGGGACCGCGCGCGCCTCGTCGCGGAGCTCGGCCGCGCCAACCAGTCGGACCTCGGCACCGGCTGGTCCAGCCGGACCTCCACCGACGACCGCTCGCGCTCGGACCTCACGCAGCAGATGCTGGACCCGGCCTTCCTGCCGCTGCGCCGCGCCATGTTCGAGTACCACTACGGCGTGCTGGACCACTTCACGACCGCGCCGGAGGCGTCGTGGGTCAAGGCCCTCGAGACGCTCACGACGCTCCACGACCTCTACCTCACGTTCAACCGCCGCCGCTTCGCGACGGACGTCTTCTACGCGGCCAAGGCGCCGGAGATCGCGCTCCTGCTGCGCGAGGCGCCGCAGCGAAACGAAGCCTATGCGTACCTCTCGGAGATGGACGCGCCGCACCTCTCGACCTACGACGTGCTCGTGAACAGCCGGTAGGGCGCGCTCGCGCACCCGATTCCCTCCCTGACGCGCGCGGGCGCCCCGCGGCACGGCTCTTGTTCCGGAGCGGGCCTCCACCGGCCGCTCCGAATGCCCGCTCCGCACGACCTGCTCGGCGTCCCGCCGACGGCCTCGGCCGACGCCATCCGCCGCGCCTTCCGGCGCCGCGCCTTCGAGGTCCACCCGGACCGCAACCCGGCGCCGACGGCCGCCGACGACTTCCGCCTCCTGCGCGAGGCCTACGACGCCGCGCTGGCCAGCATCCCGTCGGAGGACGGCTTCGACGCGGACCGGATCGCGCGCGAGATCGAGCAGGCGGCGCGCGAGGCACAGCGCCGTCGCAGCGCCGGCGGCGGCTCCGCCCCGGTGTGGCAGCAGCTCCGCGTGACGCTGGACCGGACGCCCCGCGAGCGCCTCACCGACGGCCTCGCGACGCCGCGCGGCCGCACGGCGCTCCTCACAAGTGTCGGCGTCGGGCTTCTGATGGCCGTCGCGCTGCCGCTCGCCGCCGGCGTCGCCGCGTGGAGCGTCGTCGCGGGCGTGCTCGCGCTGGCCGGGAGCGCCGCGCTCGGCCTCCGCGCCGCCTACGGCGCCGACGAGCGGCCGTGGGCCGTCGACACGCACTGGCGCGGCGTGCGCGACCTCCGCTGGGACGCGACGGTCGAGTGGGCCGACATCCGGGCCGTCCGCGAGGGCGACGGCTGGTTGGACCTGCTCATCACCGACGCCGCCGCGGCGCGCCTCGTCCGAACGGTCCCGCCCCAGACGCTCGTCCGCCTGCGGCCGACCTCGTCCGGCGACCCCGGCTCGGGGGCCGGGGCAGGCTCGGCGCCGCAGGCCCACGTCGTCGCGTACCGCCTGCCGCTGCGCGCCTCGGCCGGGCTCGCCGGCATGGTCCGGCACCATCTCGCCGCCGGGCTGGCGGCCTGAAAAGTTTGAAGAGGGGATAGGGCCGGCCGTTTCAGAACAGCCGCGGCCCCGCAGTTTGAAGAGGGCCGTGACCGTGCTCCGAACGCTCTCCCCTTCAAACTGTGGGGCCGCACCCTTCCTACGGCCGCTGCTCCCTTTCCCTCTCCAAACTGGCTGTCTACGGCCGTTCGATGTGCGCGCGGCGGACGACGTCGCCCTGGAGGATCCGGTCCACGACGTCCTGGCCCGAGACGACGCGGCCAAAGGCGGTGTATTTCCCGTCGAGGTGCGGCTGCGGGCTGTGCGTGACGAAGTACTGGACGCCCTCGGTGTCCTTGCCGGCGCTCGCGATGCCCGCCGTGCCCGTCTCGAAGCGGAGGCGCGTGAACTCCGACCGGATCGGGACGGCCGGGCCGCCGTAGCCGTCGCGGCGGAAATAGTCGCCGCCCTGCACGACGAAGTTGGCGACGACGCGGTGGAAGGGGACGCCGTCGTAGCGCCCCGCCGCGGCGGCCTGCGCGACTGTCTGGACCGTCTGCGGCGCGCTCTCGGTCGCCATCTCGATCACGACGCGGCCGCGGTCCGTATCCAGCACGAGGTGCGGGCGCGGGCCGACGCGCGCGAGGTAGGCCCAGTCGACGCCCGTCGTGGTGGTGGCGCCGTCCGTGCCGGTCGCCGAGACGTCGATGCCCTCGGTGAGGCGCTCGTTGAGCGCGTCGCGCGCCGCGGCGCGCAGGACGGGGTGGCCGGTGAGCGCCACGCCGACGAGGAACTCGACCTCCTGCCCGTCGCGGATCTGGCCCAGCGTCTTGACGATCTCGGCCATCGGCTCGACGTCCTCGGGCGCCGTCATCTGCGCGTACACGCTGCGGAGCAGGCCTGGGGAGCCGCGCAGGACGAAGAGGGAATCAGAAAGAACGGGCGCGGCGGACGTCGTCGTGGCGAGGTCTCGGCGGGAGAGCGCAGCCGAGAAGGCGGCGTAGTAGCGGTCCGCGACGGCGGGGCGGGCGGGCGAGTCGGTCGCGGACCAGCGGGCGCGGAGCCCCTCGACGGCGGCGGCGGCGAGGCGCGCGTCGGCGTCCGAGGCGCGCGCGAAGAGCAGGTCCAGCGTCGACGGCGTCGTCGCCTCGCCGAGGGCCGAGAGGTGCGCCGTCTGCGCGAACGGCGTCGGGTTCCTGGCGGACCACGCGGCGACGGCGTCGAGGCGCCCCGACCGGGCGAGGAGCGGCAGCAGCGGCGCCGTCGCCTGCCACGGGCGGCGCGCGTTCTGGACGGCACTGGTCGCCGCCGCAAGCTCGGCCTCCGACGGGGTCTCGACGCGCGCGAGCGAAGCGGCGGCGCCGGCGGCGACGTGCGGGTTGTCGGCGTCGAGCGAGGCGACGAGCGCCATTCGGGCGGCGGGCTGGGCGCGGAGCGCCCCGAGGGCGCCGGCGGCCGAGACACGTGTCCGCCAGTCGGTAGAGGCATTCGTGAGCGCCGCGGCGAGACGCGGCGCGTCCTGCGCCTCGGCGGCGCGGCCGAGCGCGCGAGCGATCGACATCCGCGCCGGGTCGGCCGGCCGGAGACCGGCGAGGGCGGGGCGGCGCGCGGGCAGCGCGGGGCGCCCCGCCGGGACGGGCGCCCGCGCGATCGCGGGGGCGGGGGCGTTGCGGAGGGCCCGGTGGGGCGCGCCGAGGCGCGCGGCGCTG
>JBBSQZ010000260.1:0-4487 GCA_038243565.1 Rhodothermales bacterium | reverse complement strand
TCGTCGCCGGCGTGAGCGCGCTCGACGACGTGCGGACGCTCGGCCCCGGGCTGCGCTTCGCGGCGCAGGGCGCGGCGGCGGCCGTGCTCCTCGTCGGCGTCGGGGCGTGGACCGAGATCACGCTGCCGGTCGTCGGGACGGTGCCCGTCGGCGTGCTCGGCGTTCCGCTCGCGGCCGTCTGGCTCGTCGGGCTGACGAACGCCTACAACTTCATGGACGGCATCGACGGCATCGCGGGCGCGCAGGCCGTCGCGGCGGGCGCCGCGTGGACCGTCATCGGAGCGGGCCTCGGCGTACCCGTCGTGGCGCTCGTCGGGGCGCTCGTGGCGGCGGCGGCGGCCGGCTTCCTCATCCACAACTGGGCGCCGGCGCGGATCTTCATGGGCGACGTCGGGGCGGCGTCGCTCGGATTCACGTTCGCGGCGTTGCCGCTCGTCGCAGCCCCGGGCGCTGGCGCCGCGGCGCGGATGCCGCTCGCTGGACTGCTCGCCGTGTGGCCGTTCGTCTTCGACGCCGTCTTTACCGTCGTGCGCCGCGCGCGCCGCGGCGAGCGGCTCACCGAGGCGCACCGCTCGCACCTGTATCAGCGCCTCGTCGGAGCGGGATGGACGCACCGCCAGGCGGCGGGCCTCTACGCCGGGCTCGCCGCCGTCTGCGGCGCGGCAGCCGTAGGGTGGGCCCTGAACTGGCGCGGGGCAAGTGGTCTTGCCCTTCTGGCCCTTGTCGGTGTTCCAGTTGCCGTCGTACTGGTCGTCGGTGCCGCGGAGCGGAGCAAATCTGGCGTGAAGCTATAGCGGCTTGTGGAGCGCATAGGCGCGCTGCGCGTATCCTGCTCATCCATCCGCTTCCGTCTACGCACTGCATGCGCCGTTCGCTGCTCAAGACCGCGCTCGACCTGGGCGTCTGGGTCGCTGCTGCGCCACTCGCGTACGCCATCCGGCTGGACATCGGAGCGTTAGCGCAGATCGAGGACGTGGTGCTCTACGCGAGCCTCGCAACCGTTCTCAAGGTGGTGGCGCTCGCCTCGAGCCGGTCGGTCCGCCGCTCGTGGCACCGCGTCGGCCTGCGCGACATGGGGCCGCTCGTGACGCTCGTCGGCATCATGTTCGCGGTCGAGATGGTGCTGATCCACCTCATTCCGCATCCGAACGTCGTCATCCCGCGCAGCGTGCCGTTCATCGAGGCGATGGTGGCGCTGCTCGGGATGGCCGGGCTCCGCTTCGCGACGCGGCTGTACTACGAGGAGCGCGGCGTGCTCCGGGTCCGGCTGCGCACCGATGGCCGCGAGCGGTGCGTGCTCATCGCGGGGGCGGGCGAGGCGGGCCTGCTGATCGCGCGTGAGATGCAGCGTCACCCCGAAGCGGGCCGCCGGCCCGTCGGCTTCGTCGACGACGACCCGCGCAAGGCGGGCCGCAGCTACGCCGGTCTGAAGGTGCTCGGCACGGTCGCCGACATCGAGCGCGTCGCCACCCGGACCGACGCCGACGAGCTGCTCATAGCGATCCCCTCGGCCGGGCCGGCGGCGCTGCGCCGCTTCGTCGAGGCGGCGCGCAACGCGGGCATCGAGTCGCGGACGCTGCCGAGCCTGCACGAGCTCGCGTCGGGCCGCGTGAGCATCGGCGCGCTGCGCGAGGTCGACGTCGAGGACCTGCTCGGGCGGCCGCCCGTCCGCCTGGACCCGGCGGGCATCACGGCGTACCTCGCCGGCGAGGTCGTGCTCGTGACCGGCGCCGGCGGCTCCATCGGCTCCGAGATCGTGCGCCAGATCGCGCCGTTCCGCCCCGCCCGGATCGTGCTCCTCGGGCGCGGCGAGAACAGCGTCTTCCACATCGACCGCGAGCTCGCGCGGACGCACCCGGAGATCCCGCGCAACGCCGTCATCTGCGACGTCCGCGACGAGGCCTCGCTGCGCGCCGTCTTCGAGCGCGTCCGCCCGACCGTCGTCTTCCACGCCGCGGCGCACAAGCACGTGCCGCTGATGGAGGCCAACCCGGCGCAGGCCGTCCTCAACAACGTCGTCGGGACGGGCAACGTCGCGCGGCTGTGCCTCGACTACGGCGTGGCACGCCTCGTCAACGTCTCGACGGACAAGGCCGTCAACCCGACGAACGTGATGGGCGCCTCGAAGCGCGTCGCCGAGGGCGTCGTCGCGCGCGTGGCCGAGGCGTGCGCGCCCGGCTGCGCGATGGTCTCGGTCCGCTTCGGCAACGTCCTCGGCAGCCGCGGCTCGGTCGTGCCGCTCTTCCGCGAGCAGATCAAGCGCGGCGGGCCGGTCGTGGTGACGCACCCGGACATGGTGCGCTACTTCATGACGATCCCGGAGGCGTCGCAGCTCGTGCTGCAGGCTGGCGCCATCGCCGAGAACGGCCGCGTCTACGTGCTCGACATGGGCGAGCCGGTCCGCATCCAGGACCTCGCCCGGGACCTGATCCTGCTCTCGGGCCTCGAGCCGGGCGTCGACGTCGAGATCACGTTCTCGGGCGCGCGCCCCGGCGAGAAGCTCTTCGAGGAGCTGCTGATGGCCGAGGAGGGGACCGAGCCGTCCCCGCACGACCAGATCCACGTCGCCCGCCGGGCGACCCCCGGCGGCGGGTTCGAGGACGGCCTCGCCGCACTCGTCGCCGCGGCGGAGCACCACGACGCCGCCGCCGTCGTCGACGCGTTCCGCGCGCTCGTCCCGACGTTCGCGCCCGAGCGCGCCGCCTCGGGCATCGAGCCGCCGTGCCCCGTCACGTCTGGCGACGGGGCGGGAGGCGGCGCGCCCGTCGCGGCGCGCGCCTGACCGTGTTTCGAGCACCGTCTTTGCACGCACTCGGTGCGCCGGTCCGGGCGCGGCGCGAGTTTGGGCAGCCGACCGCCGGGGGCACGGCCATCGCGCCTGTGCACCCTGATACCGTTTCCGAGAAACGGAAGGGCATGGGGGATGAGGCAAGAGGCATGAGAACGCCGACTTCTTGACGCCCGGTGCCTTTCCCCATGCCCCATCGCCCTTGCCTCATGCCCCACCGATTCGGAGAATCGGTATGACGCCCTCGACCTGCTCTGATGCCGTGCCCCCGGATCCTCTGCCTGCTCCCGCTGCCGCCGCCGCCGACCGGCCAGAGCATCGTCACGCAGACGTTCCTGGACGCCCTCGCGCGCGGGGCCGACGTCGAGACGGTGGACACGGCGGACCGCGTGCACGTCTGGCGCCGCTCGCGGACGTTCCCGCCGGCGCGCGCCGCGGCGTGGCTCGGCCGCCTGCGCGACTTCCGCCGCGCGCTGCGCACGCGCCCCGACGTGGTCTACCTCACGCCGGCGTCGAGCTCCCTCGGCTTCGCCCGCGACGTCATCGCGCTGGCGCTCGTGCCCCGCGGCGTCCGCGTGGTGGCCCACGCGCACATGGGCGACTTCGGCAGCCTCTTCGCGCGCCGCGGCGTGGGTGCCCTCGCCCGGCGCACGGCCCGGCGCTACGAGCGCATCCTCGTCCCGAGCGCCTTCTCGGCCGAGTGGATCCGGCGGACGCTCCCCGGCGCGCGCGTCGAGGTCCTCCCGAACCCCGTCGCGCCCGTCCTCCGCTTCTCGGCAGGGGAGGAGGAGGCCGCTCGCGCGGCGCGGCAGGGCGCGGTCCCGAACGTCCTCTTCCTGTCCAACATGATCCCGACGAAGGGCTACGTGCCGCTCGCGCACGCCCTCGGCACGCTCGCCGCCCGCGGCCGCGCCTTCACGGCCACCTTCGCCGGCGCCTGGGCATCGGACGCCGACCGCGACGCCTTCGCCGGCCTCCTCGAGACGCTCGGCATCGCCGGCCGGGCGACCATCGCCGGGTCGATCCCGCACGGCGACCTCCGGCCCGTCCTCGCCGCGGCCGACGTGCTCGCGTTCCCCTCGGCCCTGCCCGAGTCGTTCGGGATGGGCATGCTCGAGGCGATGGGCGCCGGCAGCGCCGTCGTCGCGACGAACCACGCCGCGGCGCCGGAGATCGTCCGCGACCACGTCGACGGCCGCCTCGTGCCGCCGGGCGACGCCGCGGCCCTCGTCGAGGCGCTCGACGACGCGCTCGCGCACCGCGACCGCTACGGCCGGAGCGCCGCGGCGCGCGCCCGCGCCGCGTTCGCCCCCGAGCCGCTCGTCGCCGCCTTCGTCGCGGCGCTCACGGGCACGCCTGCCGGGGCCGCGCCCGTTGCCGGCCTATCTTCCCCTCTGCCCGCCGCCTCGTGACATGCTCGATTCCGCCCGCTCGTTCCTCGAGACGCACCGCGCCCTGAGCCTCTTCCTGCTCAAGATGGCCGCGATCTACGCCGTCTGGTTCGTCCTCTACGACCTCTGGCTGCTGCCCGACGGCCGCATCGACACCTGGCTCTCGACGTCGGTCGCCTCGTGGACGGGCGCCCTCATCCGGCCGTTCTACCCCCAGACGGTCGTCGACTTCCGGACGATCTGGGCCAAGCCGGGCATCGGCATCTTTATCGAGAACGGCTGCAACGGGCTCTCGGCGCTGAGCCTCT
>JBBSQZ010000259.1:0-4527 GCA_038243565.1 Rhodothermales bacterium | reverse complement strand
GCGGGGCTGGACGCCGACGCCGACGCGCTCGACGTGCTCGTGCAGGCCCTCGCCGCGGGCAAGTCCAGCCGCCTCTACCGCCGCCTCACCGACGCCGGGCTGACGACGAGCGCCTTCGCCTTCTACCCGCGCCTCCGCGACCCCGGCCTGTTCGTCCTGTACGCCTCGCTCGCGCCGGACGTGGCGCACGAGACGGTCGAGGCCGAGCTGATCGCCATCCTCGACGAGGTGGCGCGGGACGGGCTGACGGACGCCGAGCTCGCCCGCGGCCGCCAGCAGGTCGTCGCCGACGAGGCGTTCTCGCGCGACGGGCCCTTCGCCGTCGTCGCCCAGCTCAACGAGGCCATCGCGCTGGGCGACTGGACGCTCTACGCCGAGTACCGCGGCCGCATCGACGCCGTCACGCCCGAGGCCGTCCAGGCCGCCGCGCAGCGCCTCGCCAACCCGGACCGCCGGACCGTCGGCCACTACGTCCCGGTGCCGCAGCCGGCCGAGGCATAGATCTCTGCCGGCGCCCGACATCGCCGGATGCCGCGGAGATCAATCGGAGCGACGACACACAGCCCCCCGGCGGGGGGCGCACGGCGCAAGCCGGGCGGGGGGCGGTTGCTCGATGCTGGACGAGGCGCCTCGGTGGCGCTCAGCAGAACTGCCCCCCCGGCTGCTAGGGCAGCCGGCCCCCCCGGGGGGCTGTCGTACGAACGCCTCCATTTTGACCGTATCAATCCCGAACGACTCTGACCATGACCGATCCTGACCCGCTGGTCTCCGCCAGCCTCCCGCTCGCGACGCGCACCGTCGAGGTCGTGGCCGGGCCGGCGCGGCTGCTCGTGCTCCCGACCGCGACCCGCGACGTCGTGAGCTTCCGCGGCTCCTTCCGCACGGCGGCGGACCTCTCGACCTCCGACGACCTCGCCCTCGGCATCGTCTCGGACGTGCTCGACAAGGGGACCGCCCGCCGCGACCGCCACGCCTTCGCCGACGCCCTCGACGGCCGCGGCGCGCGCCTCGGCTTCTACGCGGACTCGCTGCGCCTCGGCTTCGCCGGCCGCGCCCTCCGCGGCGACCTGCCGGACGTGCTCGCGCTCGCCGCCGAGGCGCTCCGCGAGCCGCTCCTCGACGCCGACGAGATCCAGAAGGCCATCGACCGCTCCGGCGCCGCCGTCCGCCGCTCGCGCGACTCGACGGAGCAGCAGGCCGGCGGCGCGCTCGCCCGGCGGCTCCTCCCCGAGGACCACCCGAACTACATCTACTCGCCCGACGAGGAAGAGGCGCGGACGGCCGCGCTCACGCCCGAGATCGTCCGCGAGGCGTGGCGCCGGCATGTCGGGGCCGACGGCCTGCTGCTCACCGTCGTCGGCGACGCCGACCCGGGCGCCGTCGCGGCGACCGTCGCCGACGGCTTCGGCGGGTGGGCGCTGCACGGCGGCGCGGCCCGCTTCGCCGCCTGCGCCGACCCGCGCGATCCCGGCCGCACGGACGTGCCCATCGCCGACCGCCAGAGCCTCGACGTGCGCATGGGCCACGCCGTGGACCTGCGCCGCGACAGCCCGGACTTCCTCGCCGCCTACGCGGCCGTCTTCGCGCTCGGCGGCAACTTCTCGAGCCACCTCATGCAGACGATCCGCGACGAGCAGGGCCTGACGTACGGCATCTCGGCCGGCCTCGCCGGCATCGACGTGATGCACGACGGCGGCTTCGGCGTCTCGGTGTCGCTCAGCGGTGAGGCCCTCGAGCGCGGCATCGCGGCCGTGCGAGCGGAGGTCGAGCGGTTCGTGGCCGATGGCGTCTCGGACGACACCCTCGCCCAGGTGCAGACGACGCTCGCCGGCCTCCACGTCGTCGCGATGGCGACCACCGGCGGCCTCGCGGCGCGCCTGCTCGTCAACGCCGAGCGCGGCTTCGACGTCGGCTACCTGGACCGCTACCCTGATCTCGTGCGTAGCCTCACGGCCGACGACGTGACCGCTGCGCTGCGCCGCCACGTTCGCCCCGGCGACCTGCACACGGCCGTCGCCGGCACCTTCCCCATCTGATCCCACTCCAGATGTTCTCGCCCCACATGCTCGCGCTGCTCCTCAGCATGTGATGGCCGGTCGAACGGCGTGAAATCCCGTTATGCGGGAACGCGTGCACGCCGGGTCGGGTGGGACCGAGACGCCGCTCGCGGCGCCCATCTCCCAACCTTTCTTCTCCCATGGACCGCACCGCAATTCTCAACCAGTACGTCACCGACATGAAGGCGGTGGAGACGCACATCCACGATGCCGTCGCCCGCCAGATCGACACCGACGCGACGCGCAAGTACCCCGAGGCCGTCCGCGTGCTGACGTCCCTCAAGACGACGCTCGCGGCGCACACGCAGTCGCTCGAGCAGTACAACGACGGCACGGACGGCGGTGGGATTCTCGAGGCTGCCAAGGAGGCGCTCGGCAGCGCCCTCGGCGTCGCGGCGGGCCTCTACGACAAGATCCGCACGGACACCGTCTCGCGGATGATCCGCGACAGCTACACCGCGACGAGCCTCGCCGCGATCAGCTACCACATGCTCTACACGACGGCCCTCGGCCTGAAGGAGGAGCGCCTCGCGACGCTCGCGCTGAACAACCTGAAGGGCCTCACGCCGATCCTCGTGGACCTCTCGAAGGTCGTCTGCACGGTCGTCGCCTCCGAGCTCGACGACGAGGACAAGGTCTACACGGCGTCGGTCGGCGAGCAGGCCGTGCGCGACACGCAGACGGCGTGGGACGGCCCGGCCGTCAAGAACTAACGCGGCTGCCGCGTTCGTCCCGCGCGGGGCGCTCTCGTAGGAGGGCGCCCCGCGCCTCGTTTTTGCGGGGTCGGCTCAGCGCCCGCGGAGCCACGGGACGGGGTTGACGGGGCGGCCGTTCTGGAACAGCGCGAAGAAGAGCTGAGAGCCGCGGCGGGCCGTCGCCGTGCCCGCCCGCCCGACGACCTGCCCGGCGCGGACCGTCTGCCCGCGCGACACGACGACCTCGGAGAGGTTGCCGTAGATCGTCGTGAAGTCGCCGTGGGAGACCATGACGAAGGTGCCGTAGGTCGCCATCGTCCCGACGCGCTCGACGGTGCCCTCGAAGACGGCGCGCGACGGCGCGCCGGGGCGCGTCGAGAGGTCGACGCCGATGGACTGGATGGAGGTCCCGTAGTCCGGGTCGGTCCGCGTCCCGAAGGCGCCGGTGACGGTGCCGTCGGCAGGCCACGGGAGGCGGCCGCGGTTCTGGGCGAACGAGCCCGAGACGTCCGACGGCGCGTCGGCGGCGGGCTCGGGCCGTGGCGCCGCGGCGGGCTCGGGCCGTGGCGCCGCGGCGGGCTCGGGCCGCGGTGCCGCAGCGGGCGCTGGACGCGGCGCAGGTGCCGGCGTGGGGCGCGTGCGCCGCGTCGGGCGGTCGGGGCGCGCCTCGGCGATGGGCTCGGCAGCCGGAACGCGAGCGGCGGGCGTAGGCGCGGGCGTGGGGGCCGGCGCGGGACGCGTGCGGCGTGTCGACGGGCTCGGCCGGTTCTGGGCGACCGGCGGCGCGGTGGGGACGGAAACGTCCGGCGTGGTCTCGCGGCGCGGCGTCGGGCGCAGGCGCAGGTCGCGGCGCTCGGCGGCGCGGCGGGCCGCGGCGTCGGCCTCGCGCTGGAGCCCGGCCTGCCGCTCCGTCTCGGCGCGGGCCTGCGTGGCGGCGGCAGCCTGCGCCGCAGCGACGCGCTCCGTCTCGGCGCGGGCGGTCTGCTCGCGCGCGGCCTGCGTCCGGCGGCGCTCCTGCGTCGTGAGGCTCTGGACGAGGCGCTCGAGGCTCGACGCGTCGGCGCGGCGCTGCGCGAGCTGCTGCTCGAGGTCCGACCGCCGCGAGCGCGTCTGCTCGACGAGCGCCGAGCGCTCGCGGCGGCGCAGGCCGAGCGTCTCGCGCTCGGCCTCGCTCTGCTGGAGCAGGCGCTGCGTGGCCTCGAGCGACTCGCGGATGGCGCCCTCGCGCGTCCGGAGCTCGGCCGTCTGCTCGCCGATGCGTTCGACCTGCGTGCGGCGCCGCCGCGCGAACTGCTGGAGGTAGCGCGCCCGCACGATCATCTGGTTCACGGACCCCGCCGAAAGGATCAGCGCGAGCGCGTTGCGACGGCCGTACATGTAGGCGTGGCGCGCGCGCTGGCGGTACGTCTCCTTGGCGAGGTCGATTTCGCCCTCGAGGCGCCCGATCGACCCCTGGAGCGCGCCCGTCTCCGTCCGGATCGTGCCGACCTGCTGGCGGTAGCCGGCGAGGAGCTGCTCGCGGAGCGTGATCTCGGTGCTCAGCGCGTCGAGCGCCTCGACGGCCGACGCCTCCTCGCCGCGGACCCGCTGCACCTGCTGCTCGACGCCGTCGATCTGGCCGCGGAGGCTGTGGAGGCGGCGCTCGGTCTCGGCCCGGGTCTGCGCAGCAGCGGGCGCGAGCCCGGGCAGGACGACGAGCAGGACGAGCACGCCGAGGCGGCGCAGAAGCGGGGCAGAGACGGGCATCGGAGTCCGGGGGAGACACGGCAATCTAG
>JBBSQZ010000258.1:0-4553 GCA_038243565.1 Rhodothermales bacterium | reverse complement strand
TGGAGGGCGACCTCGTGGTCCGAGCGGATGGCGGTCGTGAACACGAACCGGATCTTGTCCTGCGTGAGCAGGTAGCTCGCCGTCTCGCGGCAGCCGGTCTCCGGGCCGCGGTAGGCCGTAATCTGGAAGCCGAAGGCGGCCGCGTAGTAGGTCGCCGCCTGGCGCGCGTTGCCGACCCAGAAGTGGATGTGGTCCGTGCCGTTGAGCGGCAGGAAGTCGTCCCCGGCGTCGTCGGGCGCGCCGCGGAGCGAGAGGCCGGCCGCCTCGGCGGTCGTGGCGTCGGTCTGCATCGCGGCGGGCTCCGTCGCGACGGCGTCGAGCGACGAGCCGTCGCCCTGCGTCTGGTCGGGGGCGGTCGGGTTGTTTTCGGTCGGGAACATGAGAACGGGGGCTGGTGGGAAGCGCTTCCGGGAGCAGTGGTTCGGGTTGGACGGGCCCGGCCGCGGGCACGTTCCGAAGGTACGGCCGGCCCGCGCGGGGGCGTCGTGAGATGCCGGCTCCATGCTGGGCCAAGCGCCGTCGACTGGTCTGGTACAGTTCCCGTTTCCTGTCATCCCGAGCCCCGACCCGGGATCTCCTGGATGCTGGAACGCGAACCGGTCTGTTCACCGAGCGCTGTCCGACCGTCGAGGAGATCCCGGCAGGACGTACGCAACCCAGGTTGCGTCTGGGTCCGATCCCGGTCTGGTAGGGCGCGCTCGCCGAGCGCGCCGCGTCGGAACCGCCAGCGGCGGCCTCGGCGAGGCCGCCCTACCGGGCCGACGCTCACCCTGAGCGCCAGATTCCATCCGACTCGCTTCGGGCGCAACGTGGGTCACGCAGGTGAGCTTTCCCGCTCAGCCACTCAGCGGCAGGCCTCGGCGGCGCGCTGGGCGGAGTGCACCTCGCTCGTGTAGCCGACGCCGACCGACTGGAGGCGGCTCGTGATCGTCGTGAGCGCGCGCCCGAGGGCCGGGCAGCCGGCTGCCGCGGCCGCGCCCGCCGCCTCGGCGCCCTGCGCGGCGGCGGACGCGCGCTCCGGCCCGGCGGGCAAAGCCGTGTTGCCGGTCGGGATCAGGGCGAGGAAGCGGTAGGTGAGCTCGAGCACGCGCTCGCGCGGAGCCTGCGCAGGCTGCCCGGGCGGCTGCGTCGGGTAGGCCGGCCCGCGGCTGCCGGCGGCGAGCGTCATGGCCGTGAACGCGACGGCCCGCGCCTGCACGCGCGTGAGCCGCGTCTCGGCGTAGCGCGTGTTCGGGTAGAGCGCCTCGAAGGCCGCCGGCACGGCGTCCCACGCCGCACCGGTCGAGGCGACGTCGAAGCCGGCGAGCGCCTCGCCGATGGCGCGGTCGTTGGACGAGGCCGCGGACGAGCGGGCGGGCTGCGCCGCAGCCGTGCCGGCGAGGAGGACAAAGAGGACGAGGGCGCGCATCGCGGCGTCGGTGAGTGGGCAGGCACGATACCCGCGCCGCGACGCACGGCGCCATCCCCGAGGCGCGGGAGGTGGACTTGACGCGGGCGGCGCGCCGGCCGTATCTCGCAGCACCCACCCCTCGCCCACATGCCTCAGTTCGAGACCGAGCCGCCCGGCGGCGGCCCGCCCACCGTCCTCCGCGCCACCGACGCTCAAGACGCCGTCCGACGCACCCTCAAGCTGCCGGCCGAGACCCCGGTCGAGCTCGGCGAGCCGTCGCTGCGCGACGCGTGGGCCGAGGCGACGGCGCAGGGCGCCCCGGCCGGACGTGTCCGCCCGCACGCCCGCATGCGGTTCCGCCGCGACTGACTCCTATGACCCGTTCCGCGACGCTCCTTCTCCTCTCCGTGGCGCTCGGCGCGTCGGCGGCTGCCCAGACGGTTCCGGCGTGGCAGGAACTCGCCGCGTCGCCCTACAACTCGTACCGCAGTGAGGACGTGTTCTTCATCGGCGAGCGCGGCTGGGCCGTGACCGGCGTCGGCGGCGGGAAGGCGTACCGCACGCTCGATGGTGGCGCCTCGTGGTCGCCTCCGGTCCTGCTCGACGGCTACCTCCGGGCGACGGGCTTCGCGACGCCCGTGCACGGCTGGATCGGCGTGCTGTGGAACGCCTCGCAGCTCTACGAAACGACCGACGGCGGCGTGACCTACGCCGACGTCACGGGCCGCATTCAGCCGGCCGTGCCGGGGGGCATCTGCGGGATCTGGGTGCAGGACGAGCAGACGGTCTGGGCGGCCGGCCAGTACATCAGCCCCGCGTACATCCTCAAGACGGCCGACGGCGGCGCGACGTGGACGTCGCGCGCGATGGCGCCGCTCGCCGACGAGCTCGTCGACATCCGCTTCTTCGACAGCCAGCACGGCCTCGCCAGCGGCGGGACGGGCCCGTCCCGCAACAGCCGAGCCCGCATCATCGGGACCGACGACGGTGGCCAGACGTGGACCGTCCGCCACACCACGCAAACGCCGTACTCGATCGCCTGGAAGCTGACCTTCCCGACGCGCCTCGTCGGCTACGCCTCGGTCGAGCGGCTCGACGACCCGGAAGATGGCTCCTTCGACTCCGTCGTCCTCAAGACCGTCGACGGCGGGCAGACGTGGACCGAGCTGCGGATCCCGGGCGGCGGGTCGCTGCAGGGCATCGGCTTCCTCACGGCCGAGGTGGGCTGGGCGTCGGGCCGCGGCCGGACGTCGATGACGACCGACGGCGGCCTCACGTGGGCCCGTCTTCCGCCGACGAGCCAGGGCGGGCAACTCGACGGCGACGTCAACCGCTTCCGCTTCGTCGGCGACAGCCTCGCCTACGCTGCCGGCCACAAGATCTACCGCCTTCGCGGCCGCTTCCCGACCACGGCCGCCACGGACGACGCGTCGCTCGCCGACGGACTCGCCGGCGCCTACCCGAACCCGGCGCGCGGGCCGGTCACGGTCGGGTACCGCACGGCCGCCGCTGGCCCCGTCCGGCTTGACGTGCTCGACGTGCAGGGCCGCACCGTCGCGACGCTCGTCGACGCGCCGGTCGCGCCGGGCGAGCACGTCGCGACGTGGGCCGCGGGCGTCGCGCCGGGCGTCTACGTCGTCCGGATGCGAGCGGCGGGCGGCGTGAGCACGCTCCGGGTCGCGGTCGTGGCCCGCTAATGCTGGACCCGACGCCGGCCCTGCTTCCGCCCGCGGCGAGCATCGCGCTCATCGTCGGCATCGGCGCGCTCGTGCGGGCGGCCGTGCAGGCGGCGCTGCGGCGCCGCGTCCTCACGCCGAACGCGGCGCGGCGCGGCGTGCAGGCGGCCGCCGCCGCGCTCGCGCTGTCGCTGCCGTGGCTGTTCGACAGCGCCGTGCCCGTCGTCGCTGTTGCCGCCGTTCTCGTGGCCGTGCTCGTGGCCGTCCGCAGCCGCGGCGCGGCCGCCGTCTCGGGCCTCGGCGCCTCGTCGACGGGCAGCGTCGCGTTCCCGGCGAGCGTCGCGGCGCTCTACGTGCTCGCCGCGTCGACGCCCGTGCTGTACGCGATCCCGCTGCTCCTCGTCGGCGTGGCCGGGCCGGCGGCGTCGGTCGCCGGCGCGCGGCGCGGGCGGACGCCCTTCGCGACGGTCGACGGCACCAAGAGCGTCGAGGGCTCGGTCGCGTTCGCCGCCGTCGCGTTCGGGTGCGTGCACGTGCCGCTGCTGCTGTTCACGCCCGTCGGGCGCGGCGAGTCGCTCGTGATCGCGGCCGTCGTGGCCGGGCTGGCGACGATGCTCGAGGCGGTCTCGTGGCGCGGGCTGGACGTGCTCGTCGTCCCGCTCGGCGCGTACGCGCTGCTGCTGCGCCTGTTGACGTTCTCGGGCCCGATCCTCGCGGGCCACGTGCTCGTGCTGGCCGGCATCGCCGCGGCGGCCGCCGGGCTGCGCCGCGAGACGACGATCGGCGGCGCGGGCGTCGTCGCGGCGGCCCTCGTGGCGTACCTCGTGTGGGCCGTCGGCGGGACGGCGTACCTGCTCGCGCCGTCCGCCGTGTTCCTGCTCTACGCGCGCGTCTGGCCCGTCGCCCGCGAGGCGGACGGCCTGCCGCACAGCCCGGCGCGGCGCCCGCACACGGCCGTCAACGTGTTCAGCGTCTCGGCCGTCGGCGCGGCCTGGCTCGTCGCCGGGCGCGTGCTCGGCGTGGACCTGCTCGCGCCGTACGCGCTCGCGTGGGCGGCGGCGTTCGCCCTTCTCGGCGTTGAGCGGATGCGTGTGGCCCGGCCGTCGTGGGGCGTCCGCGCGCTCGCCGTGCGGGCGGCGTGGCGCAGCGCGCTCGTCGCCATTGCGCCGGTCGCGATCGTCTGGGGCCTGCGCGCCGCGGCCGACACGGGCGCGCCCCACGTGGCCCTGCGGACAGCTGCCTTCGCGGTGCTCGCACTCACCGTCACCGCCGCGGCCGCCGCCGTGCTCGCGCGCTTCCCCGACGAGATCGACTACGGCACGTCGGACGCCGGCGGACGTCTCGCGCGGGCCGCGCTCGTCGCGCCGCTCTCGGCTCTGGGACTTCTCCGCGTCTGACGCCTTCGCCGGGCACGTCGGACGTCCTCGCGGCGTTGGCACCGCATTCTGCCCCGCTCCCCGATGCTCGCCGACCTCCGCCGCCGTCTC
>JBBSQZ010000257.1:0-4566 GCA_038243565.1 Rhodothermales bacterium | reverse complement strand
GGAGCGGGTTCGCGCTGCGCTTTCCGCGGATCGTCCGCCTGCGGCCGGACAAACCGGTCTCCGAGATCGACACGCTCGCCACCGTCGCCGCCCTCGCAGAGCCGCCGACCCCGTAGAGACGCCCCGGCGGGGCGTCTCCGCGACACCGCGCCGGCCCACGACGAACCGCGGCGACCGCCAGCCTGCGACGCCGCGGTATGACCGCACCACCCCGCCGGGACCGAGACGCCCCGCCGGGACCGAGACGCCCCGCCGGGGCGTCTCTACGGGCATCCCCGCTGATCCCGATGATCCCTTTTGACGACCGCCTCGCCGCGTCCCTCGTCCCGTTCCGCGCCTTCCTCGGCGCCGCGGCAGGCCGCCACACCGTCGTGCTGTGCCACTTCGACGCCGACGGCCTCGCTGCGGGCGCGCTGTTCGGCCGCGGCCTGCCGCTCGTCGGGACCGGCCGCGTCACCGTCGTGCCGTCGCTACGCGACGAATCCGCCTTCTCGGACTCGGCGCGTGACCGGCTCCGGGCGCTCGAGCCCGACGCGCTCGTCGTGACCGACCTCGGCGTGAACGCTGCCGGGACGCTCGAGGCGGACGGCATTCCCGTTCTGTACGTCGATCACCACCGGCCGAGCGGGATTCCGGCCGGTGCGCTCGTCGTGAGCGGCTACGACTGGGATCCCGTGCCGTGCTCGGCGTGGCTCGCGTATTCGCTCCTCGAGGCCGTCGTGCCCGACGTGGACGAGATGCGTGAGCTCGACTGGATCGCCGCCATCGGCGTGATCTCGGACCTCGGCGACGCTGCGCCGTGGACGCCGCTCGCCGACGCGAAGCGCCGCCACACCGCGAAATGGCTCAAGGAGGTGACGGTCCTCGTCAACGCCGCCCGCCGCGGCGCCACGTTCCAGCCCGACGTGGCCCTCGACCTCCTGATGACGCAAGACGGCCCGCGCGACCTCGCCGAATCGCCGGAGGCCGACCCGCTCCACGCCGCCCGGAAGGAGGTCGCGGCTGCGATGGCCGAGGCGCGGAAGCAGGCGCCGACGTTCTCCACCCGAGACGCCGCCGTCCCACCCGACGCGCGCCCCGACGCGGACCTCCGCTTCGCGCTCATCACGGTCCACTCGCCGTGCCAGATCCACCCGCTGATCGCGCAGCAGTGGCGCACGCGCCTGCCGGACTACGCCGTGATCTGCGCCAACGCCGGCTACCTTCCCGGAACCGTCGCATTCTCAACGCGGACCACGCGGGCGGACGTCGTCCTGCCGCGCCTCTACCAGGCCATCGACACGCCGGGCTGGAACGGGCAGTGGGGCCACGGCCACGACCAGGCGGCCGGCGGCCACCTCCCGCCCGCCGTCTTCGACGACGTCCTCGACGCGCTCGGCTTCGACGCCGCGGCGCACCTGTCTCAGGAAACGGCGTAGGCCACCCACCGCGACCTTCCCGCTATGTCCGACTGGTTCACCGCCTCGCCCGAGAGCCTCCTCGCCATCGCCCTCTCTGCGGTCGGCGCGTACGCGGGCGTGCTCGTCTACACGCGCCTCGCCGGGCTGCGGAGCTTCGCCAAGATGTCGAGCTTCGACTTCGCGATGACCATCGCGATCGGCTCGATGCTCGCCTCGGCGATCCTCACGCAGACGCCGAGCCTGCTCCAGGCGCTCGTCGGGCTGGGGGCGCTCTACGCGCTCCAGCGCCTCGTCGGGTGGGTGCGCGAGCGGTTCGCGTGGGCGCAGAACGTCATCGACAACGAGCCGCTGCTGCTGATGGACGGCGCCGAGATGCTGCGCGACAACATGACGCGCGCGAGCGTCACCGAGGACGACGTGTGGGCCAAGCTCCGCGAGGCGAACGTGCTCGATGTGTCGCAGGTGCGGGCTGTCGTGATGGAGACGACGGGCGACATCTCGGTCCTGCACGGAGAGCCCGGCGGGACGCCGCTGCAGGGGCGCATCCTGCGGGGCGTCCGCGGCGCGGACCGCCTCGTGGCGGGCGACGTGGACCAGCGGCCGGCGACGGACCGGACGGCCTGATGGAGCGCCTCGAGGACCGGTTCGCGGAGTGGTTCACCTTCTCGTGGGCCGGCCTCGGCGCCGTCGCCGTGACGGCGGTCCTGGCCTATGCGCTCGTGATCGGCCTGACGCGCCTCGCCGGCCTGCGCAGCTTCTCCAAGCTCTCCAGCTTCGACTTCGTGGTGACGATCGCCGTCGGCTCGGTCCTGTCGTCGATCATCGTGCTGGAGGACGTGTCGATCGTGCGTGGCGCCGTCGCGCTGGGCGTACTGTTCGGGTTGCAGGAAGCCATCGGGCGGCTGCGGCTGCGCTACGACCTCGTCGCGCGGAGCGTCGGCAACGCGCCGATCCTGCTGATGGACGGGCCGCGCGTGCTGCACGAGAACCTGAAAAAGGTGCGCGTGAGCGCGGACGAGGTGCGGGCCAAGCTCCGCGAGGCCGGCGTGGCGAGCGTCGCGAGCGTGCAGGCCGTCGTGATGGAGACGACGGGCGAGATCTCGGTCCTGCACGGCGGGCCGGCGCCGGACGCGTGGCTGATGGAGGACGTCGAGCGCGGCGAGGCGGGCTGAACGCGAGCGCGCCGCCCCGGACGTCGGGACGGCGTGCGTCGGACCGGAGCAGGCGGCGTCAGTTGCGGCCGCGGCGGCCTGCGCCGCGCGCGCCTCGGCGGGCGGCGCCGTCGGGCCGGCCGCTGTGCGCGAGCGCGGCGTGGATGGATTCCGTCGCGGCCTGCTGCGGCGTCAGGATGGCCGCGGCGCGGGTCCGCATCGCGTCGCGCTCGGCGCGCATCGCGTCCCCTCGCTGCTGGCGCTGGGCGGCGTCGGGGCGCGCGGCGCCGCGGTCGGGCGCCGTGCGAACGGGCGCCGTGCGGGCGCGCTCGGCGAGGCGCTCGGCGGCGAGGCCGTCGAGGGCGCGCTGCTGCTCGGCCGTCAGGCTAAGGGCGCGAACGCGGGCGGCCTTCGCGGCGTCGCGGCGGGCGCGCATCTGCTCGGCGCGCTGGCGCTGCTCGGGCGTGCGTGTCGCGTCGAGACGCTGCATGGCCTCGGCGCGGAGCGCGCGCGACTGCTCGGCGAACTGCGCCGGCGTGAGCTGCCCGGCGCGGAGGCTGGTGCGGAGCGCCTCGGCGCGCGGCGCGAACTCGGTCCGAATGGTCTGGACGGCGGCGCGGCGCTCGGCCGTCGCGGGATCGCGCTGTGCGCCGGGACGCGCACGGCGCTCCGGACGGGCGGCGCGACGCTCCGGGCGGGCGCGGCGGGCGCCGTCGCGCGGCGCGGCGCGGCGCTCGGTGCGGCGCGCGGCGAGGGCGGCCGTCTGCTCGGGCGTCAGCACGGACTGGAGGTCGGCCGAGGCGGCCCACAGCGCGGCGGCGTCCGTCTGGCCGGCGTAGCGCGCGGCGACGGCGTCGAGGCGCGCCCGCTGGTCGGGCGCGAGGTCGAGGCGCCCGGCGAGTGCGGCGATGCGGGCGGGAACGCCGGGCATCGCCCGCGGGGCGGGCTGGGCGGACGCGGCGAGGGGCAGCGCCGCGGCGAGGAGGGCGAGGGACAGAAACCGGATCATCAGGTCGGGGGGTGTGGCTGGGCGGACGGTACGGTGCAGCGCGGCGCGCTCGTGCATGCGATGCGGCCCGTTCGGGCGATGCCATCACACGGGCACGGCTTCGACACGATTCTGCCACAGATGCGACGGGATGGCGCATCGGCGCGGCGCCATTCTGGGAGGAGGCACGGCACGCCGTGCCCTTACGCGTCGGTCGGTGGGGCGTCGGGACGCGCCGCGGTGCCTCGTTCAACCCATTCCCCATTTCCTACTCGCCATTCCCCACACTCACAACCAGCCTTCGGCGCGCGCCCACGCGACGGTCTCGGCCATTCCCTCGTCCAGCCCGACCGTCTGCCGGTAGCCGAGGCGTGCCTCAGCCTTCGCCACCGAGCAGACCCACGCGTGGCGCGCCGCCTCGGCCTTGTCGCGCGTGAGCGGCGGGAGCGTGCCGCGCAGCGCGCCGGCCCACTCCGAGACGCGTCCCGCGGCGCCCATCGCCGCCGTTGGGACGGGCAGGCGGACGACGCGGCGGCCGAGCGCCCGCGCCATCGCGTCGCTCACCTCGCGCCACGAGTAGCCGCGCTCCGACCCGATGAAGTACGTCTCGCCCGGCGTCTCGGTCGCCCCGACCATGCCGCGGACGAGGTCGCGGACGTGGACGAGCGACAGGCGCCGCGCGCGCCCGTCGCCGACGACAGCGAAGAGGCCGCGGCTCGCCGCGCGGATCATCTCGAAGATGTCCGCCTCGCGCGGCCCGTAGACCGCCGGCGGGCGCACGACGACCGGCTGGAGGTCCGCGAACTCGTTCTGCACCATGCGCTCCATCGCGGCCTTGCTGCGGCCGTACATCGAGACCGGCCGCGGCACGTCGGTTTCCGTGGCGGGGACGGGCGTGCCGTCGGCGCGGACGCGGTTCGGGCCCATCGCCTCCAGACTGCTCGTGACGAGGACGCGCGCCTCGGGGGCGGCGTCGCGCACGGCGAGCAGGAGGCTCCGCGTGCCGTCGACGTTGGCGCGGTCCAGC
>JBBSQZ010000256.1:0-4571 GCA_038243565.1 Rhodothermales bacterium | reverse complement strand
CTACCCGCTCCTCGTGCCCGTCCTGCTCGCCGCGGGCTACGACCGCATGGTGCCGCTCGCCGTCATCCTCGGCGGCAGCCACATCGGCGGCGCCGCGAGCACGACGAACCCCTTTGCAACGATCATCGCCTCGGACGCCGCGGGCGTCGCGTGGACGGCCGGCCTCGTGCCGCGCCTCGTCGTGCTCGTCGTCGGCGTGGCCGGGCTCGTGTGGTGGACGCTCCGCTACGCCGCGCGCGTCCGCAAGAACCCAGCCCTGTCGCTCGCGCCGGGCGACGCGGCGCCCGCCGCGGCCGAGGTCCACCCCGAGGCGGACCGCGCCGCCGTGCTGCCGCTCACGGGCCGCGTGACTCTCCTGCTCGTCCTCTTCGCGGCGACGTTCGGCGTGATGATCTGGGGCGTCTCGGTCGGCGGGTGGTGGTTCGAGGAGATGACGGCGCTGTTTCTGGGCTCGGCGATCCTCGTCGGCGTCATCGAGCGGACGGGCGAGAGGGTCTTCGTCGAGACGTTCCTCACCGGCGCCCGCGACCTGCTCGGCGTCGCGTTCGTGATCGGCATCGCGCGCGGCGTGACGGTCGTGCTGAACGAGGGCGGACTGTCCGGGACGCTGCTGAACGCCGCCTCGGGCGCCGTGACCGGGATGCCGCCGGTCGCGTTCGTGCTGGCGCTGTTCGTCTTCTTCGCGCTGCTCGCCATCGTGCTGCCGTCGTCGTCCGGCATCGCCGTCCTGACGATGCCGATCCTGAGCGCGCTCGGCGCGACGGTCGGCGCGCCGCCGGCGGCCGTCGTGAGCGCGTACGTCTACGGCATCGGCCTGATGTTCTTCGTCTCGCCGTCGGGCATGGTGCTGCCGTCGCTGGCGATGACGGGCGTCGGCTACGACCGCTGGATCCGCTTCATCGCGCCGTTCCTGGGCGCGATGGCGCTCGTCTGCGCGGCCGTGCTCGTCGCCGAGACGCTCGCGGGCTGACGGCGGCGGAGGTCAGGCGGGCTCGCTTGCGAGGTACACGGTGTCGCGTGAGAGGTCTGGGCCGGCGTCCCACACTACGCCTCCCATCTCGTCCACATTGACAGCTGTGAACGCGTCGGGCGCCGCGATCAACCGAAACACGCCGCGGTCGAGCAGTGGCCCTACATCGTAGCGCCGGCGCTCGCCGGTCTCGAACGTCGCGAGGATCGTCCAATGCTCTGCATCAGCTTTGACGGACACGATGCGTGGAAGCATCGGGAGCGGCTGAGAAGCCGGAGGCGTCGGCGCGGTCGTCGTTTCCATCACGCTAGCGGCTCGATCTTGCCAGGGTTCTCCATGTTCACGGCCCGCGCCCACGCCTGTTCCAACTCGGCCGCTCGGACGGCGGCCCAGCCCTGAACCATTCGCTCCTGGCGCTTCGGGAGCGAGCCGGCGAGGCGGTCGCTGTCAGGGAGGCCGTACGTCCCCTCGCTGCCGCCGTACGTCGCATGGAAGTGAGGCGCAGAATGGCGGTTCGTGTCGGCGAAGTAGAGGTAGATCGTGATCCCGAAGAACTCGGAGACGCGAGGCAGGGGCGCGGGGGCCAGAGACCGCAATCTAGCTGGCGGCGGCGCTCATTTTTATGACGGGTCCGGCGGCGCGTCGAGGGCGCGGGCGAGGACGTCGGCCATCTCGGCGGCCTCGATCTCGACGCGCGCGCGCAGGCGGTCCGCCTCGGCGCGGGCGGCGTAGAGCTCCTCGGCCATCTCGAGCGTCGCGAGGACGGCGTGCGTGAGGTCCGGCTGGCTCGGCAGCGCCAGCCGCAGGCGCCGCAGGCGCTCGTCGACGCGCTTCGCGAGGTGCACCGTGTAGTCCTCGTCGCCCGGCGCGACGCGCAGCGGGTAGTCGCGGTCGAGGATGCGGACGCGGATCGGGATGGGCGTGGGCTCGCTCATGCGCCCTCCTCGGCAGCGCCCTCGGCCGCCGGCGCGGCGAGGACCTCGTCGATGGCGTCGATGAAGCCCTGGACGCGCGCTCGGAGCGCCTCGGGGTCGCCCATGTCGGGCAGGGCGAGGGCCGGCGCGTCGTCGCCGAGGCCCGCCTGGAGCTCGGCGACGCGCCGGGCAAGCGCCGCGTTGTCGCTCCGGAGGCGCTCGATCTCGCGCGCAGCCGCCACGACGCGCTCGCGCAGGCGCGAGAGCGCGCGCCACTCGGTGGGCGGCGGGGCGACAGGCCGCGGCGTCTCCCCGTTGGGCCGGGGCAGGCTATCGGTCTCCATCGAGGCGGGCGTGAAGGGGACGAAAGATAGGCATTGAGGCGCGGCGCGATGAACGGGGCATCGGGGCCAGAGAGTTTGACGTTTGGAGTTTGAAGAAAGGGGAGGGCAGCGCTCGTTGTGTAAAACGCCGTCCTATGTCATCTCCAAACGTCAAACTTTCGCGCCACAGGTCCGGATCCGAGCCCACGCTACTCCGCCCTACTGCCGAAGCGTCGCGCCGTGGGCGGCCTCGAGCGCCGCGACGATGCGCTTCACCCGGCCGTCGACCTCGGCGTCGCGCAGCGTCCGGTCCGCGCCGAACGTCAGCGCGAAGGCGAGGCTCTGCGTGCCCGCCGCGATGCGGTCGCCGCGGTAGACGTCGAAGAGGCGGGCCGACGTGAGCAGCGGCCGGCCCGCGGCGCGGATCGTCTCGAGCAGCGGGCCGGCGGCCGTGCCCTCGGGCACGACGACGGCCACGTCGCGCTCGACGGCCGGGTGCCGCGAGATCGGCGCGTAGCGGACCGGCGCCGCGGAACCGGCCGCGGCCAGCACGGCCTCGCCGTCGAGCTCGGCGACGAACAGCGCGCCGCGCAGGCCCGCCGCCTCGGCGAGCGCATCCGACAGCTTCCCGACGACGCCCAGGCGCCGGCCCTTCGCCGACAGCACGAGGCGGTAGGACGAGACGCCGGCCGGCGCGGGCTCGGCCACTTCCTGCACGTCTACGACGCCCGCGTCCGCGAGCACGTCCAGGACGAGGCCCTTGAGATCGTAGAAGTCGGCCGCGCGGGCCGGGCGGTCCCACGCCTGCCGCTCGGCCGTGCCCCACAACGCCAGCGCGAGGTGCGACGCCTCGGCGTAGCCGTCCACGAGCGTGTTCTCTCCTTCGGCGGCGCGGCCGTACACGTGGCCCACGTCGACGAGGCGCAGCGCGTCCGACCCGCGGGCGGCGTTGTAGGCCGTAGCCTGGACGAGACCGGGCAGGAGGCTCGGGCGCAGCGCCGCCATCTCCTGCGAGACCGGGTTCAGCGTCTCGACGACGCCGCGGTCGTGGCCGGTCCACGCCGGGTCTGCGTAGGCAGCGGCCGTCTGTGCCGAGACGAGCGAGTTCGTCGCGAGGTCGTGGAAGCCGAGGACGGCGAGGCGCCGCCGCGCGCGGTCGAGCATCTCCGCGAGGCGGTCCGGCGGAGCCGGCGCGAGCGCGACCGGGACGGACTCGACCGTCGGCAGGCGGTCCAGCCCGACGAGCCGGGCGACCTCCTCGACCACGTCGACCTCGCGCGTCACGTCGGGCCGCCACGGCGGGACGACGACGCTCAGCACGTCGCCCTGGCCGCTCGTCTCGAAGCCGATGGCCTCGAGCAGGCGCCGCGCCTCGTCGGCCCCAACGGCGACGCCGAGCAAGCGCGCGACGCGCGACAGCCGGAGCTCGACCGTCTGTGCCGCGAACGGCCGTGCGACGACGTCTGCGACGCCCGGCGCGAGCGTCCCGCCGGCGACCTCGGCCAGCAGCGCAGCCGCCCGCGCCGCGGCGCGGAGCTGGCCCGTCGGGTCGACGCCGCGCTCGAAGCGGTAGCTCGCGTCCGTGGCGAGCCCGAGGCGCTTTGCCGCGCGGCGGACGCTCGGCGCGTCGAACGCGGCGGACTCGATCAGAAGGCGCGTCGTCTCAGAGCGGACTTCCGCCGCCTGCCCGCCCATCACGCCGGCCACCGCCACCGGCGACTCGTCGTCGGCGATGACGAGCGTGCCCTCGGGGAGGTCCCGGCGGACGCCGTCGAGCGTCACGAGCGCCTCGCCGGGCGTGCTCCGCCGGACGACCACGATGTCGCCGAGCTGGTCCAGGTCGAAGGCGTGGAGCGGCTGGCCGGACTCGTGCAAAACCCAGTTCGTCACGTCCACGACGTTGTTGACGGAGCGGACGCCGATGGCGGCGAGGCGCTCGCTGAGCCACTCCGGGCTCGGCCCGACGGTCACGCCGTCGACGATGAGGGCCACGTAGCGCGGGCAGCCCTCGGGGTCCTGGACGAGGATCTGGACCGGCAGCCCGGCGCTCGCGTCCGGCATCTCGACAGCGGGCAGCGTCAGCGCGGCGCCTGTGAGCGCGGCGAGGTCGCGGGCGACGCCGACGTGGCTCGTCGCGTCCGGCCGGTTCGGCGTCACGTTGACGTCCAGCACGGCATCGCCGCCGCGCTGCCCGCGGGCGTCGAGGTAGTCGGCGAAGGGAGTGCCAGGAGCGGCTTCTTCGAGGACCAGGATCCCGTCGTGGCTCGTGCCGATGCCCAGCTCGTCCTCGGCGCAGATCATGCCCATCGACGTCTCGCCGCGGATCTTGGACTTCTTGATCGTGACCGGCTCCGCGACGCTCGG
>JBBSQZ010000255.1:0-4599 GCA_038243565.1 Rhodothermales bacterium | reverse complement strand
GCCACCGGTTCATGGAGTCCGACCTCGCCGCTGCCGTCGACCAGACGATCCGCGCCCGCGCCACGGCCAAGGTGAGCTCTGCCGAGCCGGCCTCCGCGCACAACCGCCGCCCCGTCGTCGACGCGCTCATCGAGGCGGCACACTGGGCGCCATTCCACCGGCCTGCCGCCGAGGCTCACCGCCAGACGCTCACGTCGCCCGTGCCGTGGCGCATCTACGCGCTGGACGCGTCGGGCTGCCGCGCGCTTCGCGAGGCGCTCGGCGAGGCAGGCGCCCGCGTCGCGGGCCTGCTCGCCGCGGCCGACGCCCTGCTCCAGGTGACGTGGCTCCCGGACGCACCGTCGGAGGGAGCGTCGGCAGGCCTCTTCGAGCCGACGCTCGCCAACATGGAGCATGTCGCCGCGGCCGGCGCGGCCGTGCAGAACGTCCTCCTCGCGGCCACCGCGCGGGGGCTGCCGACGTTCTGGTCCAGCGGCGGCGGCGTCCTCCGCGCGCCCGAGACGTTCGCGCGCCTCGGCATCCCGGCCGGCGAGATCCTGCTCGCCTCCGTCTACGTCTTCCCTGCGGACATGCCCGCCGAGGCGCTCGCCGGCACCAAGCTCCGCGCAGCGCGCGGCGACTCGTCCGACGCCGCGCGGTGGGTCGATCTCAGCGCGGCCTGACCGTCGCGAGCCCGCCGTCGACGCGCAGCGTCTGGCCGGTGACCCAGCCCGAGCGGGCGCCGTCGAGGAGCCAGTCCACGGCCTCGGCGACCTCGGCCGGCTCGCCGACGCGGCCGAGCGGGTGCATCGCGGCCGACGCCGCCTCGGCGGCCTCCGAGGCGAGCAGGCGCGCCGCGAGGGGCGTCCGCACGAGCCCCGGCGCGACGGCGTTGACGCGGATGCCGCGCGGCGCGTACGTCGCCGCCGCCGCGCGCGCGAGGCCCTCGACGCCGGCCTTCGCCGCCGCGATCGCCTCGTGGTTCGCCATCCCGATGCCCGCCGCGGCGCTCGACATCAGCACGATGGAGCCGCCCGAGCCGTACATCGCCTTCGCCGCGGCGCGGACGAGGTTGAACGCCGAGTACAGGTTTTGCTGAAGCGTCGTCTCGAACTCGTCGGGAGACGTGAGGTGAGCGGGCTTGAGCAGGATCGAGCCGACGAGGTTCGCCGCCCCGTCGAGGCGCCCGAACTCTGCGACGGCGCGGTCCGCCGCCTCTTTTACAGCGCCGGCGTCGGTCGCGTCGAGCGGGACAGCGAGGCCGCCGGTCTCGGCGGCGAGCACCTCGAGGCGGCCGGCGTCGCGGGCGCCGAGCACGAGGCGCGCGCCGCGTGCGGCGAGGCGCCGCGCGAGGTCGGCGCCGATGCCGCCGGTGGCGCCGAGGAGCAGGACGACGGGGGACGGCTCGGGCACGGGCATGGGGGAGAGGAGGGCGTGGCGACTGCGCCCGCGCGCGCGGCGTTCCCGCGGACGAGCGCCGACCCGCGGCGCCCACCCTCCCGGCTGCCTACTGCTCGATCGACCGCGCCTCGAAGGCCACGACGGCCTCGTCCTCGATCCGGTACGCGACCTCGATCGGGTTGCAGCAGACCTCGCAGTCCTCGACGTAGCGCTGCGCCGGGACGCTCGGGTCCAGCAGCATCGAGATGGGCGCGTTGCAGGTGGGGCAGGAGAAGGCCTGTTCGATCTCGAACATCTACTTACCGAGGATGGCGTCGTGGAAGACCGGGTTGGCCACGATCGCGAGCAGGATCGAGACGACGAGCCCGATCGACGTGTAGAGCAGGTCGCGGCCGGCGATGCGGAGGCCCTGCCGGAACGGCCGGTCGCTCGCGCCGAGCAGGATCATGACCAGCTCGCGGCCGGCGAGCAGCCCGATGAAGACCCACGTCGTCGACATCGGGATGGGGGAGGCCTTGACGAAGACGAACAGGATGACCGCGTACACGAAGTCGATGGTCGTCGCCGGGCGGATGTCGACCACGGACGACTTCTCGGACACGATGCGCTGGATCTTGTCGCCGCGCAGGAAGAACAGCACGCCGAGGCCGCCCGCGACGACGGCCACGAAGGCGAGGAACTCGGTCACGTTGAGGGTCCGCGGGAGGTAGACGGCGAGGTTGGCCATGTCCTGCATGATCCACGAGGACCACAGCGTGGCCGTGGCGATCCACTGCGCCGGCACCCACCAGCGGCTCGGCTTGCCGGTCATGTAGCGCTGCGTGACGCGCGCCGTGGCGCCGAACGCGACGACGGCCGTCACGAAGGCGACGCCGTAGCCCGAGACGCTCTTGATCAGCACGTCCCCGACGCCCGACGCCTCGGTCGCAAAGCACGACAGGATGAGGACCGACGTCGAGACGGGCATCCGCAGCCGCGTCAGGATCAGCAGCACGACCGGCGCCGCGACCTGGAGGAACGTGAACGCCTGCGGCGTCTCCGTAAAGCCCTTCGCCGAGAGGCGCCCGTACGAGACGTCGCCGCCGTGCGTGAGCCACCCGGCCGTCACCACGACGAGGAACACGCCGCCGATGAACGCCCACAGCACCCACCACCGGCGGTGCTCGTTGGACGCGATGAACGTGCCGACGGTCTGGATCGAGTCGTTGGCGACGGTCGAGTAGGCCGCGAGCAGGAAGCCGATCCACCGCGCGACCTCGGGGAAGGGCGTGGAGGCAGCGGCGGCGATGGACGCGACGCCGACGAGCAGCAGGAAGCCGCGCTCGTTGCGGGCGGTCTCGAAGAGCGTATCGCGCTTCCGGATAAGCGTTCCGGTGTCGAGGTGGGAGTCGGCGGGCAACGGCGTCGTGGGTGGGTCCGGAAGTCTCGTACCGGCGGCTGCGGCAGACGTTACGACAGTGTTACCGCCCGGGCCCTGCACCGAGCCCTCACGAGGCGGAGGGCGGAAGGCGGAGGGCGGATCGTTTTTGACTTTCTCCGCCCTCGGCCCTCCGCCCTCCGCATCTTCCCGATGCCCTCCTCAGCCCTTCCGCCGCTTCACCGCCTCGGGGACAGCCTCGAGCCACCCCGCGTCCAGGACGGCCCAGAGGCCGATGGCGACGGCCTCGGCGGCGTCGTGGCGCAGCGCGCCCTTCGGGGCGGGCGCGCCGGACCAGGTGATGACGGCGCGCGCGAGCCCGTCCGCCGCCGCCTTGGCGTCCGCGCCCGAACGCTGCTCGCGGGGCAGCAGCAGCGCCCGCCGCCACACGCCGGCGTCGATGACGCGCACCGGGAGCCCGCGCTTCTCGGCGACGCCGGCCCACAGCCGCGCTAGGTCGCCGCCGCCCTCGAGCACGAGGCACTCCACATCCGGCAGGCCCTCCAGCAGCGCGTTGGCCGCGGCGCGCAGGCGCGTCCGCGTGCCGAGGTTCTGCGAGCGCGCCCAGACGAGGCGCCCGTCGCGGGCGAAGGCCGCGAGGCCGGTCCGCAGGCCGAGGTCCACGGCCAGCAGGGCCGGCGGCGCGTCGATGGCTAGCGCCGCCGCACGCCGCGACCCGCCGGGCGCGTCTGCCCGTCGATGAAGAACTCGTCGACGCGGACCTCGGTCGCCAGCGCGCCGCCCGTGTCCTTCTCGACGCGGCCGAACCCACCGCGTCGAGATCCCTCGACAAGCTCGGGATGACGTTGATTTTGGATTTGAGTTTGGGCAGACGCCAAGAGCTTACAGCCCTGGGGTGGGCCGGGGAGGGCGGGCACAAGTAACGACTTTTCCCGAGGCAACCGGAGCCGCTTCGGCCCATCGCTGCCGCTCACAGCATCGGCGCGAGCAGGCGCGTCGCGCTGGCGGCGAAGCGGAAGAAGAACGACGCCGTCTCGAGCTCCGCGCACGTGACCTCGACGGCGTTGGCGAAGTCCGCCAGGAGCATCGCCTCGGTCTCGTCGCAGAAGGCCGCGTCCTCGACCACGACCGTCGTCTCGAAGTTGAGGCGGAACGAGCGGTTGTCGAAGTTGGCCGTGCCGACGGTCGCGAAGTCGCGGTCGACGAGCGTCACCTTCTGGTGCATGAAGCCCTCCTCGTACAAGAACACCTTCACGCCGACCCGCGTGACCTCCTCGAGGTAGGCGTACGGCACGTACTTGAAGAACACGCTGTCGCTCTTGCGCGGCATCAGCACGCGGACGTCGACGCCGCGCAGCGCCGCCAGCTCGAGCGCGCCCAGCCCGCGCCCGTCGGGCACGTAGTAGGGCGTCGCGATCCAGAGCCGCTCTTCGGCCGACTCGATGGCGTGCGTGTAGAGCAGCCCGCACGTCTCGATGGTGTCGGAGGGGCCGGACGAGAGCACGAGCGCCGTCGTGTCCTCCGTGGCCTCCTTCGGCTCCCAGTCCAGCGCGTCGATCTTCTGGTGGCAGGCGTAGTACCAGTCGCGCGCGAACGAGAGCTGGAGCGCCTGCACGGTCGGGCCGCGGACGGCGAGGTGCGTGTCGCGCCACGGCCCGATCTTCTCGTCGCGGCCGAGGTACTCGTCGCCCACGTTGAGACCGCCCACGAGCGCCTCGCGCCCGTCCACGACGACGATTTTGCGGTGGTTGCGGAAGTTGAGCCGCAGCTTCTTGAGCCAGTTCCGCGGGCCGGTGAACGACGACACCTCGACGCCGCCCGCCTCGAGCGTGCGGATGTAG
>JBBSQZ010000254.1:0-4629 GCA_038243565.1 Rhodothermales bacterium | reverse complement strand
GAGGTCCCGCAAGCTACGGGCAGTCCGGCGAGAAGTGGCGAACGGGTGGCCGCTCAGGCCAATCCCGCATCAAATACCGGGCCGCGCGAAGCGGGGCGCCGAGAGGCGGTAGCCGACCGAGATGCGGTGCGAGTAGCCGAGCTCGGACGACAGGCCGCCGAAGTCGCCGAAGCTGTAGTCCACACTCAGCGCGCCGAGCTTGAGGCCGGCGCCGACGGCGGGCGTGATCTGCGTGCCGTAGCTCGCGTTCGTCGTGATGTCCGCGATGCCGGCGCGCAGCGCGAGCAGGTCGCGGTAGACGACCTCGCCGCCCACGCGCGGCCGGAACGAGACGCCGCCGGCGTCGATGACGTTGGCCTTCTGGCCGTCGAAGCCGAGGTCGAGGTCCGCAGCGACGGTGTACGCGAACTGCGTGCCCACGCGGCCCTCGGTCGAGGCGCCGAGGCGCGCGACGGGCCGGACGTACTCGGTCAGGCCGACGGGCCGTGCCGTCGAGTCCAGCGCCGCGAACTGGGCGGCGTCCACGGACCATGACTGGAGCATGCCGGTCACGTCCTGGAGGTTGGCGCCGAGGCGGACCGGGCCGGCCTGGTACTGCGCGCCGACGTCCAGGGAATAGCCCCACGCGTGGGCGAAGTCGCCGATGCCGCGGCGGACGATCTTGGCCGTCGCCCCGACCGACAGCGCCGGCGTGACGCCGCGTGCGTAGGACAGGAACAGCGCGTTGTCGGCGGCCGAGAAGTAGCGGATGTAGTTCGGCGCGTCGGGCTTGGGCAGGCCCGACACCGGGTCGAACGCATCGAGGGTGTTGGCGATGTCGTCGACGGCGGAGCGGACGAGCGAGACGCCGACGGTCGAGCGGGCCGAGATCGGGTAAGCGGCCGCGGCGTAGTCGAACGAGACGGCGCCGTCGAAGCGCTCGGCGTGCATGTAGGCTGCCTCGGGCGCGCCGATGCCGTTCAGCCCGGCGACGTTCCAGTAGCCGGCCGTGACGTCGTCGGCGTGGCTGACGTAGGCGCCGCCCATGCCGAGCGCGCGCGCACCGACGCCGGCGGCGAGGAACTCGGCGCCGTACTTGACGGCCGTCTGCGCGCCGGCTGCAGGCGCGAGCGCCGCGGCAAGCGCGAACAGAGTGACACTGGCGGAGAAGCGACGCATCGGGTCGGGAATGCGGTGGAACGGGGTAGCCAGGGTCAGCCGGTGCGGGGCGGGTGCGTCGGGAAGGTCGGGACTCGATCCGCCGACGGCAAGGCCACACCGCGTCGCCCTGCCGGATGCGCCGCAAACGCGCAGAGCGCTACTTCGGAAAGCCGCCGCTCAGGACGACGCGCTCCATCTGCCCGGCATGGCGCAGCACGTGCTGCCCGAGTCCGTCGAGGAACGCGGCGAGCGGCAGCCGCAGTGCCCGCAGAAACGGTGACGCGACGCGGACCCTCCCCGCATCGACGTGGTCCGTGGCCGCGGCGCAGAGCGCGAGGTACGCGTCGGTGTCGGTATCGAACGTGGCGAGGAGCGCCTCGGCGTTGAGGCGCGAGGCGAGCGCGCCTGACGCCGGCGGGCGCATAGACGGCGCCGTCCGGACGGGCCGGCTGCCGGGGCGGACAGCCCGCACGAAAAGCCCGCCGAGTAGCCCGAGGCGCACGCGCCGAGGACGATCCGGGCACGGCGGCGCCGCCTCGACCGCTCGCTGGAGCGCGGGCAGATACTGGGCCGCGAGGATGTTGAGGTGCGCGACGCACTCGGCAATCGACCACTCGCGGTGCGACGGCTTCCAGTTCAGCTGCGCCTCGCTCAGTCCGTCCGCGAGCGCGTGGATGCGGTCGCGGCCGGCCCGGAAGACGGCGGCATCGTGCTCGAACGGCGTCGTGACGTCAGGCATGGCAGACGAGGCGGGCGGCGAAAGCGCCGTCGGTTCCGTGGACGTGCGGCAGGGCGCGGTAGAACGGCCCGTCGGCCATCGCTTCGGGCACGCGGTCGCCGACCGGATCGATGGACCACCCCCCATTCCGGTCGAGAAAGGCTGCAACGCGGTCGTCGTTTTCGATCCGCTCGATGGAGCAGGTCGAATAGACGAGGCGCCCGCCGGGAGCGACGTGGCGGGCGGCAGCGTCGAGGAGGTCGTCCTGCAGCACGATGAGTTCGGCCGTCCGCTCCTCCGACTGCTTCCAGCGGAGGTCGGCGCGCTTGGCGAGGACGCCCGTCCCGGAGCACGGCGCGTCCAGGAGGACGGCGTCGAAGGGTGCCTCGGGCGCGAACGTCCGCAGGTCGCCCGCGACCGCCTCGAGGGCCACGCCCTGCGCGGTCGCAGCCTGAGCCACGAGGCGCGTCTTGGCTCGGTTGAGGTCCAGCGCCGTCACGGCCGCGCCGCGGAGGGCGGCGTAGACGGCCTTGCCGCCGGGCGCCGCGGCGGCGTCGAGGACGCGCTCGCCGGTCGCAGGATCGAGGGCGCGGACGACGAGGCCGGCGGCTTCGTCCTGCACGGCGCAGCGGCCATCGCGGGCGAGTCCGGCGCGGAGGACGGGCTGGAGGCCCTGCGTCGTGAGGAAATCGTCGAGCCAGGGCGACGCTTCGGCGGTCGTGCCGAGGGCATCGACTTCTTTTCGGAACGCCTCGCGCTCGGCCGGGGCGTCCGCGCCGGCGCGGGCGGCGGCCGTCACGCGGAGGCCGTAGACCGGCGGGCGGTTGTTCTGCTCGAGTAGCGCCCGCGTGGCGTCGGGCCCGAACGCCGCCAGCCAGCCGCGGACGAGCGGCGTCGGGTGCGACAACCGGACGGCGAGGTTGTCGGCGGCGTCGGCGGTCGCGGGCTCGGGCAGCGCGTCGAGGTGCCGCGAGAGCGCCCGCAACACGCCGTTGACGAGCCCGACGGCGCCGGCGTGGACCTCGCGGCGCGCCAGCGAGACGGCCTCGCTCACGGCCGCGTGCGGCGGCGTCCCGCGTACGGCGAGGTCGTAGGCGCCGAGGCGCAGGATCTGGAGGACGGGCGGGTCGAGGCGCGCGAGCGGCCGCGAGACGACGCCAGCCAGCAGGAAGTCCAGCCACCGCCGCTGCCGCGTCACTCCGGCGACGTAGTCCGACGCGCGGCGCGCGACGTCGGGCGGCGCCTCGGCCGCCTCGGCGCGCCCGGCGACGCGCGACACGAACGCGCTCTCAGTCTCGATGCGGAGCAGGTGCGCCAGCGCGACGTCGCGGGCGGTCGGAGCGTTCAGCGTAATCATGGCCGGAATCTACCGTCCCGGCGCGATGACCTGCCGCGGCTCGGGTCGCCGCGCCGCAGATCGCGACTGGTGCGGATCGTCGCGGCGCCCTCCACCGATGGAGCGGCGGAACCCTCCGTATGGGGCACTCATCGCCCCCGCCCCGCCTCGCAGACGGTCGGGTCCAGTGTACAGGCGGCAGCGCACCTCGTGTGGGTGGCCGGCACGACGGGGCGGTGCCCCAACACAGGGCGCCGCCCGGCCGCGCTGCCGTCCCCCTCATGCTACACGGCCCGCAGCGAACCCGTCTTGAACACATCAGCCAGCCAGGACCAACCGGATGCGCGCGACGGCGTCGAGCCACGCCTCGAACGCGCGGTCCGACATTCCAGCGCCGGAGTCGCGCCGCGCGACCTCAGCGAGGACGGCCGCGGCGACGGCCGGGGCGCCGCGAACGTCGAGCCCCGCCGCAACATCGATCGCGTGGCTGCGCAGAGCGACGGCGTTGCGTGCGTGCTGCCTGACCGGAGGTTGGTCGTGGGTCGTGTTGTGCTGAAGATGTTTCACGAGCGGAGGGGCCAGTAGAGCGTCACGTTGCACCCCGCGTGGGGGCATACCTGTTGGCAGCGTCCGGCGGCAGCTTATGTGCAGAACAGGTTCTTGGTCTTGAAGGAAACGGCTACGCAGCTTTAAAGTGCCGTCGACGTTCGGCCATGCGCCGTCATGAACTGGACGGCCCTGCCCTGCGTGCCGCCCTCTCCCCCACCCCGGACCTCCTCGGCACGTTCGTGGACGACTACGGCATCACGTACACCGTCACGCCCGAGACGTAGACGCAGGAGCCGCACGGCCGCTTCCACATCGTCCGGTGGGACGGGCAGACGCTCATCGCTCGCAACGACAGCGCCTACGCGCCGGGCCTGTGGACGCGCATCGACTGGGTCCAACTAGACGGCATGAGCCGTACGCGTGGGCCTCCTGCCTCACGGCCTACGAGGCCCCGAGGCACGCCGCCGCCGAGGCGACGCCTGCGGCCGACCGGGGGGCGCCGCGGACGGGCTGCAACGGCTACCCGTTCTCCCGCATGCGCCGCCCCTGACGCCCTACCCAGCGAGGGGCCCTTACCCCGCGACGGCTGGCGACGCCTCGGCGTCCTCCACATCCTCGCGCAGGTGCTCGGCCGGCGTCTCTGCGCGCTCGGACGTCTCGAGGACGATCTGGAAGATAAGCGGCACCACGATCGTCGCGTCGGACTCGACGATGAACTTGGGCGTCTGCTCGGCGAGCTTGCCCCAGGTGATCTTCTCGTTCGGGACGGCGCCCGAATACGAGCCGTAGCTCGTCGTCGAGTCCGATATCTGGGCGAAATAGGCCCACAGTGGCGTCCGCCGGTCGAGGTCCTGCTCGAGCATCGGGACGACGCAGATCGGGAAGT
>JBBSQZ010000253.1:0-4632 GCA_038243565.1 Rhodothermales bacterium | reverse complement strand
GGACGTGGTTAGCGAGGTCCAGAATGGGCTGCGTGCTGCGGTAGTTGCGCTCGAGCTTCAGGATGCGTGCACCCGGGTAGCGTGCACCGAAGCCGAGGATGTGCCGCACGTCCGACCCGCGGAAGCCGTAGATCGCCTGCGCGTCGTCGCCGACGGCGGTGAGGTTGCCGTGGACGGACACGAGACGCTCGACGATGCCCGCCTGCAAGTCGTTCACGTCCTGGTACTCGTCGACGAGCACGTGGCGGAGGCTGCCCGAGACGGCCTGCCGCACGTCCTCGTGCGCGTCGAGCAGCTCGGCGGTGAGCGCGAGGAGGTCGTCGTAGTCCGCCAGACCCGCGGCGCGCTTGTAGGCCGCGAAGGCGCGGCCGAGGGCCGAGATCGCCTCCGTGTGGCCGGCGAACTGCGGCGCCGTCTCGGCGACGACGTCCTCGAGCGGGACGCCGCGGTTGACGCTCGCCGAGAGCAGCGCCTGGATCGTGCCCTTGCGCGGAAACCGCTTCTGGTTGGCGTCGAAGCCGGCCTGCGTGCGGAGCAGGTCGATGACGTCGGCCGAGTCCGCCGTATCCAGCAGCGTGAAGGCGCGGGGCATGCCGAGGCGCTCGGCGTGCTGCCGCAGGACGGACAGGCAGAAGGCGTGGAACGTGCCGCCGCGGACGCGCTCGCAGCGCCCGTCGAGGAGGCGCGCCGCGCGGGCGAGCATCTCGGCCGCGGCGCGCCGCGTGAACGTCAAGAGCGCGATCTGCTCCGGCGGCGTGCCCGTCTCGACGAGGTACGCCACGCGGTAGACGAGCGTCCGCGTCTTGCCCGTGCCGGCCCCGGCGACGATGAGCGTCGGGCCGCCCGGTGCCGTCGCCGCGGCGTGCTGCTGCGAGTCGAGCGCGGCGGCGTAGTCGATCTGGAGCGCGGCCGGGCGGGCCGCCTCGGGGTCGGCGCGGAGGACGAAGCGGCGGGACACGGGGCGGCGGGTAGTGAGCATACAAGATCGGACCACCGCAGACCTCCCGTAGAGACGCGCCGGTGGCGCGTCTCGGCCAGCGCGCCGCACCGGCCGTCGCCGCGGCGCCTCGACCGGCGCGGATCGGCCGGCACGGATCGACCGGCGCCTCGGGCGTTCCCTCGAGGCGCCCGCGCCTCGGAACCGCCGCGGCGCCGCGCGCGAACCACAGCCCCCTCTCCTCTCTCCCATCGTGGCAGACAAAACACTCGACGGCCTCGCCGTCGCCATCCTCGCCACCGACGGCTTCGAGCAGTCCGAGCTCGTCTCGCCCCGCGACGCCCTCAAAGGCGCCGGCGCCACCGTCCACATCGTCTCGCTGAAGCCCGGGAGCATCAAGGGCTGGGACGAGGACGACTGGGGCGACTCGGTCAGCGTCGACGAGACGGTCAAGAACGCGTCCGTGGACGACTACGACGCGCTCGTCCTGCCCGGCGGCCAGATGAACCCCGACAAGCTGCGCGTGGACGACGCCGCCGTCGCCTTCGTCAAAGCGTTCGTCGACGCCGGAAAGCCCGTCGGCGCCATCTGCCACGGGCCGTGGACGATGATCGAGGCCGGCGTCGTGGACGGCCGCACGATGACGTCGTACCCGTCGATCCAGACGGACCTCAAGAACGCCGGCGCGACGTGGGTCGACGAGCAGGTCCACGTGGACGACTCCAGCGCCTCGACGTTCGTCACGAGCCGCAAGCCGGACGACCTGCCGGCCTTCAACCGGACGCTCATCGAGACGTTCGCCACCGCCTGCCAGAGCGCGTGATGGCGCCCTGTCGTCCCCTGCGCGCCCGTCCGGACCCGATCCGGGCGGGCGCGCGTCCTTTAGACGCGTCTCAACGGACACGGCGCCTCGCCCGGCACGGGACGCCGTGCCGCTCACCCGTTTTTCGCCTGCGTATTTTCTAGCACACCGAGCCACCGCCGCATGACCCGCACGCTCCTCGTCGCCCTCGCGCTGCTCCTCGCCCTCCCGGCGGCCGCGCAGCAGCCCAACCCGGCCTTCGCCCGCCTCGACCTGCCGACGCCTAACGCCTACCGGGACGGCGACGGCCGGCCCGGCCCGGATTACTGGCAGAACCGCAACGACTACCACATCGCCGCGCGCCTCGACCCGGCGACGAACACCGTGACCGGGACCGTCACGCTGACGTACACCAACGACAGCCCCGAGGCGCTGCCGTACCTCTGGATGTACCTCGAGCAGAACCTCTTCGCGCCCGACAGCCGCGGCGCGCGGCGGACGCCGCCGGACAGCCGCTGGCGCGGCTCGTTCCCCGAGGGCGGCTTCCGCCTCGGCACCGTCCGCGTCGGCGGCACGCCCGTGACGCCGGTCGTGGACGACACCCGGATGCGCCTCGACCTGCCGGCGCCCGTCGCCGCCAAAGGCGGCCGCGTCGAGGTCACGATGGACTACTCGTTCGTCGTGCCCGAGTACGGCGCCGACCGGATGGGCCGCTTCCCCGCCGCTCAGGGGACGGTCTACGAGATCGCGCAGTGGTACCCGCGCGTCGCCGTCTACGACGACGTCTCGGGCTGGAACACGCTGCCCTACCTCGGCCAGGGCGAGTTCTACCTCGGCTACGGCGACTTCGACTACGAGATCACCGTCCCGGCCGAGATGACGGTCGTCGGCACGGGCGCGCTCCTCAACGAGGCCGACCTGTTCACGGCTGAGCAGCGCGACCGGCTGGCGCGCGCGCGGCGCTCGACGAGCCGCGTCCGCATCGTCGAGCCCGGCGAGGTCGGCACGCCCGCCGCCAGCGCGGCCCGCTCCGGCATGACGACGTGGCGCTTCCGCGCCGAGAACGTCCGCGACGTGGCGTGGGCCGCGTCCACGTCGTTCATCTACGACGCCGCCAACGCCGCCATCCGGCAGGACGACGGCGACGTGCACGACGTGTTCATCCAGAGCGCGTACCCCGCCGAGGGCATCTCCGCGGATCCCGCCACCCCGGGCTGGGAGGAGGCGACGCGCTACAGCCGCGCCTCGATCCTCAACAACAGCCAGTGGTACCCGTACCCGTACCCCGTCGCGATCTCCGTCGGCGGCGTCGTCGGCGGGATGGAGTACCCGATGTTCCAGTTCTCGGGCATCACCGCGCGCGGCCAGAGCCTCTTCGGCGTCATCGACCACGAGCTCGGCCACAACTGGTTTCCGATGATCGTCGGAAGTGACGAGCGGCGCTACGCGTGGATGGACGAGGGCTTCAACACGTACCTCAACACCGTCTCGAACACGGCCTTCTACGACCAGAACGAGGACCGCACGCTGCCCTTCACCGGCCTCGGCGACTCGACGCGGGTCCGACGCCTGACGACTGGCGACGCCGCGGCCGGCTTCGCGCGCCTGCCGTACTCCGCCGACCAGCCCATGATGACCTACCCGGACCGCATCCGGTCCGAGGCGCTCGGCTGGCTCGCGTACCGCAAGCCCGGCAAGGGCCTGATGCTGCTCCACGACGTCATCCTCGGCCCGGAGCGCATGGACGCTGCCTTCAAGACGTACATCCGCCGCTGGGCCTACAAGCACCCGCAGCCCGCCGACTTCTTCCGGACCGTCGAGGACGTCGCCGGTGAGGACCTCGGATGGTTCTGGCGCGGCTGGTTCTACAGCACCGACCGCTACGACGCCGCGCTCGCCGGCGTCCGCGTCGAGGGCGACATGGCGACGGCGACGGTCGAGAACCGCCTGCCGCTCGTCTTCCCCGCAACGGTCGAGTTCCGCTTCTCGGACGGCTCCGCCGAGCGCGTCGTCGTCCCCGTCGAGGCGTTCGTGAACGGCCCCGGCACGGCGCGCGTGATGCTCAACGGCCGCACGCCCGTCGAGGCGCGCCTGGACCCGACGGGCGTGATGCCGGACGACGACCGCTCCAACGACGACCTGCCCTTCTGACGCCGCGGCGCCGTGCTCCGGCGCCGCGCATTCGGCCGCGGGCACGGCAAGCCGTGCCTACCGGCACCTTCTGCCGTACGGGCACGGCTTGCCGCGCCCTCCCTCCCCGGATGGCACCCGCTCTCTTTTCCCCGACCCGATGACCCGACCGCTCACGCTCCTCGTCGCGCTGCTCACGGCTGCCCCGGCCTTCGCGCAGGGCGCGCCCGCGCGCCTCGCCGCGACCAACGACTCCATCTTCGCGCCGCTCCCGCTGCCGACGCCCAACGTCTACCGCGCCGCGGACGGCCGGCCGGGGCCGAACTACTGGCAGAACCGCAACGACTACCGCATCGAGGCGCGCCTCGACACCGTCGCCCACGAGGTGACCGGCACGGTCCGCCTCGAGTACACCAACAACAGCCCCGAGGCGCTCGCCTTCCTCTGGTTCCACCTCGAGCAGAACCTGTTCACGCCCGAGGCGCGCGGCGCGACAGGCGCCGGCTACCGCGCGGGCTCGACCATCCAGCCCGGCCAGGGCTTCCGCATCGGCAACGTGATGGCCGGCGGCCGGCCCGTGACGCCGGTCGTCACCGACACGCGGATGCGGATCGACCTGCCCACGCCCGTCGCCGCCAACGGCGGAAAGGTGACGGTCGAGATCCCGTACGCCTTCCTCGTCCCGGGCAACCGGACGCCGCGCATGGGCCGGATGGAGACGGCGGAGGGCACCGTCTACGCGATCGCGCAGTGGTACCCGCGC
>JBBSQZ010000252.1:0-4664 GCA_038243565.1 Rhodothermales bacterium | reverse complement strand
GCCCGGTTCACCGCCCGGTGAGCAGGTCCACGACGCGCTCGAGGTCCGCCGCGGAGTAGTACGCGATCTCGATCTTGCCCGAGCCGTCGGCGCGGTGGCGGATGGCGACCTGGCTCGCGACGGCCGCGCGGAGGCGGTTCTCGATGCCCTCGACCTCGAGGCGCTCGCGTTGAGAAAGAGCAGGACCGGCGTTGGGCGCCTCGGCCGCCGCCGCGGCGCCGTCGCCCGAGGCGGGCGTCTCGATCTCAGCGGGCGCCTCGGGGTGGCGGAGGTCGCGGACGCGGCGCTCGACCTCACGGACCGAGAGGCCGTCGTCCAGGACGGCGCGCAGGAGCGCGATCTGGTCGTCCTCGTGCTCGACCGTCACGAGGGCGCGGGCGTGGCCCGGCGAGAGCGAGCCGTCGCGGAGGCTGGCCTGCACGCGCGGCGGCAGCTTCAAGAGGCGCAGCACGTTGGCGATGGCGGGCCGGCTCTTGCCGACCTTGTCCGCGACCTGCTCCTGCGTCAGCCCGACCTCCTCCATGAGGCGCTGGTAGCCGATGGCGACCTCGACCGGGTTGAGGTCCTCGCGCTGGACGTTCTCGACGATGGCCATCTCGAGCATCTCCTCGGTGTCGGCCTCGCGGACGTACGCCGGCACGCGCTTGAGGCCGGCCCGGCGCGAGGCGCGGAGGCGGCGCTCGCCCGAGATGAGCTCGTAGCGGCCGTCGCCGAGGGCGCGGACCGTCAGCGGCTGGATGATGCCGAGCTGGCGGATCGACGTGGCGAGCTCGTCGAGGGCGGTCTCGTCGAAGTCCTTGCGCGGCTGGTACGGGTTCGGGCGGATGGCCTCGAGCTCGAGCTCGGCGACGCGGCCGGCGAGGCGGCGGCGCTCCTCGAAGTTGTACAGGCGCGTGCGCGAGCCCGTCTCGTCGCCGTCGTCGTCCGGGGCGGACGTCTGCGGGAGGAGGGCCGAGAGGCCTTTGCCGAGTGCGGATTTGGGCGTTGCCATGCGGAGCGTCAGAGAGAGGGGGCGTCGGCGTCGGGGCGCGGGCGGTCGTCGGCGCGGGCGGCGCGGGCGTCCGAGGCGCCGTCGCCGGCGGGCGGCGCAGCGTCGGGGCGCGTGCCGGGCGTCGCGCGCGAGGCGAGGACGATCCGGCCGGCGCGGCCGGAGCCGTCGCCCGAATCTGTAGGCGCAGCAGGCGGCGGCGCAGCGGGCGGGCGTGGCGGGTCGAGGGTCGGCAGGCGGACTGGCTCGGCCGCGCGCGCCTCGACCGGAGCAGGTGCCGGAGCGGGTGCCGGCGGGGCGGCAGGCTCCGTCGTCTCCTGCGCCGAGAGGTAGCGCTGGTTGTTGCGCAGCACCTCGCCCGCGAGCGCCATGTAGTTGCGCGTCCCCGCCGAGACGGCGTCGTACAAAAGAACCGGCTTGCCGAAGCTCGGCGCCTCGCTCACGCGCACGTTCCGCACGACGACGGCCTCGAAGACGCGGTCGCCGAAGTAGCGCCGGACCTCGGCGGCGACCTGGTTCGAGAGGCGCAGCCGGCCGTCGACCATCGTCAGCAAGACGCCCTCGATCTCGAGGTCCGGGTTGAGGTGCTGCCGCACGATCTTGATCGTGTTCAGCAGCTGCCCGAGCCCTTCGAGCGCGAAGTACTCGGTCTGGACCGGGATCAGGACGGAGTCTGCGGCCGTGAGCGCGTTGAGCGTCAGCAGGCCGAGGCTCGGCGGGCAGTCGATGACGATGAAGCTGTACGTCTGCCGCGCGCGCTGGAGCGCCTTCTTGAGGACCCGCTCGCGCTCGAAGAGGTCGATCATCTCGATCTCCGCCCCGACGAGGTTGATGTGGCTCGGGACGACGTCGAGGAACGGCATCTCGGTGTGCAGCGCCGCGTCCTCGATGCTGACCGCGCCCGTGAGGACGTCGTAGACGGACGACGCGACGGTCCGGCTCTCGACGCCGACGGACGACGAGCCGTTGGCCTGCGGGTCGGTGTCGATGAGCAGCGTCGGGTGCTCGGTGGCCGCGAGGCTGGCCGCGAGGTTGACCGCCGTCGTGGTCTTGCCGACCCCGCCTTTCTGATTCGCGACGGCGATGACCTTGCCCATAATCGGAGGCGCTCGGGGGAGGACGCGGCCCTCGGCAGGCGCGCGGCCGGCAAGATAGCGCCCGGCGGGATCCGGCATGGGGGACCGGAGATGAGGGATGGAGAAATGCCGCGGCGCGCTCGGCTGGCTTGAGACCCCCTGTCTCGCCGCGTGCATGTCGTGCTGCGGCAAGGCGCCGGCGTCGCGCGGCTCGCCTGCCCCCTCGAATCGGGGACAGCTTCGCGCGGCGCTCTGATCTGGCGTCTCGCCTCGTCACTGCGCCTCGTCGCCGCGCCTTGGTGGTCCAGACGGGCGAGATCTGAGCTGTCCCCGCTTCAAGGGGGACAGACTGCGCAGGCAACCGAAAGGCCTAGTGGGTCGGTTGACATAGCGGTTGCCAATCGGCGCGGCGTGGCGTACGCTCGCTCGACCGAGCCACTCCGCCATGTCGCGACGACCTGAACATCCGCTCCGCACCCTCTCCGACACCGAGCGCGATGCGCTCGCCGCCATCAGTCGCAGCCGCTCCGAGCCCGCGGAGCATGTCACCCGCGCCAAGGCGCTGCTCGAAGTCAGCACCGGCGCCTCGTTCTCGGAAGCGGCCCGCCGCGTCGGACGCAAGAGCGGCGACGCGGTCGGGCACCTCGTCGCACGCTTCAACGAAGAGGGGATCGCCGCGCTGGCACCGCGCACGAGCACCGGTCGGCCGCCGACCTATTCCGATGAGGACCGCGCGCGCATCCTCGCCGAGTTCGAGCGTGCGCCCGACTGCGAAGCCGACGGCACGGCCACGTGGTCGCTCGTGACGCTGCGCGACGCGCTCCGCCGTGCGCCCGACGGCTTGCCAGCCGTCAGCACCCACACGGTCCTGATGGTGCTCCACGCAGCCGGCTACTCGTGGCAGCGCGACCGGACGTGGTGCCCGACCGGGACGGCCGTCCGCAAGCGCAAGGCCGGGCTCGTCACCGTGACCGACCCCGACGCGGCACCCAAAAAAAGTTGATCGAGGACGCCTACACGCTCGGCGAGGCGATGGGACTGACCGTGCTGTGCGAGGACGAGGCCGGTCCGTTCCAGACGGTCCCGTATCCGGGGCAGAGTTGGCAGCCCGAGACCGAGCCGGCACGCGTGCCCCACGAGTACGTCCGCAACGGAACGGCGAAGCTGCTCACGCTCTTCCGCCCGGCGAGCGGGCAGGTGCGGGTCTTCGGGACGCAGAGTTGCACCAACGCGGTGCTGCATCCGTGGATCGAACAGCAGATCACCGAGATGCTCGGGCCTGCCGAGCCGGCATCGACGGCGCACCGGCCGGCGTGGCTGCGGTGGCAGCAAGGGCTCACGCTGCCGTTTACGCTGTCCGCGGAGGTGCCGCCGCTGCGGTCGCTGCTGGTGCTCGACAACCTGACGGGCCACAAGACGCCGTCGCTGGTGCGGTGGCTGGTCTCGCACGGGGTGATGCCGCTCTACACGCCGCTCGGCGGATCGTGGTTGAACATGGCGGAGTCGATCCAGCGGATCTTGATCCGCCGCGGCCTCGGCGGGCAGCATCCGCAGACGCCGGCGGAGATCACCGAGGCGCTCGAAGCGACGGCTCGGGGCTGGAACGCGCACCCGACGGCCTTCGAGTGGGGCGGTAAGCGTGCGCTGCGCCGCCGTCGTAGCCGCGAGCGTCGGCACGCGCTCGGCGGGTCGGGTGCGGTCACGCGGCGGCCGGTCCGGCGTGTCCCGTCAGCGCTCGACCAATGGCTGCGGCTTTGACAACCGACCCACTAGCTTTTCCTCGACATGCGCCCGCGCGGTCAGGGGGTCTTTCCCGCGAGGCGTGCCGCCGTCTCGGCGAAGGGCCGGAACGCGACGCCCAACTCGCGCCGCGCCTTACCGGAACTGTAGACGAACGTCCCCGCTGCCGCCCGCGCGCCGTCGCGCGTGAGCCCGGCCGCGGGCCCGCCGAGCGCCTGGAGCGCCTCGGACGCCGCGCCGGCCGCCCACAGCGCCCACGCGGGCGCGACGCGCCGCGGCGCCACGACGCCGAACGCGTGCGCGAGCGCCGCGAGGAGGTCGGTCCACAGCAGCGACTCCGCGGCCAGGATGTAGCGCTCGCCGCTCGCGCCCTTCTTCCACGCCGCGACGTGCGCCGCAGCCACGTCCTCGACGTCCACGACGGCCGTGCCGCCGGGCGGGGCGGCGGGCACGCGCCCGGCCGCGACGCGCGCGACGAGCTGGTTCGTCCCCTCGTCCGCCCGGCCCGGACCGAACACGAGCGCGGGGTTCAGCACGACCGCGTGGAGCCCTTCGGCGGCGCCGCGGAGCGCCTCGCGCTCGCCGCCGCGCTTGCTCTCGGCGTACGCCGTGTTGGCCCGCGACGGCCGCCAGACCGCCGTCTCGTCCAGCACGCCGCCCGCCTCGGGGCGCCCGAGCGCCGCGATGCTCGACGTGTGCACGAGCGCCTCGACGCCCTCGGCCAGACACGCGTTGACGACGTGCGCCGACCCGCGCGCGTTGACGTCCCACACGAGGCGCCGCTCGGCCGCGCCCATCGCGACGACACCCGCGACGTGAAACACCGCGCGTACGCCGCGCACCGCTTCGCGGACCGACTC